>DAOUCM010000265.1:0-5450 GCA_034431895.1 Anaerolineales bacterium
GCGAGATGTCAGCCTGAATGAACAAACCGTCGGCAGGGAAACCCTCCCCAAACGGGGCGCGGTCTACGCCCAGCACACGCCAGCCCCTTTCGGCGAACAAGGCTACCGTCGCGCGGCCGATGCCGCCGGCGGCACCCGTGATGAGCATACTTTTGGAAGCAGAAGACAAATCACTCATGCAGTAAGTAACGCCAGTTTGGGATAACCATCTCGAAGGCTTTTTAGAGCCATTGTATGGGCAAAATCGAGCCTGCGGGTCGGTTCGAAGGCTTATCGAATTCAGGTTAAGTATAACCTTTTCGGGGTTTATTGGGAATTGTCAACCGGCGGTAATCTATGGCTTTCTCAAGAAAATGTATATATCACAACTGTTTTCGAAATGTCGCTGCGAGCCGCTCTCTGGCGAAGCAGTCTCCCGTTTGACGGACAAAACTGACCTGGAGGAGATTGCTTCAGCGGCACAAACCGCCGCTTCGCAACGACATGGCTGTTTTGTCAAGCATTCTTGAGAAAACCATGGGCGGTAATCCCTCTCGATAGGCTCGACCGACGGGCGTTGACTCAACGCGAATGACGCCAAAAAGGCAAAAAGCGCGAAAGTATCAACAAGAAATTGTAGAGTGCGCGGCCTGGCGAAACAAAAAGAAGTTCACGTATTTCGCTCGTTTCTCGACTCATCGTACCCGTATGGGTATTCGCGTCGAAAACCTGGAGGCAGCAGTGGCGTCCCATCTCAGATTTTGGACATCGTCCCCGTAGGGGATTTGCGATGGGGAATTTGGGGTTGGGGCTTGGTTGTCCGAGAAGTGGAAGACGGTGGTTCGAGAAGCGGCAGGCTGTGAGCCGGCAGATGGCGATGCGGAGGCCTGCCCGCCAAATCGGTAACGGTGCGCGCCTTCGGGCTGGGTGAGCGGGGCAAGGAAAGCAAAGACGCATGGCGAGTCTCCTTTGTAAGGGGGGGCTGGCTTTGGCGTTCTCTGCGACATGGGCAGGTGATTTCCATAGAGCGGCCTGCCGCGCTATAATAGCGCCATGAGAAAAACGATTTCACGCCTGCCTGTTTTATTGTTGCTGGTCAGCCTGTTTGCTTGCGGAAAAACGGCATCCACTCCCACGCCCCTGCCGGCAACCTCGACCGTTCTTCCCACTTCTACGCCCCTGCCGGCAACCCCGACCGACATTCCCACCCCCACTCCCCTGCCGGCGCCAGAGCGAGCCAGGTACACCCTCGAGGTGACGCTCGACTACGCCGCCAAGACCGTCAGCGTGGATGAAACCATCCTCTACCCCAACCACACCGGCGAAACATTGAACAGTCTAACGCTGGCGGTCGTCCCCAACCTGTGGGCAGGCGGTTTCGCGTTGAGCGGCCTGAGCATAGACGGCGCACCTGTCGGCAACTATGCGCTCAACGGACAAAGGCTCGAAGTGCCTTTACCTGCCCCCCTTGCGCCCGAAGGGACTCTCACCCTCTCGCTTCAATTCAGCCTGGCACTGCCCTTTGCCGAACAGCAGGATCCCAGCCTGGAACGTCCGCGTATCTACGGCTATACCGCCCGCCAGATCAACCTGGTGAACTGGTACCCCTTCATTGTCCCGTACCAAACGGGGACAGGCTGGATCTTGCACGACCCCTGGTACTACGGCGAGCATCTGGTCTATGAGGCCGCCGACTACGAAGTCCACCTGAAGACCGACCCCGGCGTAGTGGTGGCTGCCAGCGGATTGGCACAGGCGGGCGGCGAATTCACCCGTTACACGCTCACCGCCGGGCGCGCCTTCGTCCTCTCGGCCAGCCCAGAATTCCAAACCGTCAGCGCCCAGGCAGGCAATGTGACGGTCACCAGTTATTACTTTCCCCTCTACGAAAAGCCCGGTCAGGCCGTGCTGGACGTGAGCGTAAAGGCCGTTCAGTTATACAGTCAACGCTTTGGCCCCTACCCGCATCAGACTTTGGCCGCCGTCATGGGCGATTTCAACGACGGCATGGAATATTCGGCTTTCTACTTTCTGCCGCGCGACTTCTACAACCTGTACGATGGCACGCCCCAAAACTACCTGACTTTTGTTGCCGCGCACGAGACCTCCCATCAGTGGTGGTTCGAGCGCGTGGCCAACGACCAGGCCCTGCATCCCTGGTTGGACGAATCCCTGACCAACTACTGTGAACGCCTGTATTACGAAGCCTATCATCCCGAATTGGTCTCTTGGTGGTGGTCTTACCGCATGTATTATTATGACCCCTCTGCCAAAGTGGACATTCGCATCTACGACGGCGCGGGGTTTCAACCCTACACCAACGCAACCTACTTTCGCGGCGCGCACTTCCTCGAAGACCTGCGCGCGCGCATCGGCGACGAAGCCTTCTTCGCCTTCCTGCAAGACTACCAGGCGCAACTGAACGGCAAGATCGCCAAACCGCAGGACTTCTTCACCCTCCTGCGCCAGCACACCAGCGTGGACTTCTCCGACCTGATGGCCGCCTACTTTGCCAACCCCTATTAATCAATGAAGCCACTCGCCGCCCGCCTTACGTACCACGCATTACGCTTTACGCATTACGGATTACGTTTTACGCATTACGCCCTCCTCATCCTCTTGACCTCCGCCTGCGCCCCCTCCGTCTCCCCTCCCGCCTCTCCCCCGACCCTCAGCCTGGTGACCGTGGACCCCCACGCCACCGCCACCTCCACGCCCTTCCAGCCCGCGCCCGCGACACCCACCCACACCCCTACCCTGACCGCCCAGCCCAGCGCCACCGCCACCGCCTCGCCCAGTCCTTCGCCTACCGCCTCGCCCAGCGCCACCCCCACCCTCCCCCCGCTGGTCGTGACCCTGCCTCCAGAAACGACGGCCCCCGCCACGCCCCCGGAGCGACCGCAATATACCTTCTATGCCCTGTTCGATTATCCTGGCCGCCAACTGTCCGTAGACGAGACCATCCGCTACCCAAACCAGACCGGCCTCTCCCTGTCCGAGATCGTGCTGGTAGTGGACGCCAACCTGTACGCCCACAGTTTCACGCTCGAAACCCTGTTCCTGGACGGCGCTACCGCAAACTACACCCTGGACGGCCACCGCCTGACGATCTTCCTGCCTCAGCCGTTGGCGCCCGGCGCCCTGCTGACCCTGTCTATGCGGTATCATCTTGCCATCCCGCCCAAACAGTCCGATTACCCGCACGGCTACGACAACACGCAGGTCAACCTGACCGAATGGTATCCCTTCGTGGCCCCCTATGCGGGCGGCTGGATCCTGCACGACCCCTGGGCGTTCGGCGAGCATCTGGTGTATGACTCGGCCGATTTCGAGGTCAACATGCAGGTCTCCGGCGAGGGCGTGATCGTGGCGGCGCCTGCGCCTGCCCAGGCCAACGGCGAATGGACTCGATATCGCCTGAACGGGGCGCGGACGTTCGTCTTCTCGGCCAGCGACCAGTATCTCATGGCAGAATCAGCCGTCGGGTCGGTCGTGATCCGCTCGTACTATTTCCCCGCCTATGCCGGCGCGGGCGAGGGGATGCTGCGCGCAGCAGTCCAGGCCGTCAGTCTCTATGAGGTCAAATTTGCGCCCTATCCGTATGAGAGCCTGAGCGTGGTCATGGCCGATGTCCCTGATGGACAGGAGTTCGACGGCCTGGCGTTCCTGGCGGCGAAGTTCTACGCCCAATACGGCGGCTCGGCCAAGAGCAACATGGTCAGCATCGGCGTGCATGAAATCGCCCACAACTGGTGGTTTGGGTTGGTGGGCAACGATCAGGCGCTGGAGCCCTGGCTGGACGAGACGCTATGCGTGTACAGCGAGCGCCTCTTCTACGAGTACAACTACCCCAATTACGGGGATTGGTGGTGGAACTTCCGCGTCAACTACTTCAAGCCGACCGGCTGGGTGGACACTTCGATCTATGACGGCGGCACATTCCGCCTGTACACGAACGCCGCCTACCTGAACGGGGCCTATTTCATGGAGGATTTGCGCGTGCGCATGGGCGATCGCGATTTCTTTGCCTTCTTGAAAGATTATGCAACCCAATACAGCCGCCAGCGCGCCACGAGCGCCGACTTCTTTGCCACCGTGCGCGCACACACCAGCGCGGATATCTCCGACCTGCTGCGCGCTTATTTCAAGGGCAATTACTAGCGTAGCGCAGGTCTCTGACCTGCCAGGACAAGCCAAAGACTTGTCCTACATTTACATCGAAAGTACAATTTCGACATGCCCGAACTGCCCGAAGTCGAGACCATCGTCCGCGCCCTGCGGCCAAAACTGATCGGCAGGACCATCCTGGCCGCCGACTTGCTGTGGCCGCGCACCCTGGTTACCCCCTCTGCCTCGCAACTCCAGGAAGCCATCGCAGGGCAAGACATCCTGGCTGTGGCGCGGCGCGGGAAACTGATACACCTGCGACTTTCGACTTTTAACCTATTTGTCCACTTGCGCATGAGCGGAGATTTATATATAAAAGAAGCAGACGCCTTGCCAGAAAAACATGACCGCTTGATTCTGACGCTCAGCCCCAACGGCCAGGCACAAGCCCAAAAACTGGTCTTCGACGACGCGCGTAAATTCGGGCGCGCCTGGCTGGTGCGCGAACCGCAAGAAGTGACCGGCAAACTCGGCCCAGAGCCGCTGGAAGATGGCTTCACGCCGCAAAGCCTGTATGCCGGCCTGCAAGCGCGCCGCCGTCAGTTGAAGCCGCTGCTTCTCGACCAGTCTTTTTTGGCCGGGCTGGGCAACATCTACACCGACGAGGCCCTGCACAGGGCGCGCCTCCACCCTCAGGCCATGTCCAATTCCATTAAACGGGAGCAGGCCGAGGCGTTGTGGGAAGCGATCCGCGCCGTCTTGCAGGAGGGCATCCGCCGCAACGGCGCCAGCATTGATTGGGTCTATCGCGGCGGTCAGTTCCAAAATCATTTTCGCGTCTATGGCCGCGAGGGGCAAACCTGCCCGGTCTGCGGCACGACCATCCAGCGCACGGTCGTCGGTCAGCGCGGCACGCATTTCTGCCCGGTCTGTCAGCCGAGGGAGTAGAAGTATGCAAGTCAATTACCTGTTTTATATTGGCGTTGCCATCTTTTCCATGTTCTTTGGCTATTTCTTTGGGTTGTTCGAGGGGCGCAGCCAGGGATACAAGAAACGCAAGAAAGAGGAAGAGAAAGAGCGCGAGGCTCAAACAGCAAGTGAAACAGAAGCGCAGCCGATGGCTGTCCCTGTCGAAACGCCGCCTGCGCCTGCCCTGCCGCCCGCGCCTCCGCCCAGCCTGCTGCGCCTGTTTCAAGACGAGACCGGTCGGCTGCGGCTCGATTTGGACAACCAGAGCGTGGACACTTCTGCCCTGACCGGCGAACAGCGCAAACGCCTGATCGAATTGTTGACCCGCATGCGTCCGTGGCTGGAAACCGGCAAACCGCAGCCCGCTTCTGCCCCCGCCCCCGCTTCTGGACCCA
>DAOUCM010000266.1:0-2012 GCA_034431895.1 Anaerolineales bacterium
TCTTGAGCGCCCAGGGAGAAGCCGTGCTGATCGAGGGAGAGACCAGCATAAAAATGCCCATCAGTCTGATTGCTGGAGATATAGATGGGAACAATGTCATTGATCAATTCGACGCCATGAGCATTGCGATGAATTACAATACCCACCTTCTCGAAGCGGCAGATTTGAATGCGGATGGTGTCATTGACGTAGGGGATTTGGAGATCCTGTCTTTCCATTATCGAACGGCGGGCGCATTGAACTGGCAATGACGCCCATTGACAGGGCTGTTCAAAAATTGAAATGGCTGTAAGCGAATCGTCTGTAGGAACGTAACTGCTGCTTTTCAAATGTGACAAGGAAAGAGAAAATGAACAAGATCTTTTACCGTTTACTCAGAATCCTAGGAATCATCTTGCTCACATTGAGCCTCTCTCATAACGTGTATGCTTCAGGGCTCTCTTTACCTGCTTTGGAAGGGCAGGCGTATTATGTCTCGCCAACAGGAAACGATAGCGCGCCAGGAACACAAGAACAACCGTGGCGCACCATCCAGAAAGCCGCCGACTCTATGCCCGCTGGCAGCATTGCCATCGTGTTGGCAGGAAATTACCCAGAACGTGTGCGCATTCAACGTCCCAGCCTGACCTTCCAGGCGCAGGGCGAAGTCACCAGCCAGGGATTTGTCATTCAGGCAAATCAGATTACCATTCGCGGATTCACCCTGACCAACTGGGGACAATCCTATACCACTGGCAATGGCGTCTATGTCGTCAATGCGGGGAATTGCGTGATTGAGAATAACCGCTTTTTGTATAACACTTGGGGAGGCGTGCAACTGGCAGATACGTCTCATGATTGCGTAGTGCGGAATAATGTCTTTTTTCGCAATGCCATGTTTGCAGCAGAGGTCATGGGCAGCAATCACCGCATCGAGAACAATGACGTGTCCCACATCATCCAAAGACATCCATGCAGCACCTCTACCGCCTGGTGGTTGGATTCCGATGCTTTCCGCTTCCATGGCAGCGGGCATGTTTTCAAGGGCAATTATGTCCATGATATGCCATTTGGTGGGGAGGGGTACGACCAAACCGCTTGTAGCATCGAGGCGCTGGCAAATTTGGAAAATGACTATGTGTCTGACAGCCACATGGATTGCTTTCAGACATACGGAGGAGACCACGTTGCTGCATCCAATATCCTCTTCGACGGAAACCGTTGCGACCTGCCATCTGCAAACGAGTGGATTGGCGGGGCAGCCAAGATGTTCCAGGGAACGCAAGGCACTCACGATCTGACATTTGTCAATAATTTGGGGATTGTGGACTTTGTGGGTGAATTCGAGAACGCCAGCGCGCTTTCCTTCATTCACAATACTTTTATTGGTTCGGATCATTTACATTCACAAGGGCTTCAATTGTACGACTCGAGCGGTGTGTATGTGCATTACAACGTTTTCTACAATCAGGCCAATGGTATCGGTCATCTCTGGCCTGTGCGGTCTACGGTGGACGAAGGCAACAACGCCGTATACAGGACAGGCGGGGCGCCAAAGCGTGCCGCTGCCCCAGGGGATGTGTGGAATATCAATCCAATGTTGGATGGAAATTACCACCCGCTTCCTGGTTCGCCAATTTGCTTGCCAAACGGTGAATATATGGGGGCCTTCCCTTGTTCACCGGCCATGACGCCGACCTTCGTTGCTATGACCGAAACAGCCACGCCAGCGCCTAGCAGCATCTCTACAACCACCATTGACATGCCAACAAGCATCCAAGCAGGCGATACGATCTCGGCCGTGGTGAACTTGAGCGGTGTGCCTGCTGAAGGATACAAGAGCGCTGAATTCACCTGCACCTATGACCCTTACCTGGCTCAGATCGATAACATTGTGGTCTCCAGTTTGTTTGGCACGGATCCGGTCACGGCCATCGTTGCCCCTCAGAATGGATACTTTATCGTCGCCATTGCGGGCAGCAACAGTCAGGTGGCTACTACAAGTGGTGCAGCCTTCACCTTCGACCTGACCG
>DAOUCM010000267.1:0-12565 GCA_034431895.1 Anaerolineales bacterium
CAGAACGCGCCTTGGCGATCGCCAAGTTGAACTCGTCCACATCTATCGTGAAGCGGGCGGCGTCCAGCCAGTACTCTCCCACTTCCACCAGAATCAATCTTGGACTGTCGTCCCCGGCCTTGAGGGCGTTGCGGAGGCGGGACAGGGCGGTGTGGAACGCCGTGCGGCTTGCCCGTTCCTTCTCTCCCCAGATGGCATCGAAGACCTTATCGGCCGGCACCTTTTGTCCGCGCAGGGTGACGAAATAAGCCAGCAAATCCCGCGCCTTGGCAGAGACCCAGCGTTCCTGCGTCACCTCTTCGCCGTTTACCCAGACGCGAAAATTCCCAAAACATTGTACCTGCATCGAATAACGATTGGGGAGCGCCTGCACGGATTGTTCCGGCAAATTCTCCAACACGCGCTCCAGGAAGGGGCTCTTCTCCCCCGCGCGCAGCAGCGCCTCACTGACGACCTGCGAGCGGACGCCCTGGTCGAGAAAGAGTTGGAACGTGCGCGAGGCTTCGATGAGACGCAAGGCTTTTCGGGCGTATTCCAATCCGCTTTCGGGACGTTCGGTTTCGAGATGGATATAAGCCAGCCCGAAATACACCATCGCCAGCGGAATGCGGAACTGGCGCCGTTCGCCGACTTCAACCAATTCACTATAGAGACGTTCAGCCTTATCCAGTTGACGATTCTCCAGCGCCACATCCGCCAGCACGCTGCGGCAGACATACGCTTCATACGTATCAGGGTTGCCTGTGTATGACCACAACGCGCCTTCCGCCAGTTGACGGGCTTCTTCCACGCGACCCTGGCCACACAAGTTGTAGGCAAGGTAGCCCGTTGCCATCAACTGTTCGTAGGAAGCCAGTCCCAACTGCTGACCAATTTCCATGCCCTGCCGCAGACTGGCTTCGGCGCGCGCGGTTTCGCCCAGACGGGTCAGTACATTGCCCAAAGCCGTATACGCGCTAGGGAGCAATTCCTTCAAATGCAGCGTCTGGGCAATTTGTAGTCCGCGCTCGGCGTATTGCAGCGCCTTGTCCAGTTCGCGCCAGTACAAATACGGCGTGACCAGCGAAATATATGCCTGCGCGCCGATGGGCGAAAATTCCTCCGGGGCAATCTGCAAGGCTTCTTGACAGTAGCGCACGGTTGCCTGCGGGTCGCCATGCCACCAGCAGATTTGACCGAGCGACTGCAAAAAGTTCGCCCGCGCCAGCGCGCTGATTTTTTCCCCCGCCAGCCGCGCCTCTTCGACGGCCTCTTCCGCCAGTTGGCGACCCTGGTCCATGCCCGTCAAAAAGCCGACGCTTTTCGCCAGCGACATCAAGGCTTCGGCGCGGGCGGCATGGTCTTCGTTTGCAAACGACAAGGCTTCGGTGGATAACTTCTCCGCCTGGCGGTAATTTCCCTGCGCGCGATTGACTTCGGCAAGGCGAGTGAGGGCGCGGCACACGCCGCTGGAATGGTTCTGCGCCGCAAAGGAAGAGCGCGCATCTTCGTATGCCGCAATGGCCGCGCCCGTTTGTCCCAGCCGCCAGTGAGCGTTGCCGTGCTGCAACATCAATTCAGGATTGGCTTTCATCACTTCCGCAGGCAGGGCGCTGAGGTAACGATGCAATACTTCCACGCGCCCGCGCTCGACGTAATCGGCGGCGAAGATGGAAACAACCCGCGCGGCGGATTCAAAATCCTGCGCGTTGAGATAATGCGACAAGGCGACTTCCAACTCGCCCTGCGCCTCGTAGTGTTTCCCTGCGCTTCGTTCCAGACTTTTGATGGATTCCGTTTCGACGCGCTGCAGGCGGCTGAGGAGGAATTCACGGAACAGGTAATGATAGCGATACCAGCGTCTCTGCGGGTCTAAACTCGAAACGAAAAGATTTTGTTTTTCCAACGCCTCCAAAATGGATTGGGCATCCCGCACTCCCGCTACCGCGTTGCACGCGGCGGCGTCCATTTGCTGGAGGATGGCTGTGCGCAGCAAAAATTCCTGCGTATCTTCGGACAGGCGTTTGAAAACCTCCTCCGCCAGATAATCGAAGACGAATTGCTGAGAACCGTTCAAGCCTGCCAGAATGGCGTCCACATCGCGCGCCTCGCGTCCACTGAGAGACGAGCGGACGATTTGCAGCGCCGCCGCCCAGCCTTCGGTCTTTTCGCTGAGCAGGCTCAGGCTTTCGGGCGAAATATCGGGCAGGTTGGCTTGCATCCAATTCGAGATTTCCTCCTCGCGGAAGCGCAGGGAGGACGAACGCAGTTCTGCCAGTTGCCCGCGCGCCCGCAAACGCGCCAAAGCCAAAGGGGGGTCAACGCGGGTGGAGATGATCAGCCGCAAACCCTGAGGGGCATTTTCCAAAAGAAAATCCACCAGTTGATGGACGACAGGGCTGGTGACGTAGTGATAATCCTCCAGCACGATCAGCCAGGGCGTTTCGATCGCCTCCGCCAGTTCATTGACCAGCACGGTTAGCACGCGCTGGGGCGAGACGTTCGCTTCGGCGCTGTCGAGCAGCGATTGGGCGGTCTGCCCGATGGCGCGCGTGAGAGATTCGGGCGCGCGTTTCATGCACCGTAAGGCTTCGATCAGGTAGGTGAGGAAAACGGTCGGGTCGGAATCCTGCGCGTCGAGGGTGTACCAGGCAAAGGGTGAGGAAGAAGCGTTGATGAAGTCCGCCAGCAGCGTCGTTTTGCCGTATCCCGCCGGGGCAGAGAGCAGAGTCAGGCGTTTGTCTGCGTTCGCTTCGAGCCAGTCCAAGAGCCGCGGGCGGGGCAGGAAATCGGGGCGGGGCCGGGGGACGAGAAACTTGGTGCGCAGGAGGACAGAAGGTTTCATGGCGAGGACAGTCTATCGAAATTATAACTGTTCGAGCGCGCCCTGCAAACTTTTTGCAAACACGGCATGATAAGATAAATACTACCCTCATGTCCAAAGAAGGAGAAACTATGAAACGCTTTACCTTGTTTGTATCTCTGTTCGTTGCGCTTTCGGTGATTCTGAGCGCCTGCGGCGGGGGAGCCGTCACCCAGGCGCCTGCCGAAGCGACCGAGGCCCCGGCGACAGAAGCCGCGGCAACCGAAGCGCCGCCCACGCCGCAAGTGTTGAAGATCGCCAATACTGCCAATATCACCACCTGGGACCCCGTCGAGTCCTTCTCGACCGAAGCCGCCTATATGGCAAACGTGTATGAGCAACTGCTGCGCATCAACCCGCCCGGCTCTGCCGAGAAGTTCACCCCTCTGCTTGCCGAAAGTTGGGAATCCAACGCGGACGGCACGGTGTGGACATTCCACCTGCGCCCCAACGTCAAGTTCCACGATGGCGAGCCGATGAACGCCGAGGCGGTGAAGAAATCCATCGAAGCCGCCAAGGAACGCGGCGGCGCGTCCTTCATCTGGTGGATGGTGGACTCCATCGAAGCCGTGGACGACCTGACGGTGCAATTCAACTTGAGCGCCTCCGCGCCGCTCGACCTGGTCGCTTCTTCCCTCTACGGCGCCTGGATCGTCAGCCCCAAAGCCTTGGACGCCGCCGCAGCGGATGAGAATTATTGGGCAGATGGCAAGGATGCCGGCACGGGGCCGTATTTCATCGAATCCTACAAGCCCGACCAGGAAATCGTCTTCCAGAAATTCGAAGACTACTGGGGCGGCTGGGAAGACGATCAGTTCGATACCGTGCTGGTGCAAATCATCCCCGAAGCGCTGACCCAGCAGCAACTGCTCGAATCGGGCAGTGTGGACCTGGTCACCCGCGTCCCGACCGAGAACTACGTCAACTTCAAGGATAATCCCAATTACACCTTCCTCGAAGAACCGTCGTTCTTCAACTATGTGGGTTTCTTCAACACCCTGCGTCCGCCGCTGGATAACGTCAAGGTCCGTCAGGCGCTTTCCTATGCCATCCCCTACGAGGACATCATCAAGATCGGCGCCAAGGGACTCGGCACGCAAAGCCGCGGACCCGTGCCGGCGGGCGTGTGGCCCTGGTCGCCTGACGTGAAGCAATACACTTACGATATTGAAAAAGCCAAGGAACTGCTCAAAGAGGCGGGCTATGAAAACGGCGGATTCAGCCTGCGCCTGACCTACGCTGCCGAGAACGACACTGAAGCCGCCTTTGCGCCGCTCATCAAGGACGCTTACGCCCAACTCGGCGTGGATGTAACCCTCGAAGCCATTGCCTTCAATCAGCAATGGGAGGAAGCCAAGAGCGATCCCGCCAACGCCCAGGACATGTTCCTGCTGCTCTACTGGCCCACCTACTCCGACGCCGGCTCCGACAACCTGTGGTCCATGTTCTACTATACCGAGAAGCCCTTCTTCAACCTGTCCTACTGGAACAATCCCGATTTCAATGCGCTGGTGGACGAAGCCATCGGCCTGACCGTGACCGACCCGGCAACCTCGCAGGCGAAATACGTCGAAGCCATGAACCTGCTTGTAGATGAAGCGCCCGGCTTGTTCTTCTTCGATACCAAAGCCGTCTTCATCATCCCCAAGCACATCGAAGGCTTCAAGTACAATCTGAACTATCCGTTCGTGCAGTACTTCTTCTACGATTTGCGCCCGGCGAAATGAAATATCTCTTTTGAATAAATCGTCCCGAAGGTTTCTTGAAAAGCAAATTTGAGTCGTCCAAACCTTCGGGACGATTGCTAGAGGGCTTCCGCCTATGCATCACCTCGAATTCCTCCTGCGCCGCCTGCTGACATCTGTCTTCGTTTTGCTGGGTGTCTCCATCATCACCTTCTTCATTGCACGGGTGGTGCCGACCGATGCCGCCTCGCTCTATGCCGGTCCCAAAGCGCGGCCCGAGGAACTGGCGCGCGTCCGTGAAAAATTGGGGCTGGACAAGCCGCTCCCGGTGCAATACGTCATTTACATGGGCGATTTGCTCCGAGGCGACCTCGGCAATTCCATTTCCACCAAACGACCCATCCTGCAAGAGATTTCCGAGCGCCTGCCCGCTACGCTCGAATTGCTCTTTGCGGGCATGTTCCTCGCCATGCTCATTGGCATTCCTTTGGGAGTGCTCAGCGCGCGTTGGCAGGGGAAGCCGCCCGACCTCATCGTCCGCCTGCTCTCCATCGTCGGCGTTTCGATGCCGGCCTTTTTTCTTGGACTTCTTCTACAAATCATTTTCTTCCGTCATCTGGAATGGCTTCCGCTCATCGGAAGATTGGATGCGGACATACGCTTCGTCAGCCCTGTGAAGGAAATCACGCGCTTCATCATCCTCGATTCTCTCCTGACCCGCAATTGGGTGGCCCTCAAGGACGCTCTTCTGCACCTCATCCTTCCCGCCTTCACCCTGGCCGCCTACCCCATCGGACTCATCGCCCGCATGACGCGCGCCACCATGCTCGAAGTGTTGGAGCAGGACTACATCCGCACCGCCCGCGCCTACGGGATTAGGGACAGCGTCATCACCTACCTTTACGCTTTGAAGAACGCCATCTCTCCCACGCTGACGGTCATCGGCTTGACCTTCGCTTTTGCCTTGACCGGCACATTTTTCGTCGAAATTATTTTCACCTGGCCCGGGCTGGGACTTTTCACCACCCGCTCGCTGTTGAACCTGGATTACCCCGCCATCATGGGCATCACCCTGTTGGGCGCGGCGGGATACGTCCTCATCAACTTGATTGTAGATGTCGTCCAATCTTGGGTGGACCCGCGCGTGAGTTTGCACTGATGACTGCCATACCTGTCACCCTCGCCCCCGAAAACGAGCGCACACGGACGTTCCGTCACGTGCTGTCGGTCATTGCGCGCGACCCGCTGGCTTTGACCAGCACCATTGTCATCCTTCTTTTCATCCTGATTGCTGTTTTTGCGTTTCAAATCGCGCCCTACCCGCTCGAAGGCGCGGGCAAGACGAATGCGGCCAATTCCCTGCTTGTCCCCTCGCCCGAACATCCGCTTGGCACCGACAAACTTGGGCGCGACATGCTCAGCCGCATTATCGTCGGCGCACGCGCGGCGTTAATAGTCCCCATCGGCGTGGTCTTTTTCGCAGTGCTGATTGGCACGCCGCTGGGGGCGCTGGCCGGCTACAAGGGCGGCTGGATGGATGAAGTCATCATGCGCGTCACGGACTTGTTCCTGGCGTTTCCCTCCTTGCTGCTGGCAATGGCAATCACCTCCGCCCTGGGGCGCGGCCTGGACAAAGCCGCCATCGCACTGGTCGTCTCGTGGTGGCCCTGGTACACGCGCATCGCGCGCGGCGTGGCGGTCAGTTTGAAGGAGAGATATTTCGTCGAAGCCGCGCAGGCTATCGGTGTGTCCGATGCGGTCATCATCCTGCGTCATATCCTGCCGAATACGATTTCCCCCATCCTCGTGCAGGCGACGGTGGACCTCGGCACGGTCATCCTGGCCATGGGCGGACTGGCGTTTCTGGGGCTTGGCACACAGCCGCCTGCTCCCGATTGGGGTTTGATGGTCAGTGAAGGGCGCGAGTTGATTTTGAATCAATGGTGGGTGGCGACCTATCCCGGCATTGCCATCTTCGTCGTGGTGCTGGCGTTCAATTTGCTGGGCGACACCCTGCGCGACATCTTCGACCCGAGGCAGTACAAATGACCACGTCATGGCAAGACGCGCAGCGGCAAGGCAGCCTCCTCAGCGTCCAGGATTTGAATCTCGAATTCAAAACCTCGCGCGGCGTCCTCAAAGCGTTGAACGGCATTTCCTTTGACGTGAGACGCGGCGAAGTGTTTGGCCTGGTCGGCGAGACGGGCTGTGGAAAAACCGTGACCGGGCTTTCGATTCTGCGCCTGCTGCCGCGCTCGGCGCGCATCACGCAGGGCGTCGTCACCTTCGATTCCACGAACCTGTTCGACCTGCCCGCTTCTGAAATGGAGCAAGTGCGCGGTGGAAAAATCGCAATGATTTTTCAAGACCCGTCTTCCTCGCTCAACCCTGTGTTCACGATTGGCTCGCAGATGACGCGCGTCATCCGCCAGCACACGGATTTGAACGCAAAACAAGCCGCCACGCGCGCCGCTGAAATGCTCGAAGCCGTCGGCTTGCCAGATGTCAAACGTGTGCTGAATTCCTATCCGCATCAACTTTCGGGCGGGCAGCAGCAGCGCGTGATGATTGCCATGGCACTTTCATGTCGTCCGCAACTGCTGATTGCCGACGAGCCCACCACCGCGCTGGATGTCACCATTCAGGCGCAGATTCTCAAACTGCTGCGCGACCTGCAAAAGCAATTCGATATTTCCATCATCCTCATCACGCACAACCTCGGCGTCGTCGCCCAAACCTGTGACCGTCTCGCCGTTCTCTACGCCGGGCGCGTGGCGGAAATCGGTTCCACGAAAGACATCTTCACCCATCCACAGCATCCCTACACACGTGGACTGATGAACGCCATTCCCAAGCCGGGTTCGCGCGGCAAAAAGATGGCAGCCATCCGCGGCACGGTTCCGTCCAACCCCGGAGCGCTGCCAGGCTGTCCGTTTGCGCCGCGCTGCGAGTTTGCCTTCGAGCGCTGTCACACTGAATTGCCCGCGCTGTCGAAAGTTGACGAAAACCATCTCGCTGCGTGCTTCCTGGTAAATCCCTCTACCCATCACTGATGACTGCTCACTGCTCACTGATAACTGATTACTGATAACTGATTACTGATGACCCACCTTATCGAAGCCCACTCCCTCAAAAAACATTTCCGATTGCCGGGCGGATGGCTTTCGGGCGAGGTCAAACATGTCTACGCGGTAGACGGGGTGGACCTCTCCATCGCCTCTGGCGAGACCTTTGGCCTGGTCGGCGAATCGGGATGCGGGAAGACCACGCTGGGGCGGATGATCCTGCGGCTCATCGAACCGACTTCGGGGCGCATCCTGTTCGATGGAAAGGACATCACCTCGATCGAGAAGCGCGACATGAAGCCCATCCGCCGCGAGATGCAAATCGTGTTCCAAAACCCGCTTTCGTCGCTCAGTCCGCGCTTGAAGGTGGAGCAAATCGTCGCCGAGCCGTTGGTCACACACAGGGTCCTGGCGAAGAATGAAGTTCGTCCGCGCGTGATCGAACTGCTGGAACAGGTCGGCTTGGGCGCGCAGCACTTGGATCGCTTCCCGCATGAAATGTCTGGCGGGCAGTGTCAGCGCGTGGCGGTGGCGCGGGCGCTGGCGCTGAATCCCAAATTGATCGTGCTGGACGAGCCAACGTCCGCGCTGGATGTTTCCGTGCAGGCGCAAATCATCAACCTGCTGGATGACCTCAAACGCTCCTTTGGCTTGACCTATCTGTTCATCTCGCATGATTTGAATGTCATCCAACACATCAGCGACAGAATCGGCGTGATGTATTTGGGCAAACTGGTAGAGGTTGGCTCTGCGGAGGAGGTGTACGGCAAGCCGCTGCATCCGTACACGCAGGCGTTGTTCGGAGCCATCCCAATGCCCGTCGTGGAAGAAAAGCGTGAGTTGAAGGTGCTGGAGGGCAATGTGCCTAGTCCCGTCAACCCACCTTCTGGGTGTAGATTCCACACACGCTGCCCCATCGCACAGAAAATCTGTCAGGAAACAGAACCAGCTTTACGTCAGGTGAGCGATGCGTTGAGCCTGTCGAAACGAAGCGGCGCTTCCCGTCAGGTCGCCTGTCATTTTGTGGAGTAAATCCTATCTTTGGAGAATCTTATGAGTCGTCTATTTGGTATCGCTGGCGTGCAAATGTCCGTCGAAGCGTGGGACATGGATGGGACATTCGAGAAAATGTCCGATGTGGCGCTCAACATCCACAAGCAGATGCCGTGGGTCAACATGGTGGTCTATCACGAGTTGGTGGTGCCGGGGCTGGTGCAGTTCAAGACCCCTCCCGACGTAAACTGGTGGAAAAAGAACAGCGGCCCCGTGCCGGGCCCGCAAACCGACCGCTTCTGCGAACTGGCGCGCAAGACGCGGCAGTGGTTGATTCCCGGCTCGATGTGGGAAATCGAAGGCGACAAAATGTACAATACGGCAGTGGTCATTTCGCCCGAGGGCGACATTGTGGCGAAGTATCGCAAGATGTTCCCGTGGCTGCCCTACGAAGCGGGGACGGCGGCGGGCGACCAATTTTGCGTGTTCGATATTCCAAAGGTGGGACGCTTCGGTTTGTGCATTTGCTACGACATGTGGTTCCCGGAAGTCTCGCGCACGCTGGCATGGATGGGCGCGGAAGTCATCATCCAGCCGACGCTCACCCCCACCTCCGACCGTCCGCTGGAATTGATCATGGCGCAGGCCAATGCCCTGTTCAACCAGTGTTATTTTTTGAGCGTGAACGGGGTCGGTCTGTGGGGCGGCGGACGTTCCACCATCATTGACCCCGACGGGCGCATCCTGCAACAGGCGGGAACGAATCAAACTTTTCTGACCGAGATGCTCGACCTCGATCACACCACGCGCACACGCGAATACGGCACGCTGGGTCTGGCGCAGACGTTGAAGCAGTTACGTGATTCGGGACATAAGTTCCCCGTCTATGGAAATCACGGAGTAGCACAGGAAGGGTTCGCCGGGTTGGGGGAATTGAGGCTACATCATATCAATCGCCCGTGAAGGAGGTCGTCAGGGGTTTTACACTTTTATTTTCCCCATCGTCGAAGTCTGGCAGGATTTCCAAATTCCTGACCACAGAAGAATTTCCAGAGTGAAACAAGTCCTCGTCCTAGAGGACTCATTTCGTCCATAGATTCACTGCCAAAGGAGAAAAAATGAAAAAGTCCTTTCTGGGAGTTAGCATTGGCATACTCCTGCTTGTCTCCTTGCTTTTGCCGTCGCCCGCCGGGGTTCAGGCGCAGGCCACCACGATCTACACCACCAATTTCAACAGCGGATATTCGGATTGGACCGCGTCTGGCAATGTTTCCAGCGTCGCGTCGCCGTCCATACAGCCCAACTCGGTGCGCCTGCGCGGCACCGCCAGCATCACCCGAACCGTCTCAACCGTCGGTTATACGGATATATCCGTCACCTGGAACATGGCGGCATCCTCATTGGAGAGCGCCGATCATTGCTATATCGAAATCAACACCGGCAGCGGCTGGACCGCCATCGGCATCCTGAACGACGGGCAGGATAATTCTACTTTCTTCAATGGAACAACCAGCAATATTGCCGGGGCAAATCAAAATGCCGATTTTCAGGTGCGTTATCGCGGCAACGGCGCAACCACCGGAGATTATTGCTACGCCGAAGATATTACGGTCACAGGCACATCGGCTGCGGCTCCAACCAACACGCCGACCTTAACGCCCACGCCGCAGGGACCAACACCCACACCGCCTCCGGGCGGCTCTGTCCCTGGCGACCCCCTTACAGGGGACGGTAATGTCAGCCGCACGTTATTGACCTACAATGACCTGTTCAACGGTTCCAGCACAGCGCCTGTGAATGACAGCGCCTTTGCCTTGCCTGCCAACGCCGCTATGCCTGACCATGTCTTCGAAGGCCGCCTCGAACTCATCAACGAAGCCACCAGTGGCGGATTTTCTGAAATCAAGGACACTTATCGCTACACAGGCGCAGGCGATAACCCGCGCAAGCATCTACCGGAATTCAGTTTCGAGTTCGTGCAGAACGGCAGCCATTTGATCCCCGTCACACAGGGACTGATCTACACCGGCCACCCTTATTGGAACTACATCATCGGGCCGGGGCGGGTCTGGAAGGAAAACAGCGACAACGGTTACTCCCGCGCTGCCTTTCCCTTCGCTCTCGTTCAACGCAACGCCAACTGCACCCACAACGGCGTGATGACCTTTCTCTTCAACAACAGCGGCATATCCAAAGTCCGCTATCAAATTACGCAGGAAACCTGCGTCTATTATAAAATCAACATGTGGGGACAGTTAGCCGCGACATATTCCCCCTATGCCGTGACGAACGCCGCAACTCTCAAAGCGAATCATGCGCTGGAAGTGAGCAACCGACTCCCGACCAAGCCGATAACTGATCTTGCTTCCGATTACCCTGCTTCCGGCGTGGACGTCAACGTCTTCGGCAGCGGTATCACCCCGGAGCATATGACGTATTACGGTCTCTTGTACAACGGTGTCAACTACGTCTCCGGCTGTACCACACGCTATGGCACATACGCCTTCTGCGAAAACCTGCGCGCGCCATCCTATTCCACAGCCAAGTCCGCATTTGCGGGTGTAGCATTGATGCGTCTTGGTCAAAAATATGGTGCGGGCGTGTACAACCTGCTAATCAAAGATTATGTCCCTGAAACCGCCTCCAGCATCGGCACATGGACGAACGTCACTTTCAACAACACCATAGATATGGCGACCGGCAACTATCGCCTGGCAGGCTACGAAGCCGATGAAAGCGGCTCCTACATGGAGACCTTCTTCCTTGCCGAGCCTTACCCCGACAAGATGGACGCCGCCTTGAACTTCCCCTTCAAGGTCAACCCCGGCACGTATTGGGTCTATCACTCGTCCGATACCTTCATTCTGGCACGCGCCATGAACAATTATCTGCAAACGCAGGAAGGTGCCGGCGCCGACATCTTCGACATGGTGAATACTGAAGTCTATGCGCCCATTCACCTGAGCGCCGGCGTCAGCACCGTCCGCACCGATAATGCTTCAAATGGCGCGCCTTTTGGCGGTTACGGTCTCTTCTGGACGCGCGACGACATCGCCAAGGTGTCCAAATTCCTGAACAACGACAACGGCATTGCCAACGGGACTCAACTTCTGCAGCCAGATATGCTCGCCGACTCGATGCAAAAGGACGCCAGTGACCGCGGACTGGACACCACCGGCACACCCGTTTTCAAATATAACAATGGCTTTTGGGCAAAGAACGTGACTCCCTCCGAGTTCCCACAATACTCTTGCTCGTTCTGGGTGCCCTTCATGTCCGGTTATGGCGGCATTACCGTCGCCATGATGCCGAACGGCGCAACCTACTACTATTTCAGCGATAACGAAGAGTTCAATTGGTACAACGCGGTGCATGAGGCAAATAAGTTAAGCCCGCATTGTCCATAGTGCTTTTAGGGAGGCCGCTTGTCGCTGTTACTGCCGTCGCAGGCTGTCCTCTCTGCATCCTATTTTGGCGCGCCCGGTTGCATTGCACTGCAAAGCGGAGCCGGAAAATCCCGGCTCCGCTTTTTCTCTTGCGTTGGCTCTCATTATTTTCTCGAAAAGAGAGAGCAGGGGAGTAGGCGCACCGTGTACGTCCAAAACATTCCTACCCTAATTTCTTGAGAGGATACGACTCTCAATCTTTTTTGAGATAGGCAATGATGGCCTGTATCTCAGTCTCTGACAGGTGCAGGTTGGGCATGGCGGTGTTGGGGCGCATGGCGCGCGGGTTCGCCAGCCAGCCATAGAGCGTCTCGTCGCTGTCCGTAATCTTGTCCAGGTTGGGGGCGTAATAGGCGCCTTCGCCCTTGATGAAGTGGCATTTGCGGCACTCGTATTTCTCCACCAGCGCCGCGCCGGTTGCGGGTGAGACCTCCACCTGTTTGGTCAGGTTCAGGTACCAGCGCGGGCGCACGACCAGAACAAGCAGGATGGCGAGCAACAGTATCGCCAGCAGGGGGTAGAGAATTTTCTTCG
>DAOUCM010000268.1:0-7147 GCA_034431895.1 Anaerolineales bacterium
CAGCAGAGACGCGAATCTGCCCGCCCTCGGTCTGAACCTGTAGGCCGGATTGGGCCGCCGCCCGGTCGAGGGCCTCGGCATCCACAAGAATCCCGTAATCGGGCGCGGGAACGCGCAAACAGCGCAAGCGCAGTAAATTTTCGCCTGGGGCACTCACTTCTAGCGTGCCAAAGGCTGTCTCAAAGCGGGCGACGCCGGTTTCGATGCCTTTAAGTTCCAGCCAGTTCAGGCGGGTGAAGCCTTCCTGTAGTTTGTTGGCTTCCTGGTCGAAGAGCATGGGTTTAGCGGCCTCCAAAGCCGGTCAGGGCAATGCCTTGCACGAAGTAGCGCTGGGCAAAGATAAATAGCACCAGCACGGGGGCCACCATCATTGTCCCGGCAGCAAAGACCAGTTCCCAGTTCTGGACGTTGGTGTCGTTCAGGGCGCGGATGCCCAGCGCCATCGTCCAGTTGTCCATGGAGCGCAGGAAGATGAGAGGTTCAATGAAGGAGTTGTAATGCTGCAAAAGCGCAAAAACGGTGATGGAGGCAATGACCGGCTTGGAAAGAGGGATGATGATTTGGGTGAGAATCTGAAACCGGTTGGCGCCGTCAATGAGGGCGGCCTCTTCCAGTTCGATGGGTAACCCGCGCAGGAATTGGTGAACGAGGAAAATGTACACCGCGTTGACGCCAAACCAGTGCGGCACAATCAGCGGGTAGAAGGTGTCTATCCACTTCAGTTCGCGGAAAATCATGAAGCGCGGGATGAGAGTGATGATTTCGGGCAAGAACATGGTCGAAATCATCAGCCCGAAGAAAATGTTCTTGCCAGGCCAGTTCAGGCGGGCAAAACTATAGCCCACCATCAGCGAGGAAACGACTGTTCCTAAGACGGCCAGGCCCGTGACGACGATGGTGTTCCACAGAAAACGGCCAAACGGCAAAATCTCGAAAATGCGCGTATAGTTGCTCCATTGGGGGGATTCGGGAATCCAGACGATGGGATGCGCAAAGACCTCGGTGGAGACTTTGAGCGAGGAGGACACCATCCATAAGGCTGGGAGCAGGAAAGTGATGAGAAAAAGTGTCAGCACAATTTGCAAAACGATCAAAGAAACCTTTTGTAAGGTCTTGCGGCGGAAGAAGGGTTGAGAGATTGCACTCATGGCTTGCTCCTATTGTTCGTAGAATACCCATCGTTTGGAGATGTAAAATTGGGCAATGGTGAACCCCAAGATGATGATGAAAAATTCCCACGAGAGCGCTGCCGCATAGCCCATGTTGAAGTAATCGAAGCCCTGGCGATAAATATTGAGAACGGCAAACAGGGTAGAGTTTTCTGGGCCTCCCTGGGTAATGATTTGAGAGGGAATGAAGGTCTGGAAAGAGTTGATAATTGCCACAATCATGTTGTAGAAAATGAGGGGCGTCATCATGGGTATGGTGATATGCCGCAAGCGTGCCAATGGGCCGGCACCATCCAGGCTGGCGGCTTCGTATAAACTTGCTGGGATGTTCCCCAAGCCAGCAATGAAGATGACCATCATACGCCCAATCATCCAAAAGGACATGATAATGAATGCTGGTTTGGCCAGTGCCGGATCAAAAAGCCATTTCTTGGCTTCGATGCCAAACCAGCCCAATACTTCGTTCAAAATGCCATATTCCGGGTGGAAGACACGTTGCCAGACGACCGCGCTGGCGATGATAGGAATGAGGATGGGCATATAGAAGCCGCCGCGGTAGAGGTCTCGTAACCGTAGAGGCTGTGTCAAAGCCAGCGCCAGGGCAAAAGCAAGCACCAATTGCAATGGCACGGCAATGAATGTGTAATAGGCGCTGTTGTACAGGCTCAGGTTCGCTACAGGGTCTTTGATGACCTTAATGAAATTTACCCATCCAATGTACTTGGGGGGGGAGAGCAGGTCCCATTTTTGGAATGACATCCAGAAGGAATAGCCCATTGGGAAGGCATAGAACGCCAGCAAACCAAGGATAAACGGCGCAGCAAAAAAATAACCAGAGACCCATTCTCTCAGGCGACTTTTGCTGACCACTGGGATAGAAAATTTATTCACGGCCATATGCGCCTCCTAAATTT
Organism: Anaerolineales bacterium; assembly: GCA_034431895.1. Taxonomy (GTDB): domain Bacteria; phylum Chloroflexota; class Anaerolineae; order Anaerolineales; family Villigracilaceae; genus JAABUE01. Next base: position 2,084 of record DAOUCM010000268.1, read on the forward strand.
ATCCGAAACGATCAGAACGTAATTTGTAGCGCCGGCTAAGCGTTGCTGTGGATGCTATGGTGCATCATACCCTGTTGACAAGAGGCTTCGCAACGCATGTTGCCTTTTATCGTTCATTCTCCCGGTTGGCCTAGCCAACCGGGAGAATGAGACAAGGATCAGGTTTGCTTATGCGTTGGCCCAATATTCATCGAGCAAGGCCTGCAGGGCTTTATCCACTTCGGGCAAAACGTCGGCGGCTTTGGCAGAGTTGTTGACCAGTTTGTCGTAAGCGAGCGGCTTGACAACTTCGCCGTTCATCTTGCTGCGCGGCACGCCGCCAATGACATCCACCTCAGAGTGTTTGAAGGCTTCGATGAAGGCTTTGGCGTTGGAGAACTGGAATTTCTCTTGCACGGTGGGGAGCCAGAAACTCTCCAGCAGGGCCAGATTGTTGGGCATGCGACCGGTGGTTTCCGAATAGATTTTGTCGCCTTCTTCGGAGGCCATGAAGGAAGCAAAGCCCCATGCCTCTTCCACGTTGTCGCTATTGAGCAGGGCAATGCCCTCGGCCCAACCGCGGTGCGGGCGATCTGCATCTGCCATCTTGGGCATCAAGACCACGTCGAATTCGATCTGTTTGCCTTCTTCGCGCAATTGCGGGCTGTTCATGGCAGGGAACCACCAGGGGCCTTCGTATTTCATAGCACAGTTGCCGGTCTGGAAGGTGTTGGCGCCGCCAGAGGTATCTGCTGGGGAGGGGGCGATTTTGAGGGTGTAGATGACATCTTGTGCCATCTGTTGCACGATCTCGACGATCTCTGGCTGATTGAATTGAGCCTTTTTGGGGTCGATCAGCGAGTCGAACTCCTGTTTGCCCGTGCCGCGAATCCAACCGATGTCACGGAACCAGTTGCCGTTGGCTTGTAAGCCAAACATCTTCTGCTCGCCGCTGGTGTTGGTCAGTTTCTGGGCGATTTCGAGGAACTCTTCGAAGGTCCAATCATCGGTGGGGTAGGGGATGCCAGCCTCGTCGAAGGGTTTCTTGGCATAGAACATCAGCATCGTGGCGACCTGCAAGGGGATCAGATACGTCTTTCCCTTGCGAGCGGTCGTATCAACGACACCCTTTACATCTTGCGGGTAAAGGAAATCGAAGCCATCGCGTTTAACGAGGTCGTCAACAGGCGCAAGGAGGTCTTTGTCTGCATACGTCTGCCATTCCCAACCCTGGAATGAAGCAACGTCAGGTGGGGTGCCACCTGCGATGGACGTTTGCAGTTGCTGGTAGAAATTCGCATTCGGGTCGGCAACCGGCGAATAGTTTATGGTCACATGCGGGTTGCGTTCCTGATACATCTGGACGAGTTTTTCCCAGGCTGGCAGGTCGGCGTTATCACCCCAGGCCTGGAAGTCCAGCGTGACGGGTTCTTTGGGCGGGACAGCCGTGGGCGCTGCTGCAGGCGCTTCGGTAGCGGCTGCGGGTGGAGCCTCGGTCGGCGTCTCGGGCGGGGCGCAACTTGCCACGACCATAGACACTGTACCGATAGCGCCCAGCTTGAGAAAGTCTCGCCGGGAAATTTTTCTTTCCATGTTCTTTCACCTCCGTTGAAATTTTTACAGCGACAGGCGCGAGCCTGCCTTTCAAAGTTGGGTTGTCGAGCGGGACAGGTATTTACTTTTTCTTGCGGGCCTCCTTTCAAAGCGCTTGGGTGGTCGAACCCCTGCGCATCAAGTTTAGAGAAGCAGGACTGGCAGCGAAGAAAGGCGGGCAAAGGCCTGTAACTCTGCAAGATAATCGCCATACACCAGGGAGATGTGATGTTCAAGTCCTTGCTGCATAAGTACATCAAAGAACTGGCGGGTGGGTGTCTCCAGGCGTAACAGCCCAGATGTCCCCGAAAAGGGCGCCGGGGCATCTAGCATTTCACCGCGCCCAAGTACCAGGCGCAGTGTGCCTTTATGTCGGTTCAGGCGGGCAATCGTCACCACACCGGGCTTGAGTGGGAATTCCATCACCAGCGGCACTTTGCGGTTGGAATGAATCGTGCCACGCGGCTGGTATTTTGGGTTGGCCATCGAGAGCGGGGCCAGGCCGCAATGCCAAAGCGAGATGAAGTCTTGCTCGAAATCCATGGCTACAATGTCCGTGCCAAAGGAGGGTTCGCCCGCCAGCCAGTGCAGCATCAGCTGGGTGACGGTTCCGTTGGCGTCGGCCTCACAACTACATGGGATAGGGTTGTGCAGCCCCAGGCCATCGCTCAACATGGACATCGCGCCGCACGCCGAGCAGCCCAAGTCGGTGAAGAATTCAGGCCAGCAGCGCACGGCCAAGCCATCCATTTTTTGCTCATGCGCCAGGTCGTGCAGGGAATGGTACACACTCAGCGTGCCGTTGAGCGGCTTTTGGTCGAGTTCGCTCAGGTTATCGAGATGTTCTTCTAAAACCTGGCGCACCGCGCCGATTTGTTCGGCGGTAGTCGCGCGCGCCTCTTCGAAGACGGTTTGCAGAGGCGTTTTTTCAACCGAAATGCCAAGGGTTTGCTTCAGTTGCGCCTCGTCCAGGTGACAGGAATCCATGCCCGCTGGGTGTTCGCCCACCACGCCGATTCGGGCCTGCGCCAGGCGGCGACGCAACATACCTGCTGCGGCTTGGATTCTGACTTGCGTCATTGTCGCCGGGTCATCGGGCAGGGCGTAGGCGTATTCGTAGTCGTAGCCGCGCTGGCTGAGAGCGTGCCCAGCCAGGTTGATGCCGCACAGAGAATTTAGCCGTAACCTGCCGCCGTTGGGGGCTTCTGGCACTGCCCACAGGAAGATGGGGGGCTTGACGGTGTTGGAATTGCTCTGCTCGACCAATGAAGTTACCAGGGTGCTGTCAGTAAAGGTGGCCTGGAAGATGAGCAGCAAATCAATGCCGCTTTCTTTCTCCTTATCGAATTTGGACAGGAATTTCTGAACGCCGGCCAGGTCTGAAATCAGGTCATCGGCGATAAGCAGTTCGTGCCCGGCTTGTTGTAACTGTTCAATTGCTTGTTGGGTAACAAGTTGAGCCAGGGAGATGTCAAACGTAGGGCGAGCCAGGGGAGCAACTGCGATTCGAAACGAGGTTTTTGACATAATTGTTTAGATAAATAGGTACATTAACGTCAGTTTGGGATAACCGTCCCGAAGGCTTTTTAGAGCAATTGGATGGGCAAAATCGAGCCTTCGGGGCGGTTCGAAGGCTTATCCCGAATTGTTGGTTAACAACGGTATTCTTTCCGAGAATGGTTCAATGGGCGGCTGATTGTAGAAGAAATTAAGCAAAGCTAGCGCCGCCGCGCCGGTCACGCCAGCGCGCCAGCCAAAACAGGTGGTAACCAGTTTTACCTTTTCACCTAAGCCGGCAAAGGCTGTAGAGTGTAGGGTTCGCTGGACAACCGGCACAATAAGGTCTTGCCCTTGAGCAAACAACCCGCCCAAGACAATCAATTCAGGGTTGAAAATATTGACCAGGTTTGCCAGAGCAATGCCCAGGTAATGTCCTACCTCTTCGATGAGTTGCAGGACGGCTGCGTCGCCCTGGCGGGCCGCCTGGAAGACACATTCCACCGGCGAGGGGTCTGACGGGTTTTCCATCAAGCGTGCCAACGTGCCGCTTGGCTCGGCTTCGGCAATGCTGCGCGCCCGTTTCAAGATGACTGCCTCTGAGACCAAAGTCTCTAAGCAGCCGCGATTGCCGCAGCGACAAGGTTCTCCATTTTCGGGTAAGAGAATCATATGCCCAATTTCACCTGCACCGGTGCTGCTGCCGCGAAATAACTGATGATTGATGACGAAGCCAGCGCCCACCCCGGTGCGTCCGTAGACAAAAGCCAGAGATTGCGCTTCACGCCCACAGCCAAAATAAGCCTCGCCAAGCGCCATCGCGCGCACATTGTTTTCGACCACTACTGGCAGTCCAAGCTGTCCTTCCAGGTAATCTCGGATAGGAAGATGATGCCAGTTCAGATTCGGCGCAAAGATGTTGACCCCATTGAGGTAGTCTACCAAACCAGACGCCCCCACCCCAATTCCCAAGATTAAGCGCCTGTCCAGACTGCTGCCAGACAATAATTCGTGGACATCCTCGCTTATGCTTCGCAACACTTCGTGAGGGGGGGCGGAAATATCGAAGTTCACGATCTTGCTGCAAACGATTTTTGCCCGCAAGTTCATCACCGCCACGCGGTACAAGCCAACGCCAATATGCACCCCCACGACATATCGCGCATCAGGGATCAGATACAATCCGGTGCGTGGTCGCCCCACCGGCCGATGCTCGTCACCGTGTTGTTCAGGGGGATTTTTATCTTCAGAAACAATACCCTGCTCGATTAATTCAGTCACCAGATTCGTGATTGTCGTCGAAGAAAGGTTGGTTCTACGAGCCAGTTGAATGCGCGAAAGAGGTTGTTCTCCGTTCTCATCCACAGAAGTAAGCAGGCTGAGTAGAACAGCCTGCATATTGTGAGCCTTGACGTTGATGATATTACTGCCTAGAAATTTTTTCATGCTGATTGTAGATGAAATTATTTTTTCAAAATGAATAATTAATAGTATTATAGTAGTATAATGCTTGCAGGTCAAGGATGAATCTTTTACAAAAACGAGGAGCCCAAGCGATTGTCATGCCAGAAAACACCCCCAAGGTAATTCTTGCTCCCCAGGCCAGGAAAATGCTCCGAAGAGGGTTCGACCAAATGGGTAGGCTGCTTGCATCAACTCTTGGGCCTACCCATGGCGTCGCCTTCGGTTCGACTGCCTTGCAGCCTGTCCCAGAGCCAATCACTGATGCGGCTACGATTGCCCGTCGTGTTACAGCGCTGCCAGATCGCGCTCAGGATGTAGGCGCTATGTTGATGCGTAGCCTGGCCTGGCGTATTCATCAGCGAGTTGGGGATGGCAGTGCAACTACCGCTGTCTTGGCACAGGCCATTTTGGAGCAGGCCAGCCGTTATGTTGCTGCCGGAGTCAACCCGGCCCGGCTACAGGCTGGCATCCATAAGGCAACATTACGTGCCGCTGCCGCGCTCAGGGATATGGCTTCTCCAGTGACCTGCC
>DAOUCM010000269.1:0-22382 GCA_034431895.1 Anaerolineales bacterium
TGCCCCAAATGCAATCAACCGATGGACGAAGGCCGATTGAGCGTGAGCGGCGGGACAATCGGCTATGTATCCCAAAAACAAAAAGGCATGGTCAGGCAGGTCACTGTCATTGAACAGGCCCGCGCTTGCCCAAATTGCGGCTATGTAGAACTTTATGTAGACCCGAAAACACTCAAACAGCGATTGGGCTGAACAACCGTCCTGAAGGCTTGCCCTGAACGAAGTGAAGGGTCTCAACTTTCGGGAGGGAGAACCTGTAATGGAGCATTCTTCTCATGAATCAAATCCTCATCTTCCTCGGCATCTTCGCCGCCGCCATCCTCGGCTTGATTGCCTTTGCCGCCATCGTCAAACTGCGCGAAGCGCAAGCCGCAAGGAACTGGCAGAGCGTCGGCGGCAAAATCATCCGCTCCGAGATTCGCGCCGTGCGCAAGCGCGACCTGGAGGAGCGTGAAACCGTTCGCAGCGCGCCTGCAATTGCCTATGAGTACAACGTGGGCGGCAAACGCTATAAAGGTGAGCGCATCAGCCTGGCAGAAACCCTCCCCGAAAGCGAAATTGAAGCCACCCTGGCGCGCTACCCGCTCGGCGCGCAGGTGACGGTCTATTACGACCCCGCCGACCCGCGTCGAGCCGTGCTGGAGCGCGACCTGCCGACCGATTTTGGCAAAGGGCTGGCAGGCGTGTTTGCCTTTCTCGGCGGCGGAGCGATTCTGGTTCTCCTGACCCTCGCCAAAGTCCCCGAATGGCTCGCCCCGCATTTGCCCAACCCCCAAAACGCCCTGTTCGTCACCCTTTCCGCCGGGCTGGGGCTGTTCCTGCTGCTGTTTGGCTTGCTGCAACAACGACAGGCGCTCGCCCTGCAAACCTGGCCCTCCACGGCTGGCGTGGTCATCGCCTCCGAACTGCGTTCCTTCACCGAATGGCAGGACAACGTGCAGCGCACTTTCTACACCCCCGGCGTTGTCTATCGCTATACCGTCGGCGGGCGCGAATACACCAGCGATCGCTACAGCCTGGGCGCAGAATCGAACTGGGGCAGGCCCGAAATTGTGAAACAAAAACTGGCGCACTACCCTGTCGAAACCAAAGTGACGGTTTACTACAATCCCCAGGCCCCCGCCGAAGCCGTTCTGGAGCGGCGCGTGACCGGCGGCTGGCTGATTTGGGTTTTGGGAATTGGATTGCTGGCGCTGGCGCTTCTCAGCGCGGGGATTTTCTGACCGAACACGCCCCGCAGATTCCAACCCTTCGGGGTGAACTCTCCCCTAACGATGCCCGCTTCTTTCCTGGACTTCCGCCTGCTCCTGCTCCTCGGCGTTACCCTGCCGATGGGCTTCGTCACGCTGCTGCTGACGGCGCGCGCCTGGCAGAACCAGCGGCGGCTCAACGCAGCGCGCGGCTGGCAGAGCGCCCCTGGCCGGGTGATTGCCGCCCGCGTCGAGCCGGTCCACGTGCGCGTGCGGGTGTCAACCTCCAGTGGCAGGTATCGCCTGGCAATGCGCTACGCCCCCGTCGTCGTGTATGAATATTCCGTCGGCGGGAGGCGCTATCAGGGAGAACGCCTGCGCCTGGGACCTCGCCTGCTCTCCTCCGAAGCCGCAGATGCCGGGCGCGAAATTGCCCCCCACCCGCCTGGTAGCCTGGTCACGGTCTGGTATGACCCGCAGAACCCGGCGGATTGCGCGCTGGAGCGGACGAGCGGAGCGATTTGGGTCGAGTGGCTCGTGAGCGGCTTGATGCTGGCGCTGACCTTGCTGGCGGCCCTTGTCATTTCCTGGTAATGCTGTCTACTCTGTCAAACCGCCTTTTCTCGCCGCCCGCACGCTGATACATTGAATAAGGCCTTGAAGAAATCGGAGAAGTAAAATTATGAATCATTCCTCTTTTGCAACTGCCACACGAGGCTTGAATCGTGCATTGCCCCCTATGCGCCTCTATGAGCGCGCCAAAAAATTGGGCGTCTGGAACCCTGCCTCGCTCGATTTCTCCCAAGATAAAGCAGACTGGTCCACGTTGACTGCCGATGAGAAAGACTTGATTTGGAGATTGTCGGGAATGTTCATTTCAGGAGAAGAAGCCGTCACGCTGGACTTACTTCCCCTCGTCAATGTGATTGCGGCAGAAGGGAGAATCGAGGAAGAGATGTACCTCACCACCTTCCTCTTCGAGGAAGCAAAGCATACCGACTTCTTCTCTCGTTTCCTGGAAGAAGTGGCTGAAGGGCGTCGCGGCCTGGAGGCCTATCACAGCGAAAATTATCGTTATATCTTCTACCAGGCTTTGCCCGAGGCCCTCATGGCTTTGCAGCAAGACCCCTCGCCAGCGGCGCAGATGCGGGCCTCGGTGACCTACAACATGGTGGTAGAAGGCGTATTGGCAGAAACCGGCTACCATGCTTTTTTCACCGCCTTGAGACGCAAGGATCTGATGCCGGGGCTGTGTCAGGGCATCTCACTCTTGAAACAAGACGAATCCCGTCACATTGCGTATGGCGTCTACTTACTCTCGCGCCTGGTTGCCGAAAATCCCGGCCTGTGGGAAGAATTGCAAACCCACATGAACGCTCTCCTGCCTTATGCAATCGGCGTCATTGGAGATGCCTTTGCCGCTTATTCGATCGTCCCGTTTGGGCTGGTGGAAGATGATTTCGTGCAGTATGCCATCGCTCAATTCAGCAAACGCTTCGAGCGGCTGGAAAAAGCGCGCGGCTCCGCTTTGGAAGAAGTAGATCGGATGACGACATCTATCATCGAAAACGATGATGCGTAGCACGCTCGATTCGCGCTGCAGTTGCTTGCCCCCCAGACACCCACCCAGCCTGTCCCCTGGACAAGCGCCAGGGCAGGCTGGCGGGTGCCTGGGGGACAGGCTGGCGCTTACCCAGGGAATTGCGGCATAACATCGTGGTTGTGACTGGAGGTTGCGCTACGAGAGGTATAATGAGGAAAGGAGCATTCTGCTCAGGCAAGGCTTTTTGCCTTACTTCTTGAGAGGGATCCCCTCATGCCTCTTCGCAATTCGCTTTTCTCTTTTGACTCCTTACGTCGCCCCACTCCTTTTTCCAGCCTGGAACGTAAAACGCAGGAACGCAAGCGGAAAATTTATCTGGCGGCACTTCTCTTTGGCCTACCCAGTGTGGTTATGGTCTGGTTACGTTACAAGGGAGAATTTCCATTCATCAAAACCTCCTACGTCATCTTGATAGGGATGATGCTTGTTTGGATAGGTCTCCTGCTCTGGAGGCGTATTCCTCTACATTGGGTGGAAATTTCTGTCCAAACCACGCTCAGCATCTTCTACCTCAGCAAGTATGTGTCCGTTTTGCAACTTCCCGATTCCATGATAGCGCGCAGCGAGATCAACGCCGTGTTTTGGGTAATGGCGTTTTCGTTAATTCTTGGATATGTCCTTGCCAACCATACGATAGCCCTCTTGTTGGCGCTTGGTTATATTCTGGTGACCGGGATACTGAGCGCTGTGTTTCTTCTCCCAGAACGTTACGATCTCTTCCTGGAGGTGTTCCGTTATCAAATTCGCCTGATCGCGATAGCATTGATTGCCTTTGCCCTCGCCAAAGCCAAAGACGATGTGATCGAGATGCAAAGCGAATTATTACGTATGAATACCCTTGCCAACACCGATGCTTTGACCGGTTTGCCCAATCGTCGTATGTTGAGCAAAGTGTTGGAAGAGCGTTCACAGCGTCGCGTTCCCCTTGCACTCCTTCTCATAGACATTGACCACTTCAAGCGCATCAACGACACGCATGGACACGATACAGGCGATATTGTTCTAATGCGCGTGGCGCACACCCTGCGCCTGCACACCCGCGAGGAGGATATGATGTCACGCTGGGGCGGGGAGGAGTTCCTGGCGCTCATTCACGCCAGGCAGCAGGAGGAAATTCTGGCAATCGCTGAACGCATGCGCCGCCAAATAGAAAATTTGCATTTCGGCTCGTTTTCTATCACCATTTCTATTGGCGCCACAGCCGTTCGGGAACACGAATCTTTAGAAATGGCATTGAAGCGCGTAGACCTTGCTCTGTATGAAGCCAAATCGGCCGGCAGGAACAGCGTCCGCTGGCAGGCTTAACGAAGCCCTTTTCGCGCTTTTTGTTGGCATCAACTCAAAAGCGCCCTCCTGATGGAGGGCGCTTTTTCGGATGCGTTAGTCCAGCAATTCCTTCGGGATATTGCCGCCGTTCTTGGCGATTTGTGACAATACGGCCTTGTGCAGCCACACGTTCATCGCCACATTGTCCTTCATGGTTTCGGCCGGGCAGCCGAGTTCCTGCGCCAGTTCCTTGCGCGCTTGCAGGCTGCTGTCGATGCCCAGCACCTTCAGCAGGTCTACAATCGAGACCTTCCAGTCCAGACCGGTGCCGGCGGCCATTTTTTCGAGTTTGCTCATCACGTCTACCATGGCCATCGGCGCCGGTGCAGCAGCCGCTGGAGTAGAAGACGGGGTCGCAAACGAGGCCCCGGGGTCAGGCCTCATGGCCGATGGAGCGGCAGCAACCGGTTTAGCCGCAGGCTTGGAGGCTGGCGCCGCAGGCTTGGGGGCCGGCGCTACCGGTTTGGAGGCTTGGGCAGCCACAGGGGCGGCCTCTTCAGGTTTTTTCATCCCCAATTTTTCGAGAATTTTTCCGAACAGGCTCATGTTTAATTCCTTTCTGAATGATAGAAATACGCGCACATTATAAGCCATTTACGCCGCTTTGTGCAAAAACATCGAAATCGCCCGCCTCCCCCAAAGGGTAGAGGGACAGCGTCTCCCCTCGATCAGACGGTACAATGCGCCGCACCAGCCCCAGCAGGACGCTCCCGCTTCCCACCTCGACGAAGGTCTGCGCACCCGCCCTCAGCATTTCTTCCACCGATTCGCTCCAGCGCACGCGCGATTGCATCTGCGCCTTGAGATCGGCGCGCACTTCGACGGCGGTCTGCATCGGCCTGGCATGGACGTTGCCCATGACCGGCACAGCCGATTCACGCAACGGGCAAGCCTCTAGCGCGGCATCCCATTCAGGCTGAATACTGCCCATCAAGGGGGAATGCGCGGCAATGCTCACTGCCAGCGGGATGGCGCGCTTTGCCCCGGCCGCTTTAGCGCCCTGGATGGCCCGCTCCACAGCCGCCGTCGCCCCCGAAATGACCACCTGACCCGGGCAATTGTCGTTTGCCACCTGAACGATTTCGTCGGCGCGGCTGGCCTGGCAACAAACCTTTTCCAGGGCAGAGATGTCCAGCCCCAACACGGCGGCCATTCGGCCCGGCGTGCGTTCCCCGGCGCGTTTCATCAGTTCGCCGCGTATGCGCACCAAGCGGAGACCCTCGGCAAAGGAAAACGCCCCTGCTGCCGCCAGCGCCGATAACTCGCCGAGGGAATGCCCGGCAACGGTAGCAGGCCTGAAGTCTGGGTAAAGATGCGTAAAGACGCGGTAAGCCGCCAGCGAATGGACGAAGAGCGCCGGTTGCGTGTTGAGCGTGTCGTTCAAGTCCGTCTCCGGTCCCTCCCACATCAGGCGAGAGAGGGAAAAGCCCAAGAGATCATCCGCCTCCTGGAAGGTAGCCTGCGCCACAGCGAAGCGCGCCGCTAGGCTCTGCCCCATCCCTATCGCTTGCGAGCCTTGACCCGGGAAGAGGAAAACAGTTGTTCGAGGATCGAGATTCATACGCCTCCAAAAGAAAAAAAGCAGACCGGATGACACATCCGGCCTGCTACATAGAACACACACGAGCCGTGCAAGTCACGGCTCATCGGTCATCATTCGGACTTTTTCTCTTTTTTCTTGATTTCGATGACCTGGCGGCCCTCATAATGCCCACATTTGGGGCAGATGGTATGCGGTAAGCGCATGGAACCACAGTTACTGCAAGCGACCAGGTTGCTGGCCTGCAGAGCATCATGGGCGCGGCGGCGGTCACGGCGGCCCTTGGAATGTTTGCGCTTTGGATGTGGCGGCATGGGACTTTCTCCTTTAGATAAACATGCCGGGCCAGCGCCCGGCGGATTTCCAGACAAGCGGGCAGATTATAGTAGCAATAGCCAGAAGCGTCAAGGAAAAATGAAGTAAAATTCAGTCATGGAAGTTCAAATTGCAGTTGCCAAAGTCAACAAGTATGCTTCGTCTGAGAGCGGCGATACGTTGGAAGTGGTAGAGCGACCCAATGGCGGCCTCTCGGTGGTCTTGGCCGACGGGCAGACTTCTGGACGAGGGGCCAAGGCGGTTTCGCTGATGGTGGTGCGCAAGGTCATTGGTTTGCTGGCCGAAGGTGTGCGCGATGGTGCCGCGGCCCGCGCTGCTTCGGATGCGCTGTACACCGATAAAGGCGGCAAGGTTTCCTGTACGCTCAACATTGCTTCGATTGATTTGGAAACTCATACGCTTGTCCTGTCACGCAACAACCCGGCGCCGCTCTTCGTCTGCCGCGGCGAGCGTGTAGATTGCCTGGAGACCGAAAGTTCGCCACTGGGCATCGGGCGAGGCATCCGCCCGGTCATTCTGGAAATGGAACTGGAAGCCGGCCTGATGGTGGTCATGTTCACCGACGGGCTCACCCATGCGGGCGAGCGACATGGCCAGCCGATGGACGTGTGCGGGGCCATCCAGGCCATGCTCGAAGAACAAGACCCCTCGCCGCAAGAAATGGCCGACGCCCTGCTTGCCCATGCGCTCCACCTGGACGAGGGGCGCCCTTCCGACGATGTGAGCGTGGTTGTGGTCAAGGTCAGCCCGCGCAATGGCGATGAAGCGCGGCGTATGAGCGTCAGGCTGCCCATACGCTAAGGAGCCTGTATGCTAAAATCCAGGCTGCAAATGTGGCGCATCTCGTGGCGGGATACGCTCATCCTCGTCAATGAATTCCGCGCCCCGCTGCTGCTTTTCACGGCAGCCGTGTTCGGAGGCGGTCTGCTCTATCATTGGCTGGCCCAAATGGTGGGGGAACCAGCGCAGAGCCTCACTCAGTCCATCTATACTGTCCTGACGGCCACCTTTCTACAGCCGATGGGAGATTTTCCCCGTCATGGCGTCCTGCAAATCTTCTACTTTATCATGCCGATTGTGGGTGTAGGCACCCTGGCACAGGGCCTGGCTGATTTTGGCAGCCTGCTCTTCAATCGGCGCGCCCGCAATAAGGAATGGGAAATGGCTGTTGCATCCACTTTCAACAAACACATTCTGCTGGTAGGGTTGGGCCATTTGGGCTATCGAGTGGTCCATAAATTACACGAAATGGGCGAGAAGGTCGCCGTCATCGAGTTGAATCCGGCCATCGACACCTTCAAAGCGGTGCAAAAAATGGGCATACCGGTCATCCAAGATGACGCAAGCCGCATTGCCGCCCTGGAAGCCGCCAACATCAAGCACGCTCGCACCATCATCCTGGCAACTCAAAATGATTCCTTGAATCTGCAAATTGCCCTCAAAGCGCGCAGCCTCAACCCCAATATCCAGGTGGTCGTGCGCATTTTCGACGAAGAATTTGCCCATGCCCTCCAGGAACAATTCGGTTTCATCGCTGTGAGCGCCACCGAAATGGCCGCGCCCGTCTTTGCTGCCGCAGCAGCCGGGGCCGACGTGACCAATCCCATCTCCATAGAAGGGCAATTGCTCGGGCTGGCTCGCGTAACCGTCAAGCCAAACTCCCCTGTAGCAGAGAAAACGGTTGGGTTCGTAGAGGATCATTACCACCTCAATATTGTCCTCGTTCGTCATGACCATCAATCGGAACTGCACCCGGCCAATCATCTGACCGTCCATGCCAACGACACGCTGGTCGTCTTGGGCAGTCCTCAAGATTTGAGTCACCTCGTCCATGACAATGAGTAGCGCTTCGGCAGCCCCACCAGACGCAAAACAAAGACTCTTGATTGGCGTGGTCGGACCGTGCGGCTCTGGCAAGTCCACGCTCACCAGCGCTCTCGACCGGCTTGGCTATCGCACCCGTCACATTGCTCAGGAGCATTCCTACGTCAAGGATATGTGGAAGCGCCTGACCAATCCGCATGTGTTGATTTTCCTGCAAGTCTCTTACGAGGTCGCCAGCCGGCGGCGCAGCCTGAACTGGACCGAAGCCGACTACATCGAACAACAGCGCCGCCTGGCGCACGCACGCCAACACGCCGACCTATTCATTGATACCGACCCGCTTTCTCCACAACAAGTGCTCGACCGCGCGCTGACATTCTTGACGCAAAATTTCAAGTAGAGCCAGCAGCGTCTATCAAACTTTCCAACGCGCACTGCAAAACCTTTACAGCCTTTGCATACTCCTCGAGCGAAATATGCTCGTGCGGCGTATGGTCGAGGGCCGAGTCACCCGGCCCATACACGACCGCCGGGCATTTCCACACGGGGGCAACGATGTTCAAATCAGCGGTGCCTGTCTTATAGACAAACGATGGCGTGCCGCCCTGACTGCGGATTCCACCCAAAAAGGCACGTACCAGCGGCGTGTTTTTCTCGCAACTCCAGGCCGGGACAGGATAGCCAATTCGTTCCACAGAGACTCCAAAGGTCTCGAAGACTTTTAGGGTTTGCTCCAATTTTCCATACCATTGTTCTGGAGAGATGTCCAGCGGCAAACGCGCCCCCACCTTCCATTGCGCCCACTGCTCGAAACCATCCTGACCGGTCTCGATGCTCTGTAAGGTCAGTAAGATTTTATCGAAGGAGCGCATTTTGCCGTGGTTGAAGGTCTCGGCAAACGTCCGAATCGCCAGCCAGGCTTCTACCGCTGCTTCTGCCGCTGTCTGCTCGCCGCTAGCGGAGTGGCTCTGCGCCCGCCGCATGACGATTTTGGCCCACGCACTGCCTTTGTAGCCCAACGCCAGCCGCTCCCAGCGGTTGGGCTCGCCCACAATCAAAAAATCGGGGCGATACTGCGCGATCACAAAGCGCGCCCCCTCCGAATCGCGCTCCTCTTCCACCGCACCAATGACCACGAACTGCCAGCCCGGCCGCACGCCAACTTGCGCTACTGCGTCCACGAAACAGGCCAGCGGCCCCTTGGCGTCCACGCTGCCACGCCCATACAACAAATCTCCAACTCGTTCTACCTTGATCTCGCCTGGCACGGTATCAATATGTCCCAGCAAAACCGCCTGTTTGGGGCCGTCTCCCATCACGCCAACGGCATTGCCGGCTGCGTCCACAAAAGCCTGGGTATAACCAAGCGCCTTCATGCGCTCTACCAACCACGCCACTGCAGCGCGCTCCTGTCCAGAGGGGCTGTAATGGCGCACAAGTTCGATGAGGGTGGTAAGGGATATAGAGTGCATTCGATTGCAAGCCTTTTACATCGGGCAGCCTCCAGCCTGTGCTGGCGTCAGGCCAGGGCCGCAACCCAAAGCGACCAGCGGATAGAAAGCGGATAAACTGATGCAGCGCGAATCAAGAGCAAACCCAAACTCGCGCGGGCGATGCAAATGTCGAGTGGTCATCCTATAACGAGTAACCAGCCAGCGGAATTTCCATCTCCTGCGGCGTCAAGCCGCCATGATGACCGTAATATTTCTGCTCGAACTTATCCTTCTCATACCACCATACGGACTCATAACGATACGGCAAAATGACCAGGTTGCCCACCCGCGCCTGGAAAACAGGAGAAATGGAGGGACCAAAATAGCCATTCTCCGCCAACCATTGGGTTTGGACGACTTCCGCTTTGCCTGCCAACCGGTTCGAGAGAAACGACTGCGCTTCATCCAAAAGGCTGTCTTCGATGTGCAGAAAAAGGTCGCGCGCCGAGCCGCATGGGACCAGCAATTGCCCGGCGCGGTTGCGCTTCAGGAAACGCTCGAAACCGGCGAAGCGTTGATCTGTGTTCAAAAATATGGCGGTGTGTGGATCCACTTCCGCGGCGCCGTGATCGGCAGTCAGCAAGAAGAGCAGCCTCTTTTTTCGCGCAAAAGTCCGCACGAAAAAATGCTCCATGATGAGCAAAAAGGCCTCGATTTCAGCCTCGGTCTGAATCGCCGTTGGGCCATAGTCATGACACAGGCTGTCAATGCAATCGAAGTAGAAGTGGATGTAAACGGGCGCACTTTCCTTTTCCAGCAACAACCCCAAGTTGACCAGCGCTTCGGCTAGCGTGTCGAAAGAGTGCAAACTTGCGCCTTTCATCACGACATTGGAATAGGCCGAAGGCGTATACTCGCTCACACCAAAGACGTGCGATGCCACTCCCAGCGCCGCGAGGTCCTGATACAGCGTTCGAGCCGGATACAACGAGGCCGCCTCCACATGCTCTTTCAGCGTGTTGCGTTCCTTGTCCCCGGCAAAGGAAAACAACAGCGGCGCAATGACGCGATCTAGCAAAGGTTCGTAATAAAACCATTCATACACGCCGCTTTCTCCCACCGGCTGCCCGGTGTGGATGGTCGTCACGTGGGCGGCGGTGGTAGAGGGAAACTGCGCGGTCAGTTTCTCCACGCTACCGCCGGAGATCAAACGCCGCAAGAACGGCACATATTGGAATTTCTCGAAAAAACGCCAGCCAAAGCCATCCACCAGGAACAATACCACCGCGTCATATTGGCCCGAGGCACATGCCTCACGGATGCGCGCCGGAATCCCAGCAAAGCCGCCCCAGTCATAGCGTGGTTTGACGAAGCCCGGATATTGCATTTCTGCTCCTAAAGAGTGATCGAGCGTCGAACAGGTTTCATCCGATGCAGGAGATAACAAAAGGGACGCGGCATTCCCCTCCGCATCCCTGCCCTGTCCTAATTATACTCGTGTATGCCTCTAGCCCCCAAACAGCGCCACCACATCCTTCACGTGGACCACACCATCGAAGCCAGGCAAATTGCCCTTGCGCAAAACGGCTCGCTCTCCATCGGGATCGCCCAGGCAGGAAACGATGATATCGCCATCGCTCACATCTTCTTTCTCTGTGTAACCGTTGGTCGTGACGATGGTCTTGAGTCCTGCCGCTTTGGAGGCCTTCACGCCGTTCCTGGAATCTTCCACGACGAACACTTCCTCTGGCTTCAAACCCAGTTTGGCAAGCGCCAGATTGTAGATTTCGGGGTCGGGCTTCTTGTTTTGCACTACATCGCCGGCCAACACCAAGTCGAACTTGATATCAGCCAAAATTTTGCCAGTGATGGCTTTTGCCGCCTGCTCATTGGACGTGGTACAGACGGCAATCTTCAAGCCAGCCTCCATCGCCTCTTTCATGAACCTGTGGACGCCCGGCCGCAAAGGGAGTTTGCCGGTCTCGATCAATTCCACGAACAGCGCGGTCTTGCGCTTGTGCATGGCCTTGACCAGTTCATCCAGTTCCTCCGGCGGGATGGGCTTGCTGAAGCCTTTGGTCTGCGCATGATGCTTCATACGCTCTTTACCGCCCGCTACCTGGAGCAATTCGTGATAATACTCCACGCTCCACTCATCGGTGAAGCCAAATTCCTTGAAGGTCATATTGAACGAGACGCGATGACCGTCGCGCTCGGTATCAATGATGACCCCATCCTGGTCGAAGAACACTGCTTTGATTGGTGACATGTTTACTCCTTTGGTGGAGTACACAAGCGCACACATATACAGGAAACGCGCTTCCCTGTGTACATGTTTCCCTGTGTACCTGTTTACTTCTTCACTCCAAAGAACTCCCGCAAGGTATCTACAAACAAGCGGTTCTCTTCTTTCGTGCCGATGGTAACGCGGAACCAGCCATTGCTGCCATATTTCTCGCTCTCGCCGCGCAAGATAAGCCCCTTGGTCTCGGCAAAAGCCAAGACCTCCTGACCGGTCTTGCCCGTCTTGCCGCAATCGAACAGAATGTAGTTGGCCTTGGACGGGAAAACAACCAGGCCAGGAATGTCGCTCAGCGACTTGGTGATGAAGTCCACTTCCTCGTTGTTGAATTTGACGCGATAAGCCAACCCTTCCTGATCCTCGAAGGCCGCCAACGCCGCCCACATCGGGATCGTCCCCACGTTCCAGGGCAAGAGCGCGCCGCTAATCTGTTCGATGACCGACTTGGCGCCCAAAGCATAGCCAAAGCGCATCCCTGCCAGGCCATAGGCTTTCGAGAGCGTGCGCGTGACAATGACGTTCTCGTATTTCTTCGTCAAAGCCACCTGCGACATTTGCAAACCGGCATATTCCACATAAGCCTCGTCAATCACGAAGGGAATGCCCGTCTCGGCGATGCGGACGAAGTGCTGCGCATCCATAAAATTGCCGGTCGGGTTGTTGGGATTTGCAATCACGATGATTTTGGTCTTGTCGTTGATGGCCGCCAGGATGCCATCTGGATCGAAGTGCAGATAGTTGTCCTTGTAAATCATCGGCACGCTGACCATCTTGGCGCCCAGTAAAGTGCCACGCAGTTTGTAGATGCCAAAGCACGGCGTATGCTGGATGACTTCGTCGCCGGGGGTGATGAACATTCGGAAGATGTTATCGTACACCTCGCTGGAGCCGTTGCCAATCATCACGTTCTGAGGTCCGTCCAGGCCGTTGATCTCGGCAATCTTGGTACGCACCACCAAACCTTGATCTGGATAGCGGTTTGCCATCTTGGCGTAGCGGTACATCGCCTCCAGCACTTTTTCGGAAGGCGGATTGGGATTCTCGTTAGACATCATGCGGTGCAGGGTAGGATCGCGCCAAGCCTTTTCGATGTGGCTCGAAATGTACATGGGGATGCCCTTCACCCACGGGGCGTAATATTCTTCGATTTTTTTCGTCATTTTTTGTCTCCTGATGAGTTCAACATACGTACACACGTAAACGAGTACACAGGGAAGATGTTTACCTGTGTACCTGTGTACCTGTTTACTTGTTTACCAACTTACGCCTTGCCAACCGACTCCACCATCTCCATCCAATGCATCACGGCTTTCTTGATAGCCTCGCGCACCACTTTGTCAATCTTGCCTGGATCGTACTCGTCGCGGTGGGCCGTGATGTACTCATACTTGGCATCAATCAACGTGTGCTTCAATTCGGTGGAGACGTTGAACTTGGCACCGCCAGCCCTTAACAGCCTCTTGATGTAATCTTCGGGCAAGCCAGTACCGCCATGAACGACCAATGGGGTCTTGATGCCGTTGCCGTTCAACATCTTGTGGATGGTGGCCAGGCGCTCGAAATCAATCTTTGGGTTCTTGGTTTTGTAGACGCCGTGCGCGGTGCCAATGGCCGGGGCAAAGATGTCTACGCCGGTGCGCTCGACGAACTCCACCGCCTGCTGGGGATTTGCCAACTGCGCCTCATCTTCGGCCACCTTCACCTGGTCTTCCACGCCGCTCACCGTCCCCAACTCGCCCTCGACCGAAATGTTCCCAACCGAATGGCAATACTCCACCACTTCCTTGGTCTGACGGATGTTCTCCTCGTAAGGTTGTTTGGAAGCGTCAATCATAATGTTAGTATAGCCAGCGTCGGCGCATTTTTTGCAATAGTCAATATCAGTGCAATGGTCGAGATGCAAGACAACGGGAACAGGCGCTTTCTCGGCCAGCGTGCGATAGATTGCTACCAGCACGTCAGCGCCCAAGAACTGCGATGGTTTGACCGAAGTCTGAACAATCACAGGCGATTTGGTTTCTACAGCCGCGTCAATCACCGCTTCGAATTGAAGCAGATCGGTGACGTTGAACGCCCCCACAGCATAGCCTGTCTTCGCGGCTTCTACCATGATTTCTTTTGCATTTGCAATAGACATAGGGTACTCCTTTTTGTGTAAGTGATTTGACGAATTGTGACGTATTCAGCAAGTGCATAAACAAGTGTTTCGAGGACTTGCGTTGACCTATTTGCCTGTCTCAAACCTTGACCATCATCCTTTCCTTGACGAAACCTTCCAGACCCTCGAATCCTTTCGAGAAAGCGGTAACCGTGCTGACCGTCGAGGGGTGATCGTTGAACTGCTCCAAGGCCAAACCATTGGGATCATACGCCTGGAGGCAGTAAGGTATTTGCATCAACTTATCCAGCACCTCCGCCGGCACCTCCTCCTCGATCTCGCACTCGAAGCGCAGGTCATCGCCAAATTCGAAGAGCGGCTCCAACACATAGGGCGGGCAGGTATATATAATGTCACCGCCTGCCAGTTTCTGAATGTCCCAAAAACGCATCTTCCCAGCCACCAGCGGCCCCGGCCGCATGGAGCAGGCCAGCATTTTGCTGGCATATCCATTTTCTGTCAAGATGCGATAGGCGCGGCGGAAGACAGCGATGCCGAACCAGTGTCTGTCCTGCCAAGACAAGCGGATGTGTTTCCGCTCCGCCTGGATGTCCAGCGCCTCTTGCTCGGTCAGACGTCCAATCATCATCGTGATGACCGCCCGCCAACGGCTCAAGTCTACCCCCTGCTGCTCGGCTATCCTCATGCCCTCCATCGCAGCATTTGCAGAGGCCAAAATTTGAGGCAGCGTAAAGCAGACGGTGGTATTGGTGCTGACACCTTTAGAGGTCAAGATTTTCACGACCTCGATGCCTTGCATACTGGCAGGCACCTTGATCATCACATTGGGGCCAAGTGCGCTGAGTTCCTCTGCATCATGGACCATCTGCTCAGTCTCGGTAAAGAGGCGCGGATCCAACTGACCGGAAATCCAGCCAAAGCGTCCTCCCGAGGCTTCATAGATGGGCAGGTACATCTCTGCGCCGCGTTTGACAACTTCCTTGTAGGTCAACCAGGTCAATTCTTTCAGGCTGAGGTCAGGGTAGGTGCGCCTGGCCTGTTGCACCCAAGCCTCCCAAAAGGGCAAATCCGCCTGGACTGCCTGCCAGGAAAGAGGCGGGTTGGTTGTGCAACCCCGGAAGACGCTTCGAGAGGGCGCTTCGGTGTCGTACAAACGAGCAAGTTGTTCCTCTAAAATCGGCTTTCGGGAGGGTTCACAGGCGCTCACCATTTTGTGAACCCACTGGCGATATACCAGCGGCGATGAATCCCACCAGATTTCCATATCGGGATGAGTCTCAGCTAAACGTTCGACAGGACTCTCTTTCATCGCTCTATTCCTTTCTGCCCAAATACGGCCTGCCCAGACGCGCTGCGCCGGCCTGTCACGAGATTGATTTCAACTTATGCTTTGATGCGTTCTCCTTTCGGATCCCATACTGGAGAGGCAATGACTTCTGCCGCTACTCTCTCTCCGAAGAACTCAATGGTCAATTGCGTGCCAACTTTGCAATATTCGATTGGCAAGTAAGCGTAGGCCAGGCTCATTTTTACCGAGTAACCATACCCGCCCGAAGCCACCCAGCCAATGGTCTGCTCGCCGGAGCGGATAGGCTCCTTGCCCAGCGCAATCGTGCGGTCATCGGCAACACTCATGCAAACCAGTTTACGCTTGAAGCCCTGCTGTTTGGCTTTGAGCAGCGCTTCGCGGCCAATGAAATCGCCCTTGTCCAACTTGACAGCAAAGCCCAAACCGGCCTCATAGGGGGTGTAATCTGGGCTGATTTCGCCACTCCAATAGCGGTATCCCTTTTCGAGGCGTAGGGTATCTATGGCCTTATAACCAGCGGGCACCATCCCCTCTGGCTGCCCGGCCTCCCAGAGCGTATCCCACAAGCGCAGGCCATATTCCATCGGGCAATAAAACTCCCAGCCCAGTTCGCCCACGTAGGTTACTCGCGCAGCCAAGACCGGCACATCGCCTACGGTAATGCGTTTGGCTGTCATGTACGGGAAGGCCTCATTCGAAACATCGTCTGTGGTCACTTTTTCGAGGATTTTGCGCGCCTTGGGCCCCCACAGACCCAGACAGGCGTAGGACGAGCCGACGTCCTCGATGGTCACAGAGCCACCTGCACTGAGCGAAGTCGAAGTGTCTTCGGGCATGTTCAGCGAAAGCCAGGACAAATCATGTTGTCCAAAAGCAGTACCGGTGATGATCAAGAAACGTTCTTCTGCCAGGCGCGTGACGGTAAAATCGCATTCGATACCGCCTCGTTTGTTGAGCGCCTGGGTGTAGACCACCGTGCCAACCGGCACGTCAATTTGATTGGCGCAAACGTAATTCAGGAATTTCAGCGCGCCCGGCCCGCGCACTTCGAACTTGTTGAAAGAGGTTTCATCGAACAGGCCGGCGTTTTCACGGGTCATCAGGTGTTCGTAGCCGATGGCGCGAGACCAATTGTGATGCGCCCAGCCGCGCGGTTCGTGACCATGGGTGGCTTTTTCCTCATGAGGTTTGAACCAGTTGGGACGTTCCCAGCCGGTCTTTTCGCCGAACTGACAACCCAGATCGCGCAAGCGGTAATAGGTGGGAGAGAGACGCAAGCCGCGCCGCGAGAGACGTTCCTCGCCAGGGTAATGAATGTCATAATACTGTGTATAGGTTTCGAGCGTGCGGGCAACCGTGTAATCCAAACTGTTGTAGTTCGAACCAAAGCGGCGCACGTCCAGCCGCCAGACATCCCATTCGGGATGCCCGTCAATGATCCACTCGGCCATGGTTTTGCCAATGCCGCCCGCTCCAGCCAATCCGTGCGCACAGAAGGCGCAAGCCACCCAGAAACCTTTGACCGAGGTCGGGCCAAGTAAGAATTCGCCATCTGGCGTGAACCCCTCTGGACCGTTCAACAGTTGAATGACTTCAGCAGTCTCGACGGCCGGCACACGCTTGATGGAGTTCTCCATCAAGGGCATAAAGCGTTCCCAATCGGGAGGCAACAGTTGATACTTGAAATCGCGCGGGATACCTTTCAGGCCAAAGGGAGCCGGATTACGCTCATATCCGCCCGTAATCAGCCCGCCCACCTCTTCACGCCAATAGACCAGCAGGTCGGGATCGCGCAGGGTAGGGATACCGTGTTCAACGCCCTGGATAGGCTTGGTGATGATATACAGGTGCGCCATCGGCACCACCGGCAGGTTGAGACCCACCATTTTGCCCACTTCTTTGCCCCACTGCCCGGCAGCGTTCACTACAACCTCGGTCTGGATTGTTCCTTTATCGGTCACCACCTCGTGGACCCGGCCATTTTTCAGGTTGATTTTTTCTACGTTGGTTTCGGTGAAAATGCGTGCGCCGCGATTCTTGGCGCCGGCCGCCAGGGCATTGGTCAGGCCAGTGGGATCTATCATGCCGTCGTTGGGCGTATAGGCCGCGCCAACAACGCCCTCGATGGACATCAAAGGGAACATGCGTTGGGCTTCTTTAGCAGAAATCAGTTCCATCGGTACGCCAAAGGAGGCGGCCATGCCCACCAATCGTTTGATTTCTTCCATTCGCTCCGCCGAAGAAGCCAGCCGTATACCGCCCACCTCGCGCCAGGCCGGGTCGTGACCGGTTTCATCCTTGAGGCGCCGATACAGGTCTGTGCTGTAGTGCATCATACGGGTGAGGTTCGCGTCCGAACGCATTTGACCCACCAACCCGGCAGAATGCCAGGTAGAGCCGCTGGTCAATTCATGCCGCTCTAACAAAACAACATCTTTCCAACCCATCAGCGTGAGATGGTAAGCAATACTACACCCTCCAACACCGCCGCCGATGATGACTACCTGTGCATGTGAGGGAAGTTCAGCCATTTTTTTGCATCTCCTTGATCCAGTGATTCCAATTAGGGTCGTTCATTTTTTCGAATACACGAGCAAAAAATTTGTTGGAATAGCCTCGATAGTCGAAGTCAAGTTCCGAGAGGCCAATCTGCACCAAGCCCCACATGGCCTCGCGCAAATCAGACAAGACTTTCATGATTTTCAAGTGAGCAACATGCCGCTCCGTTACATTGCCAAAATAACATTCTAGCATCCATAGGTCTTGTGCATCTATCATTTCGTGATTGTCTGAGAAGTTGGCCAGGTCAAAGAAAATATCTCCCATGCCGGCATATTCCCAGTCGAGCAGATAAATTCGGTCGCCAATCAAAAAATTAGCGTTGAGCAAGTCGTTATGACAGGGGCGAAGCGGGGCTGGATTTGCCGCCAGCACCGCGCGAGCCTCTTCCATCCGTTGAATGACACGGTCGAAATCTGATGGAAAGGCGACATGATAACGGCGAGATGCTCATACATGTCCTTTTCAAAAAATGTTGAAAGGTGTTGCTATGCAGCAAAATACGTCTTGTTCTTCGGGGCGTTTACGATTGCCAGACCGAGCCAGGCCGGGCCATGGCGGCCACAATATCGAAGGAGGAGATGATGCCTAGAGGAAAGGCGTCAGGATCCTCATGGTCTATCACAACCAGCCGATGGTGGTGTTTGTGAATCATCAACTCGGCTGCCTGCCCTAAGGACGTATCGGGGCGGCAGGTAATCAGTCCAGGATGCATCAAGTCACGGACGAGTTTTGTCATCACAAGAGTCTCCGATTTCTAGTGCACTTCATCTACATCTTTATACCATTTGACACGATCCCCTACACGAGCGCGCAGGCGCCATGCTAACGATTTGGGCTCCTGCTCCAGGCGCGTTAATGCGCTTTGGACTTGCTGATCTATTCTTTGTTTTTGTTCGACGGTCAGTTGTTCATAACCTTGAGCCAGTTTACGCACTTTGTCCAGATTCATCGTAGTCGTGCGCCACAGCCCCCAGTCATTGCCGCACAAGGCCGCCACCCGTTTGATATTGATGGTTTCCTGGTCTGTGTCGCCTAATTCGTGTTCCATCAAGAGCATAATCGTATCAATGATATCTTTCTCGTTAATTTGGACGATTTGCATCTTTTCCAGCAACATCTCAGCCAGCGGGATAGTGGGAGAGTCGACTTCCAAACGACCATTCCAATGGATGGTGTGACAAAAATCCAGTTTTTCGTAGAAAACGTCAATATGCAGGCCAGCGCCGGGTTTGTCGAAGATGGCGCGTTGACCTTCAGACACGATGAAGACTTCTTGGTTTTCTTTGTATCCCAGCGAGGCCATCAATTGCTGAATCTTCTTTGTCTGCTTGCTGTAGGCCGCAAAATCAATGTCAGTATAAGCCCGGCCCATGGCCGCCTGCAAATACCCATAGCGAGGACAATGCAACTGAAAGGCCAATGAGCCAATCACTCGTAAGATAACGCCCGCCTGCTCTCCTGCCTGTAGAATGCATTTGAGTTCGTTTTCGAATTTCTCGCGCTCGGCTTGCTCTTGCCTCCCCATTCCAATAGAATTGTTGGTCATATCTATTGCTCCTGTGGTGATATTTTGCAGACAAGAGGATATTTATTTTCATTATATCCAAAAACGCAAAAACTTGCAAATTCCTTCAGATTCTTATATAATGTAATATCGAAATCTTCATTTTCCTTCATCTAGAATGAACAAGGAAGACTTTCATGGCCAAGCCTCTCATCCCGGCACAAAGGCGTGATCGGATACAGGAATATCTGACAGTGCATCAAATTGCCCGCACTGCCGATTTGTGCGAATTGCTGGGTACTTCTGAAGCAACCGTTCGCCGCGACCTGGAATGGCTGGAACAAGAAGGGGTTTTAGAACGCACGCACGGGGGAGCGATTCTCAATCAGCGCATGACTTTCGAACCAGAATATATGCTCAGGGCGCAAAAACATCCCGAGGAAAAGCGCCTCATTGGAATGCTGGCAGCCTCTTTGATCGAAGACGGCGATATCGTCTTTGTCAACAGTGGAACGACGGCAACGCAAGTCATTCGTCATATTCGCGGTGGCGCCGGCATCAGCGTCTTCACGAACAATTTAACAGCCGCGCTGGAAGTAGGGGAGGCGGGCTTTCAACATTACATCATCGGCGGCGAATTCCAACCCCGTTCCAACTCCCTGGCCGGACGCTTTGCCATCGAGAATTTGCGACAAGTGTATGCCAACAAGGCCATCCTGGGAGTGGATGGAATCAGCCTGAAACATGGATGTACCGTCCCTACGAATGCCGAAGCAGAAGTCGTCAGGCAAATGATCGAACGTACCCGAGGCGAGATCATCCTGGTAGCCGATCACAGCAAATGGGGCGTGGTATCCAATTTTCAAATTGCCGCGATTGATGAAATAGATATCCTTGTTACAGACGAAGGCTTGGATGTTGCTGCAATCGAAGCGCTCGAGGCGCACAACGTGAAATGTGTAATTGCTGATCCTCAAAAAACGACATAGAAAGGTTCAACGAGGTTATGAAAGATCAGGCACAGATCGTCGTCATCGGCGGAGGCATCGTTGGCACACAAATTGCCTATCACCTGGCCAAAATGGGGCAAACAGATGTCATCTTGTTGGAAAAAGGCGAGATCGCCAGCGGCGAATCGTCGCACGCTGCCGGGCTGGTAACACAATTTGCCACCTCGCAAACCATGCTCAAGTTCCGCATGTACAGCATCGAGTTGTACAGCCAATTGGGCTTGTTCGACCATGTTGGCAGTTTGCGAGTGGCCTCTACGAAAGAATCACTTTTGGACTTGGAACGCAGCGTCAGCCGCGCCAAGGCACTGGGGTTGGAATGTGATGTCATCGGGCCGCAGGAGGCCATCCAATACATGCCTCAAATGACGACCAAGGACTTGTACGGTGCCATCTACTTGCCGCGCGACGGCCAACTCGACCCTTACACCGTGACAACCAGCATGGCAAAATTTGCCAGAGATCTCGGCGTGAAGGTGTATACCGATACGCGCGTGACCGGCATCAAACTGTCGGCCAAGGGAGAGGTTCGGGAGGTGGTGACAGAGAAAGGGTCGATTCGATGCGAAACGGTCGTCAACGCCGCCGGGCTGTGGGCGCCGCGCGTAGCCGCCATGGCGGGTCTGCACATCCCTACCACGCCGGTCGACCATCAACACATTGCGCTCAAGGCGGTGCCGGGTCACGAGTTCGACGCCCAAACGCCCTGTCTGCGCGATCCAGAAAACCTGGTCTACATGCGGCAAGAGCAGGGAGGGCTGGTGATTGGCGGCTACGAACCGAATCCGCTGGCGCGCTGGATTGACGGTGTCCCCTGGGAACACGGCGGGACGACTCTCCCATCCGATATGGAGCGCTTCGAGCAACTGCTGGAGGGCGCCATCCGCCGCCTGCCGTTTCTCGACCAGGCCGGTATCATCACGCTGGTCTGCCACCCCGGCGCATACACCCCCGATTGCCAGCCCATTTTGGGCCCCATGGCCGGCGTGCGCGGCATGTGGATGGCAGCCGGCTTTTCCCTCAACGGTTACGGCGGCGCAGGCGGTGTAGGGAAGTTAATGGCCGAGTGGATCCTTGGCGGCGATCCAGGCATGGACGTGTACGCCTATAAAGCCACCCGCTTTGGGAATTACTATTCAGACCCCCAATATGCATGTGAGCGCACACGCGAGAGCGTGAAGTATTACTACCGCCTGCGCTTTCCACACGATGAGTTTGAGTGGGCGCGTCCCCACCGTCTCAGCCCGCTGCACCACCGTTTGCAAGAAGCGGGCGCCGTCTTTGGCGAGAAATTCGGCTGGGAGCGCGTCAATTACGTCCAACCGGGGAAGCCCTGGCGAAGGATGGGAGAAGACCAGCGCCGCTGGGGAGGCTGGGTCAAGCCGCCCTTCTTCGAGCGTGTGGGGCAAGAGCATGAAGCCGTGCGTGAGCGCGTGGCACTCTTCGATTTGACCCCCTTTGGCAAAATCGAAGTCAGCGGACGCGGCGCTCTCACTTTACTCAACCGCGTGGCCGACAGCGAAATGGACAAGCCGCTTGGCTCGGCCACTTACACACAATTCTTGAACGCAAAAGGCGGCGTAGAAGCCGATTTAACCGTCACCCGCCTGGATGACGACCGCTTTTGGGTCATTACGGGATCGGGCTTCATCGCCAACGATATGGCCTGGCTTCGAATGCACGCCGAGGAAGCCGACGGCGAAGTGAACCTCCGCGACATCACCGAGGAATGGGCTTGCCTGGCCCTGTGGGGGCCGCAGGCGAGAGCAACGCTGTCGAAGGTAACGCAAGATCAGGTCACGAACGAGGCGCATCCGTACCTGACCACCAAACCCATTACCGTCAACGGTGTCAAGATTTATGCCCAGCGTGTCAGTTACGCCGGCGAATTAGGTTGGGAACTGTACGTCCCATACCACCGCGCTACAATGGTATGGGATATGCTGCTGGAAGCCGGCCAAGAATTCGGCCTGGAGGTGGGCGGCTACAAAGCGTTGGATTCGCTGCGCCTGGAGAAAGGCTATCGCTACTACACAGTAGATGTCACCCAACTGGAAACGCCGCTGGAGGCTGGCCTCGGCTTTTGCGTAGACTGGAACAAACCCTATTTCATCGGCAAAGACGCGCTGATGCAGCAAAAAGCCGAAGGCGTAAAACGCAAACTATGTACTCTTGTGCTGGAAGACGATACCTTCACGCAAATCTACGGCGGTGAAGCCGTCTATCACAACGGCAAAGTCATCAGCCGCGTCCGCAGCGGCGGATGGGGTTACACGGTGAAAAAGAACATCCTGTACGCCTACCTGCCGATCGAACTGGCGAAG
>DAOUCM010000270.1:0-3854 GCA_034431895.1 Anaerolineales bacterium
CGGTCAGGTCGAAGGTGAAGGCTGCACCACTTGTAGTAGCCACCTGACTGTTGCTGCCCGCAATGGCGACGATAAAGTATCCATTCTGAGGGGCAACGATGGCCGTGACCGGATCCGTGCCAAACAAACTGGAAACCACAATGTTATCGATCTGAGCCAGGTAAGGGTCATAGGTGCAGGTGAATTCAGCGCTCTTGTATCCTTCAGCAGGCACACCGCTCAAGTTCACCACGGCCGAGATCGTATCGCCTACTTGGATGCTTGTTGGCATGTCAATGGTGGTTGTTGGTGTAGTTATCACAGTGGAAGGTGTAGGAGAATAAGTAGCCGTTGGTAGCATCGGTGTCTCGTTCGCAGTCAGAGTTGGCGTTGTTAGATTATTGGCAAATGCATTCATATATTGATTGACAAATATTTCACCCCAAGGGCGGAGAGTAAACCCTCGCCAATATGTTAGTGTATTACCGTCTGACCATCGCCAGGTAAAGGCAATTACACCATCGCCACCTATCGAGTGGTTATAGGTTACACCGTTCTCTGTGTGCGAATTGATTCCCAATGTCCATTCGCGCAAATAATCCATAAAGCCTGAGCTCCACGTAAGGGAGACTTTGCCTCCAGCAGAATTGCCTACCTCATCAACGATGACCGCATAAGGCACGTCGTCTGCAATACCAGTGCGGTATTGCTCTACATCTGCCAGGCTTTGTGCCCAAAAGTCTGTATTTGAATTTGCGTATTTGTGCACGCCATAAACCAGGTTTTCATCGCCCAAAGGGAATTCCATGATGCGATTTAATCGTCCTGACCAATATGGCCCGTTTACCATGATCGGATTCCGATATCCTGCTGCACGCAAGGCGGCCACATATTGAATATGCCATGTTTGCCAATTTTGCCAGCATGCCGTATTGAAACATGTGTCAGGCTCATTGCTTGTCCCAAGCCATACCTGTGGATCGTCCTTGTATCTTGCGCCTAAATAGGACAAGTAATCGGTTGTTGTTTGCGCATAAGAAGGATGGTGGGGGATGATATAGGCAATCATGCCCTTACTTTTGATGAGTTGGACGATTTTATCCACCTCAGCGTTGTAATTTTCCACTGAGCCGTAGTAACTAGCGTAATTGCTGTTGTAGTATGCCGAATTTGGCACAGCCACCATCAGGCGAATCATGTTTGCGCCCAGACGCGCGATCTCTGTCAAATCGCCATCGTAAGTATGGAATTGGTCGTCATAGTCATATACGCCGTAATTCTTCACGTCTCCGCCAGAAAACGCTCCATACACCGCCGTTATTCCTTTGACGATAAATATCTGCCCATACGGGTCAAAAATTTGCCCATTATGGACAGCGTAAAATCCTGGCGCGCTATCGTTTCCTGTTGGCGAGACATAATACGCCTGCCCTTCCAAAGCAGGTAAAGAGAGCCCTGAAGCATACACGTTATGAGAGAGGCTCAATGTGAGCAAGATGATTCCCAGGATTCTGAGTAAACGGTAAATGGCCTTGTTCATTTTTTCTCTCCTGGTCACAGCAAGTTTTTTGCCATGACCGCTCTGACGTCATCTCGACGCTGGAAACGTGACACTACGTGGCTAAGATATTTGGCTGAAGAATGCCGCGGGGAACTCTCGAACGTTGCTCTACTTTGGTTGCAGAATGAATTCTGTGTTACGTTTCACAATGCACCAAGATGACCTTGCTGCATTATCGCACAACGGCTTGAGTTAAGGGCGTGACCGAGGTACCATTCCTCCCTTTACAGTTTTGAAAGCCGTTCTTAACAAAGGACCGATGAAGGTAAGCCTTTTTGGGTAATGAAAACGGCCTGAAAAGGCCGCCCCCTGCTTTATAATCAGACGTTGGCAACGGATTGTCCCAAGCCATATCAAAACCCTCCATTATGTCTCTCATCACCGTCACTTCACTCTCCAAATCCTTTGGGCCGGTAGACTTGTTTACCGATCTCACCTTCGCGGTGGCAAAGGGCGCCCGCCTGGCGTTGATTGGTCCGAACGGCGTGGGCAAGACCACGCTGTTGCGCATCTTAGTCGGAGCGGAAGAGGCCTCTTCGGGTACGGTAGCACGCGCAAAGGGAGTCCGAATCGGATACTTGTCGCAGGAGGCGGATTTCGAGATGCAAGGCACGCTCTGGGAGTGTTGCGAAGCCGTCTTTGCCGACATCCAGCGCCAACAAGATGAACTGCATCGCCTGGAAGCGCTGATGGCCGACCCGACTCACGCAGGCGAGGTCATGGAGCGTTACGGCGCGCTGCAGCAGGCTTTCGAACATCGCGGCGGATATACCTACCAGACGCGCATCCGCCAGGTGCTGAGCGGGCTGGGGTTCAATGAAGGCGACTACGGCCTGGATTTGACGCACCTCTCGGGCGGTCAGCGAACCCGCGCCTTCCTGGCCCGCCTCTTGCTCTCGGACCCCGACCTGCTCCTGCTCGATGAGCCGACCAATCACCTCGACATGGCCGCCGTGGAGTGGCTGGAGAGTTACCTGGAGCAATGGGACGGGGCAGCGGTCATCGTCTCGCACGACCGCTACTTCCTGGATAAAACTTGCAACGTGATCTTGGAGATGTTGCCATCCGCATTCGAAATGTATCACGGCAACTACTCGGCTTACCTGCGCCAACGCCAGGAACGCGCCGAGCGGCGGCAGGAAGTGTTCGAGCGCGAAAAGGAAAAACTGCTCAGGGAAGTGGAGTACATCAAGAAGAACATCTCCGGGCAAAATGTAACGCAGGCGAAGGGCAAACTGCGGCGGTTGACGCGCGTAGTGCAAGCCATCGAACAGGCCGGCATGGAAGCGGTACTCAACACGAATTGGGCGCAACTGGACGTGGAGACCACCGCCAGTCCCTTTGGCGTAGAGGAGGCCGAGCGGCGTGTGCGCGCCCTGCGCTCACCGGTGCGTACACTGCCCAAATTGCGCCTCAACCTGCGCGCCGCCAGCCGTTCGGGCAACATCGTCATCCGTACACGCGGACTGGAGGTGGGCTACCCCGCCGACCCGTCCAAGGGATTGCCTGCCCGGCGTTTGTTCTCTGCGCCCGATATCGAACTGCGCCGTTTGGAATGCGCCGCCCTCATCGGCCCAAACGGTGCGGGCAAGACGACGTTCCTGAAGACCATCCTCGGTCAGTTGGCGCCGCTGGCAGGCGAGGTGGAACTGGGCGCGTCGCTACACATCGGTTACTTTGCCCAGGCGCATGAGGGGTTGAATCCCGACAACACGCTCATAGACGAGATCAGCGCGCTCGTGCCAGGCTGGCTGCCGGGACAAATCCGCGATTATTTGGGCAAATACTTGTTCTCGGGCGATGACGTGTACAAGAAGGTGCAAGTGCTTTCGGGCGGCGAGCGCGGACGGTTGGCATTGGCAAAACTGGCCCTGCAAGATACCAACTTGTTGCTGCTCGACGAGCCGACCAATCACCTCGACATCCCCTCGCAGGAAATCTTGCAGACTGTTCTGGACGAGTACCCCGGCACCATCTTGCTGGTGACGCACGATCGTTACCTGATAGACGCCCTGGCCACCCAGATTTGGGAAGTGAACGAGGGCGCCTTGATCGTCTTCGAAGGAACGTATTCGCAGATGAGAGAGGCAAGAGAGAAGGAAGCGGCGCGGCTGGCAGAGCAAAAAGCCAGGCTGGCCGAGGAGCGCAAGGCAGATGCCCATCCACGCAAAGCGAAAAACATAAAGACCAAAGAAGAACGACG
Organism: Anaerolineales bacterium; assembly: GCA_034431895.1. Classification (GTDB taxonomy): domain Bacteria; phylum Chloroflexota; class Anaerolineae; order Anaerolineales; family Villigracilaceae; genus JAABUE01. The sequence continues at coordinate 3,744 of DAOUCM010000270.1, forward strand.
CAAGGTAGCCCGCTTGCAAGAATTGGAGAACCAGATTGCCGCCCTGGAGCGCCGACTGGCAGCGTTGGGGACGCAGTTGGAAAATCCGCCCGCCGACCCGCTAGAAGTGGC
>DAOUCM010000271.1:0-6776 GCA_034431895.1 Anaerolineales bacterium
TGCTATCATCCCAAGATGGAACCGGCCGGCATGTGCCGCATGTGCCTGGTGGAGATTGGCCGCCCGATGATGGACCGCGCCAGCGGTCAGCCTGTGCTGGATGAGAACGGCCAGCCCAAGATGCAATTCATGCCCAAGCCCGAAACGGCCTGCACCACTCCGGTCTCGGAGGGTATGGTGGTACTGACGCAGTCCGACAAGGCGAAGGAGGCGCAGAAGGGCATCTTGGAGTTCCTGCTCACCTCCCATCCGCTGGACTGCCCGGTGTGCGACAAGGGCGGCGAGTGCCCGCTGCAAAACCTGACCATGGAACATGGACCGGGCAAGAGCCGCTTCCTCTACGATGAAAAACTGAAAATGGACAAGCACGTCCCGCTGGGCGATTTGATTTTCCTCGACCGCGAGCGCTGTATCCTGTGCGGGCGCTGTGTGCGTTTCCAGGAGCGGGTGGCGGGCGAGGCGGTGCTGGCCATTGACGAACGCGGACGCGGCAGCCACATCATTTCGGTCTCGGAGCCGGGCTTCGATTCCGTTTTTTCGGGCAACACCACCGACATCTGCCCGGTGGGCGCGTTGACGACCGCGGACTTCCGCTTCGGGGCACGCCCCTGGGAGTTGAAGGCGGCGGCTTCCATTTGCGCGCAATGCCCGGTGGGATGTAATATCGTTTTCAATACCCGCCGCGAGGCCAAAGCCGACGGTAAAGTGGTCATCAAGCGTGTGATGCCGCGCCAAAATGAGCAGGTCAACGAAATCTGGATTTGCGACAAGGGACGCTTTGCCTATCATTACACAGAGAGCCAGGAACGTTTGTCGAAGCCGCTTCTCCGCCAGCCAGACGGTCTGGAAGCGGCCTCGTGGGAGCAGGCCATTGGCGCGGCAGCCGCCAAACTGGCGCAGGCCAAAAAGGAGTCTGTGGTGCTGGCCTCGGGCCGCTTGTCCAACGAGGACCTTTTCAACCTGAAAGCCCTGGCAGACGGACTGGGCGGGAAAGCCGTGTTGTATACCGAGATGGACGGCGGCGACCTGGTGATGCAGGTCGGCGTGGGCAAGGGGACGAACTTCTCTGACATGGGGAAAGAAGACGCTATTTTGGTGGTGGCCTCCGATTTGTACGAAGAGGCGCCTATCTGGTGGCTGCGGGTCAAGCAGGCCGCCGAGCGCGGCGCGACCTTGATTGTGGCCAATGCCCGCGAGACCAAACTGGACAAATTTGCGAAGTTCGTCATCCGCTATGCCAACGGCGATGAAGTGAAAACCGTGCAAGATTTGGGCGGTAAGGGCAAGATTGCCGAGGCCTTTGCCCAGGCCCAAAATGCAGTGGTGTTGTTCGGCTGCGACGGGTTGGGATTGGAAGGCTCCAGCAGCCTGGCTGCCGCCTGCGCCGACTTGCTGGTGAAGACCGGCCACGTCGGTAAGGCCAACAATGGCTTGATCGGAGTCTGGCAGCGCGCCAATGACCAGGGCGCCTGGGAGATGGGCTTCCGCCCAGAGGGAGACTTAGCCAGGGCGCTGAAAGGCAAGACGGTGTACGTGGTTGCTGCCGACCCGGCCGGCGATGACCCGGCGTTGGCCAAGGCGCTGGAGGGGGCAGAGTTCGTCATCGTGCAAGAGTTGTTCCGCACGGCAACCGCCGAACTGGCAGACGTGGTTTTGCCCGCGCAGGCTTACACGGAACGCGACGGCTCGTTCACCTCCGGCGAGCGGCGCGTGCAGCGTTTCTTCCCGGCTGTGCCGCCTTGGGGCGAGACGAAGGCCGATTATGCCATTACAGCGGAAATCGGCGCCAAACTGGGCATTGCCCTGGAAGGCCGTTCTGCGGCGTTGGTCTTCGAGAAACTGGCCGCAAGTGTGAAAGACTTCGAGGGATTGTCCTACGCCAAACTGGCCGAGACCACCGAGCAGTGGCCGATTGTGGGGCGCGGCGACTTGTATTACGGCGGCACGACCTACGAGAACGCGCAGGGGCTGGGAGTCCAACTCGTCAGCGTAGCAGAACGCGGCGAAACGGTGAGCAGCCCCAAGGTCCAGAAAGAAGCGGGCCCGCGTCCCCAAGAGGAGGGTTTGCTGGCCGTTCCGGTCACGAAGTTGTTCGATCGCGGCGTGACGGTTGCGTCATCGGAGTTGTTGCACGGGCGCATCGGCGAGACTTTCATCGCGCTGCATCCGCAAACGGCAAAACGCCTGGGCGTGGAGGCCGGTAAAACGGTCAAGGTCAGTTTCGACGGCGTGCAGGGGGAGGCGGTCGTCAAGTTGGATGAGACGATTTCAGCCGGCGTGGCGCTCATCCCGCGCAGTATGGGTTTGGCGATCCGTGAGCCGGCGGCGATAAAGGTGAAATGATATGGACTGGTCACTGTTTTGGGAATGGATCATCAAATCGCTGGTGTTGGTGTTCACGTTGTTGATTGGCTTCGGCTATTTGACCTACTACGAACGCCGTTTTTTGGCTTTCCTGCAATCGCGCCTGGGACCGAACCGCGCCGGGCCGCAGGGGTTGTTGCAATGGGTGGCAGATGCCATCAAGTTGATTTTCAAGGAAGAATTGACGCCAGCCAGGGCCTATAAATTGGTGTTCTTCTTGTCGCCTATTATTACCATGGTGCCATCTATTGTGATTGCGGCGGTGATTCCGTGGGGTCCGCCGCTGAACCTGTTTGGGCGCGTGGTGAGGCAGCAGATCGCTGACGTGAACGTAGGCGTGTTGTATCTGATGTCTATCGCTTCGATCGCAGTGTATGGCATCGTGCTGGCGGGCTGGTCGTCGAACAATAAATACGCCATGATGGGCGGCCTGCGCTCTTCGGCGCAGATGATTTCGTATGAGTTGACGCTTGGCCTGGCCATGGTGGCGGCCATTTTGCTGGGCAATTCGATGAGCCTGGTGGATATCGTGGAGGCGCAGCGCGATGGTTGGTTCATCCTGGTACAGCCGGTGGGGGCAGTGATTTTTTGGATTGCGACGGTGGCAGAGGTCAACCGTCATCCGTTCGATATGCCCGAAGCCGAGCAGGAGATCGTGGCGGGGTATCACATCGAGTATTCGGGCATGAAGTTTGCGCTGTTCTTCATGGCCGAGTATCAGAAGATGATCGTGGTGAGTGCTATCCTAGCGACGCTGTTCCTGGGCGGGTATCTCGGCCCCGGCGTGGACCGCTTCCCCTGGCTGGGCCCGTTGTACATGTTCGTCAAGATTTTCGTTTTACTCGGTATCATGATTTGGGTGCGCGCTTCGTGGCCGCGCATCCGCTATGACCGCTTGATGGCTTTTGGTTGGAAGATTCTGCTGCCGTTGGCGCTGGCGGTGGTGTTCATCACGGCGGTTGGCATTTTGCTGGCGCAAGAGGTCAATCCCTGGCTGAGGTGGGTGACCCCTGTCCTTTCGCTGGCGGCAGGTTATTTTGCCAGTTTAATGGTGGATCGCACGATACGGAGGAAGAACTATGCTTAAAGAACTCGGGCGTGGCCTGTTCACCACGTTCAAGATGCTCATCGAAGGGCCGGTGACGGTCCAATACCCGGAGGAGAAGCGCCCGGTGCGGCCGCGCTTCCGCGGGCGGCACGTGTTGAAGCGTTACGAGAACGGGCTGGAGAAGTGCATCGGCTGTTCGTTGTGTGCGGCGGCTTGCCCGGCGGATGCCATCTTCGTAGAGGCCTCTGAGAACACGGACGAAATGCGCTTCTCACCCGGAGAGCGGTATGCTTCCACCTACGAGATCAATATGCTGCGCTGTATCTACTGCGGCTTCTGCGAAGACGCTTGCCCGACCGAGGCCATCGTGCTGGGCGATAACTACGAACTGTCCTTCACCGACCGCCACGACGCTATCTATACCAAAGAGATGTTGTTGGAAGCGGCGCCTTCGCCTGAGATGACCACGCCGCGCAAGGTGGAGCCGGGCGTGTATACGCGCTCGGTGCCGCAGATGGAGAATCCCAAAGACTAGTGAACAGTGATCAGTTATCAGTGGTCACTGGTGAAAAGGTGATTATGAGTGTTGACCTGATCCTCTTCCTCATCCTTGCCCTGGTTGCGGTTGCGACCGCAGCGGGCATGTTGACCAGCCGCAACGCGGTCTATGCGGCGCTGTTCCTGGTGCTGAACTTTGCTACGGGGGCAGTCTTTTACCTGCTGTTGGGTGCGCCGTTCATTGCCATGGTGCAGATCACGGTGTACGCTGGCGCCATCATGGTGTTGTTCCTGTTCGTCATCATGCTCTTGGGCGCGGAACAGTTGGCCCCCGCGCAGGCGCTTCCGTGGCAGCGTCCGCTGGCGATCGGGCTGGCGGTCGTGCTGGCGGCTGAGGCGGCGTACCTGCTGCTCGCGCGCGGAGCAGTGAGCGGATGGATCGAGGCGGCGGCAGAGGGGTTCGGCAGTCCGCAGGCGGTTGGCGACGTCCTGTTCAACCAGTACCTGCTTCCCTTCGAGGTGACGTCCGTCCTGTTGCTGGTGGCCATGGTGGGCGCCATCGTGCTGACCAAAAAAGAGAAAGGAGAGCGGTAGATGACGGCTGTCCCTGTGACGTATTACATTGCGCTCTCGGCAATCTTGTTCGCGATGGGTGCGTTGGGCGTGCTGATTCGCCGCAATGCGCTGATTATTTTCATGTCGGTCGAGTTGATGTTGAACGCCGCGAACCTGGCCTTTGTGGCCTTTGCGCGGGTCTTCGAGACGCTGAACGGCCAGATCTTCGTCTTCTTCGTGATGACGGTGGCCGCGGCGGAAGTGGCGGTCGGGCTGGCGCTGATCGTGGCGATCTTCAAGACCAAGCACAGCATTGACGTAGACCAAATGAGCAGCCTGAGGGGATAGTGAAGAGATGAGAGATTAGAGATTAGAGAGCAGTTGGTCGGTCGTGCAGTGACTACTCTCTAATTTCCTACGCTCTGCTCTCTACCAACGGAGTGACTATGCACTTGAGCGAAACAGTAACGACAGGCTTTTATTCGTTAGCCCCCTGGGTGGTGTTCTTCCCGCTGGCTGGGCTGTTGTTGAACCTGATCATCGGCAAATGGCTGCCGGAACGCGGCATCGGCTGGCTGGCCAGCGCGGCTTCGGGCGCTTCGTTCGTCGTTTCCGTGCTGCTGGCGTATACCTTGTGGGCCAATCACGGGGAGGGGCAATCCGTCTTCCTGGCCGAATGGATACACATCGGCGCGCTGCAACTGGACTGGACCTTCCGCGTGGATACGCTTTCGGTCACGATGATGCTGGTGGTTTCGGGCGTCGGCACGCTCATCCACATCTACGCCATCGGCTACATGCACGAAGACGTGCGCTTCAAGAACGACGTGGGCCGCTACCGCCGCTTCTTCGTGTTCTTCAATTTGTTCATCCTGGCGATGATGGTTTTGGTCAGCGGCGATTCGTACCTGATGCTGTTCGTCGGTTGGGAGGGGGTGGGGCTTTGCTCCTTCCTGCTCATTGGCTTCTGGTACGAGATGGACACGCTGGCGCGCCCCTCCTGGGCCAACTCGAACGCTGCCAAGAAGGCCTTTGTCACCAACCGTATCGGCGACTTTGGCTTCCTGATCGCGGGCTTCCTGATGTTCTGGTACCTGGGGTCGGTGCAGTTCGATGAAGTCTTTGCGGCTGCTCCGCAATTAGCCCATGCCATGCCGGGCGTCATCGTGGCCATCACGCTCTTCATGCTGCTTGGCGTGACCGGCAAATCGGCGCAGATTCCGCTTTACGTCTGGCTGCCCGACGCGATGGCCGGCCCGACCCCGGTCTCGGCGCTCATCCATGCCGCCACCATGGTCACGGCGGGCGTGTACCTGGTGGCGCGTTCCGCGCCGCTTTATACGCTTGTCCCGCAGGCGCAATATGTGGTGGCCATGACCGGCGCAGTGACGGCGCTGTTTGCGGCCACGATTGCTGTTGGCCAGTACGACATCAAGAAGGTGCTGGCCTACTCGACCATTTCGCAACTCGGTTTCATGGTGGCGGCGGTCGGGATGGGCGCGTTCGTGGCCGGGATGTTCCACCTGGCGACGCATGCTTTCTTCAAGGCGCTGCTGTTCCTTTCGGCCGGTTCGGTCATTCTCGGACTGGAGCGTGGTCATCACCATTTAGCCCATCACGGCGGACATGGCGACCACCACGAGGAAGTCTTCGACCCCGGCGACATGCGCAACATGGGCGGCCTGCGCAAGACCATGCCGGTTACCTTCTGGTTGTACATCATCGGTACCCTGGCGCTGGCGGGTATCTTCCCCTTTGCCGGTTTCTGGTCGAAGGATGAAATCCTGGCCGACGCTTTCAGGGAAGGGTACACAGCGGTCTACTGGCTGTTGACCATTGCCGCCTTCTTTACGGCTTTCTATATGGGACGCCAGATTTGGATGGTATTCTTCGGCGAGGCGCGGCACGAAGCCGCTGCCCATGCAGAAGAGAGTCCCCTCATCATGACCGCCCCATTGATGGTATTGGCTGCTTTGTCGGTGCTGGGAGGTGCGCTCAACCTGCCCGGTTTGCACACCTTCACGCACTGGATCGAGCATACGCTCGAAGTCCATGCCGGGGAGTTCGTGATGAGCGTGGCGTTGATCTCCACCGCCCTGGCGCTGCTGGCTATCTTCTTCTCCTGGCTTTTGTACGGACGCAAACCGCTCCAGGCGGGGCAGCCTGATCCGCTCAAAAAACCGCTCGGCTTCCTGTTCACCGGCATGGAGAACAAATGGTTCGTGGACGAGGGCTACTGGGCTGTCTTCATTGACCGCTACGTAGACATCGCCCGCTTCCTGGCAGACGTGGTGGACTGGCGTTTCTGGCA
>DAOUCM010000272.1:0-10019 GCA_034431895.1 Anaerolineales bacterium
TCATGACCCTGACTTTCTACCCAGGCCTTGCCGCCATGGGCGCGTGCCACGCCGCGCACGATAGCCAAACCCAACCCTGCGCCGCCGCCTTTGAAGGTCGTTTTACCTGACGAATGCAACGACACATCTCCCACCTGGTAGAATTTTTCGAAAACCAATTCGTGATGCACCGCATCCAGACCAATGCCCGTATCTTTGACTCTGATTTCGACAGCCGGCTGACCGCCGTCCATCCTCACGGCGCCCGCGCCTACCGTCACCCGGCCGCCATTGGGCGTATACTTGATGGCATTCAGGAGCAACTGCGTCAGCGCCTTTTGCAACAGGACGGGATCGGCGTGGAGAATAGGGATATCCGCCTCCACAGCCAAAAGCAATTCGATGTTCCGCTCTGAAGCGGCGCCCTTGAATTCTTGCACCGTCTCTTCGATCAGGCGTCGCACCGGCACCGGCGATGGACGCAAGCGCAGCGTCTCGCTATCAATGCGCGTCACATCCAGCATGGTGTTGACCACTTCGTGCATCCGCTCCGTGCCTTTTCGGATGCCATCCATAATCTCCAAAAGTCCGCTATCCGCCGGCAAACCAGGGAAGGAGCGCAACACATCCACATATCCCTTGATGACAGTCAAGGGGGTACGGAGTTCGTGCGCAGCCACCTGAATGAACTCCAATTTATTGCGATCCAACTGGCGCAAGACTTGGTTGGCCTGTTGCAAATATTGAATGGCAATGCGGTCATTCTCGCGCATTCGGTCGAGGGTAATGCGGATGATGTTGACCGCCATGCTGGGACTGCGGTTGAGCATGGCATCGAAATCCTGCTTATCCATTTCTAGCACAGTGCAATCCGTGACAGCGCGCACAGTGGCTGCGCGCGTGGAATTTTGGATCAACGCCATCTCCCCAATCAAATCGCCTCGCCCCACAGTGCGCAGCACTCTCTCTCCATCCTCCTGACTGATGATCTTGCTAACAACCGCGCTGCCCTCGGCCAGGATATAGAACACGTCCTCATAAGCGCCCTCGTGACATAAGACATGCCCGGCCGGATAAGCGCAGAGACGGGTGTTATCGGCAATCTCCCGCAACTCCTCTTCGGCCACTCCCTTGAAGGCCTCGCGCAACAAAGACAGTTTATCGAAAGCCTGCAACTCGTTCATCATTTTCAGTATAATCGGCAAGAGAAATAGAAAAATTGCGTTTGAATGATAATTACGCTATAAAAACCCCGCTTGTCAGACAATCCCCCCAGCCAAAGGAAACCACCCCATGCCAGACATCACCTACGAAATCCGCGCTCACCTTGGCGCCCTGTCCCATTCCAATTCAGGATGGCAAAAAGAACTCAATCTGGTCAGTTGGAACGACCGCGAGCCAAAATATGACCTGCGCGACTGGTCACCCGATCATCAAAAAATGGGCAAAGGCATCACCCTGACCAGAGAGGAGTTGCTGGCCCTGAAAACATTGCTGAACAGCATAGAAATATAATAAGCCTTCGAAGCGCCCCGCGAAGTACCCGCAGGGTGAAGGCTCGATTTTACCCATACAATTGCTCTAAAAAGCCTTCGGGACGGTTATCCCGAACTGGCGTTGAATATAAATCGAGCAAGGAAACTTGGGGAATTTACGTTCCTCTCTGCTGTGGCGCATAAGCGCCCTCTGTGATGAACTTTTCGCCCCCCTCTTGCGCTTCGAAAATCTTGTAACGCAGCGTAATAGGAAAAACCCGCGCCAACATGCCCTGCGCCGGACAATAACGTTCGGCTGAAAGTTCAATAGCGCGCAACACCGCCGCCTCGTCCACATCGTGACCCGTCACCAGGTACTCGATGGTTGCGCTGGTGAACACCTTGGGATGTTCTTCTGCACGCTCCGCTGCTACGCGCACCTCGAAAGCCGTCACCTGCTGGCGCTTTTTGGTCAGGATGGAAATGACATCCATCGCCGTACAACCGGCCAGGCTGACTGCCATCAACTCCATCGGGCGAAAACCGTCATTGTCGCCGCCTACTTGGGGCTCACTTCCCAAATTGACCTGAAAGCCGGAATCAGCCGTACCCACAAAAGACATACGTCCTTTCCAACTCACCTTTGCCTGCATCCTGCCTCCTCACTCCATAATCAGCGGAGTCACGTACTTTTCCAGCGTTGGCCGGTCGATCTCGCCCACCCAGCGCAAACGGACAACTTGCTCCCGATCAATCACGAACGAACTGGGCAAACTACGCACCTTGAAAACCTGACTGGCAAGATAAGTCGGATCGAGCAGCACCGGGAAAGACAAGCCATACGCCTGCGCAAACGACTGCACCGCCTCGGCTGCGTCGCCGTCGTTCACCGCCAGGATGATGAATCCTTCGGCAGCATGATCCTCATAATACTTGTTCAAGGTCGGCATTTCCGCCTTACAAGGCGGGCACCAGGTAGCCCACAAGTTCACCAGCACCACCTGGCCACGATAGACCGCCAAAGAATGCTGCGCGCCCTTTATATCCATAAGCGTCAACTGCGGCGCCGCATATTCGACAGCCACCGGCACCGTCAACGAATCAGAGGAAGAGACAGCCGCCTCCTCCCCCTCCTGACGCGGCCACAACATCCAAACCGCCAATCCAAACAAAATCAGCCCGGCCCCCAAGAACGCCATCCCTGGGGAATGGGACCTACGGGAACGTTTCTTGCTGCGAACACTCGACATCGGACGACTCCCACCGAAAACGACCAACCTCCTCCCGCCTCGACCCACGCCTGAGCCTGCTCCCGCTAAAGAAGGCTGGTCCACGCCTCAAGGTCAACTTGCCAACGCCCGCTGGATTTCGGCCATCAAGTTAGCCTCGGGCACTGCGCCAATCACGTTGCCCTTCCCATTGTTGACCACCGTATGCGGCACGCCGCTGACGCGATGCTGGTTCGACAAATCTGGGAACTCTGTCGCTTCCACCATTTCGGCCTGCACCAGCGGGCTTTCCAGGGCCATTTGATGAGCAAGCACCACAGCGCGTGGACAATACGGACAAGTTGGCGTAACGAAGACCTGTAACAGCACCGGCTGCTGCACCGCCTTGAGCATTTCGCGAGTCTGCTGGTTCAGGCCCGAGTCGCGGGCAGAGACGATGAGAATATCTTGAATGAGCGAAGAAAACTCATGTCCAGCCGGGATACCTGCCATACGGATACCAAAATCCGTCACCTGATCGCCTTCCTTTCCAGCAATGACCAGGCCGGGCGTCTTGTCTACGTTGTATTTCTGCGCCAAATCGGCATTCGCCTCTATATCATAGACGCTCAGACTCAACAAGTCATTGAGCGCCACCACTTCTTCTACCAATTGACGGGTGTCTTCGCAATAAGCGCAGTCTTGCTTACTTCCAAAGAACATCAAGTGTACGGGCTGCTTCAAACCGCTAAACACCTCACGAACTTGTTGGGTAATCTCTTCATTGAGCAATTGAGCCATTCTTTTCTCCATATACTGCCCCAACGGGGCAAAAGATCAATTTATCAGGTGCAACCGCCGCCCTCGCCGCCGCTAAAGCCGCACAAGGGGCATTCCAACGCCAGGACGCCGTTATAGTCGAGTTTTCCCTGCCCGCATTGAGGACAGGTCGAACCTGCCCGCAAAGGGAGCGTTGTCTCTTCGACCGGTTTCAATTTCCCTTGCAAAAACAACTCGAACGACGACAATTTGGCAGTCTGGTCGGTCACGTCCATTAGATGCACCACAGGGCAAAAGGTTACAAATGCAAGAAATCTTCCAGGTTCAAACGCATGAACAAGCGTTCGCGCACTTCTGCCGGCAACGCCGTCTCGGAGACAGCGTGATATAAAGAAATCGTCTTTTTCAAGGTGTCCACCACCACACGGCAGTTCTCGCATTCAGCCAGATGCCGCTCGATCTCGCGGCACAACTCCTCCTGAGCCACGCCATCCACATAATCCGAAAGGGAAGCCAGCAAAGACTCGCAATTTTCTTTTTCCATTATGACTGCTCCTCTTTCAGCCTTTCACCATAATAGGCTGAAAGTTGCTCACGCAGATTCAAGCGGGCGCGCAACAAGCGCGTCTTGACAGCGGTTTCGGTCAAATTGAGGGCCTCAGCGGTCTCTTTGATGGACAACCCTTCCACGTCTCGCAACAAGAAGACGACCCGCAATCTTTCTGGCAAGCGTGTTATAGCCAGGTCGAGGTGTCTCTTTGCTTCAGCCGAAAGCAGTTCTTCCTCCGGCAGGCAACACCAATCCGTCAATTGAGCAGGACGTTCGACCTCGTCCTCGTCGCTCTCGTATTCCAACACGACCGGCACAGTCGGTTTTTGGCGACGCACAGACATCAACGCTTCGTTGACGGCAATCCGATACAACCAGGTAGACAGACTGGAGCGTCCTTCGAAACTCCCAATAGACTGCCAGGCTTTCAGAAAGGTCGTTTGCAGCACATCTTCGGCCTCCTGAGGGTCGCCCAACATTTTCAAAGCCAGACGGTAGATTTGGGTCGAATACAAATCTACCATGTGGGCAAATTCTGCCCGGTCGCCAGCCTGTAAGGCCTGCAAAGAAAGGGCCTGGTTTGTGTTCGTCTCTGTCATTTTAGATGACGCCTCACTCGAAAAGTTGCTTGGTTCATTGGGAATGGGGCGGTACACCCCTGGTTCTGGCGGTAGTCCCCAAAGAGCCAATCTTTGTATCTTCCCGTTCATCGGGGGGCAGGAGTCAGACCCTAAAGGTTTTCAGATCAAACCAGCCATTCCATTGGTTTGACGCGCTAGCAGAAATTCTGAACGCAAATAGCGCGAAGAACGAATTTCGCAAACAATTTGCGTAATTCGTCCCTTTCGCGTAATTCGCGTTGAAAGCGATTGCTCAATGGCACAAAGTCTACACATGAGCCCAAATTTTTCAAGCAAGAGTCTCGACTCGTCCGAGTGAGAACAGTATAACCCAGAATAACGAATTGCGCGCAGAGTAGGAAGAAATATTACACAATCGGGAAGAATGCCACTTCAAATCATCTGCCTGTTTCAGTATCATAAAAAAAGATGTTAAGGGCGCTGCAATCGGTCTTGTTGTTTCAGAACGTGGATGAACACACGCTCTCCCTCTTTGCATCGCTGTTCGAGCCGTTTTCCTGCGCGGCAGGAACGGTCATCTTCGAGCAAGGCGAGCAAGCCAATTTTATTTATCTGTTGTTGAGCGGAAGCGTCGAAATACGGTACAAACCCTATGATGGCCCCCCCATCACCATTACGACCTTATCGAAAGGGCATTTCTTTGGCTGGTCTGCGGCCATTGGCAACCGGGCTTATACTTCTGGGGCCGTGTGCAAGCAAGACTGCACAGCCATTCGGATGCGCAACAAAGATTTGTATGACTTCTGTGTGCGCGAACCGCAGGCTGGTTACATCATCCTGGATTTGTTGGCACAGTCGGTATCCAACCGCTGGCAAGACGCGCACGCTCAGATTCACGCTTTGCTCAATTCCAGATTGGCAACAAACGGGAAACAAACCAAGTCGTCGAAGGAGGAACGATGACCACCCCCGCAAACCACACACGAGAAGATCAAATCAAGGACCTGCTGGAACGCATTAGCGCCTACATAGAACAGTTCCATGGCGGGTCGGTAGAATTCGTTTCATTGGATGGCAACAGGCTCACCGTCCGGCTGGGAGGTGCGTGCCTGGGCTGCCCGCTTTTGCCGTCCACACTGCATGGCTGGGTGGCCGGCACCGTTCATCAGTTCTTCCCCGAGGTAGAAGTCATAGCGGCGGAATAAAGCAAAAGAAGCCGGCTTGGAGCCGGCTTCTTTGTACATCGAGAAGCAGAGCGTTTGGGACGCACACTGCGCAACCCAAACGCCCCGCTGGCTTGTTCCTTCAATCATCTCATCGGCGAATAGAACGCCAGAGGACAAACGCCCCTACCCCAATCAACGCCACAGCCCAAGCATAATTGAACAAACGCAGCCAGTCAGGGAGAAATGCCAAAACGGCCACCATCCCCAGCGCCAGCGCCGGCCAATACGCCCAACGCATGCCTGCCAGCAGCGCCACGAGCAGGAAGGTGAGTGCCAGACCGGCAAAGAAGAACATTCCCAGCCACGCTTCTCCCAGGGCTTCTGGAAGAGCAGATACCGCCGCCAAAGTGAGCGCCACCCCGCCCGGCAGGATAGCCCACCACCTTTCACGCCCGGTCAAGTAAACCAGCCAAAAGCTCACCCCCACCGCGCCCAGGAAGATCATCCCGCCAAATTGCTCTAAAGGGGCAGGCAGCAAAATGAGTATGCCCATTCCTGCCAGGGCCAACGCAGGCAAGGCCGCCCACCATTGGCCGCTCACAAAGACCACCAGAAAAGCCAGACCACCTGCCAGAAAGATCAATCCCCAAAAAGCCTCCGAAGCGCTCTGCAGGAAACCGAAGGCCTGCAAAATACCCAAGCCTCCGCCCAGCAAACATAGCAAACCTAAAACCAGGTAGGGATTGATGCGTTGTACGAAAATTGCCCCTCGAGCGTCTCGAAAATCGAGCGTCTCTCCCGCGCCTCTGCCTCGCCAAAAATGGTTCGCCAGCAGCCACAAGCCCAGCCAAACCAACATAGATGGCCCAAACAATTGCATGGGCTGAACGTAGCCCAGCAAAGAAAACCCGGCCGCATCGAGGAACATCCATCCCCCCAACAAGACGAGAACGCCGCCCCAAAACAGGTAGCCTCGCTGCAAAATCACACTCCCCCCTTCCCGCGCATAGACGAATACAGTCCCCGCCCAATGACCCATAGGCCCAGCAAAATGAGCAGGAGCGCCGCACCGTAATTGCCGAGCAAATTCCAGCCGCCAAACAGGGCAGAGAAGACCAGAAACAGCACGGCGCTGACAACCATCAGGTTCAGGCCATGGCTCAAACTACTGCGCGTATCTTCACCCAGCAAACCGCGTAAGATGCTGCCCACCCCCACGAAACCCGGCACTAGCAGCCACATGTACCAGTCTGACCAATCGCCCAGGTATTCGAAATAATAGAACAGGCCGCCGATGCCAGCCACCACCGCTGCCGGTACAGCCAGCCCCGGCGCGCCCAGGATCAAGCCCAGGAAGAGTAGCAGCACGCCCACCCCAACGACCGTGAACGGCCAATCCGAGAAACGCGCGGCAAATGCCGCCACCTGTGGAATGCTTCGCTGGGCCAGAAACCACAGCCCCAACAAAATCAATACGATGCCAAGCGCAAGTTGGGTACGATTAGCACGACTCATGACAATCTCCTTTCCAAACAATGGTCAATACGTAAAATTACGCCAGTTCGGGATAACCGTCCGAAGGCTTTTTAGAGCAATGGTATGGGCAAAATCGAGCCTTCACCCTGCGGGTACTTCGCGGGACGGTTCGAAGGCTTATCCCGAATTCAGGTTAAAATTGTTCCCTTTTGAAAAGATGCCTCAGTATTATTGTACGCGCAAATGGCGGAGAAGTTGCACTGATTTCTTCGTTTACTGTTGTTCATAGCGCCGCCTCTAACCGTTACCAAACTGGCGTTATGCCGCAGTTCGCTGGGCAAACGCCAGCCTGTCTCCTTGACCCGCCAGCCTGCCCTGGCGCTTGCCCAGGGGACAGGCTGGATGGGTGTCCAGGAGGCAGGCAACTGCAGCGCGAACCGAACAAAGGTTGTCGCGCGGAGTGCAAAATCTCCAGATTTTGCTCGAAAGTCGGGAGGCTTTCGGCTCCAAGACTTGCGCGCGCACCTGTCCAGGGCGGCAATTTGGGTTAGAATTTGCATCATCCATGCCTACGCGATTGGAAAGGAGACGTGCTCATGAAAAGACATCTGCCTTCGGTCATCCTGGCAAGCATTGTGGTCATCGGTATCCTTGCAGCCTGCAACCTGCCGGTCGCCCAGGGCCAGCAGCCGCTGACCGAGACGCCGCTGCCGACGGCTAGCCCTACGACAGTCGTCATAAGCGTTACGGATACGCCTAGTGCTTCACCGACGCCAGAGTTCGCCCCTTTTTGCGCTCCAGAAGCCGTGAGCGTGCCAACGCCTGCGGGATGCCAACTTCCGATTGCGCAGGAAGGCGATTCGTTTTGCCAGAAGAAGATTGCTTACAACTTGATTTTCATCTCTCCCGGCTCGACCTATCAAACGCTGTCGGAGAATTTTCGCTGCACCGATGCGGGCATACAGAACGGTCGCCAGGTCATTACCTGCACAGGGCCAATGGCCGCCTCCTACGAAGTGAAAGTTTGTGACCCGGCTTGCATCGTGCCAACCGTAGGCGTAGAAAGTTCAGTTTGCCCGCCGGGGTATGCCCTAGACAGCGCCTTGCAGTGCTGCGCCCCGCAGGCGCAAATCACCCAACCCAATTGTGTGACGTTGAAACTCAAAACCAAGAGCTGTGTGGTCAACTGCGCAATCTACAAGAAAAAGTCTGATTGCCAAGCCAATTCTTACGCCTGCCTCTGGAACGAAAGCACGGATACCTGTCAATTGAGGAGATAAGGGGTGGGATGTTCTAGGCGTGTGCAGCACACCCAAAACATCCCTCGCCCACATCCTCGATAGGATACGTCAGGAGGCTATTGCCTGCGCTTACGCTGCAAGAGCGACAAGGCGACCAGGCCGAGCGGCAAGAGGAATGCACCCGTACAGGGCAGCAGACGGCGGGGAGCGGCTTCCGTAGGTTCAGGCTCAGCGGCGGGCGGGTTTTCTGCGGGAGGCGGCGGGGGGGCAGAGGCAGACTGTCCTGACAGGGCCAAGTCATCGAGCCAGAGCGTGCCGTTGAGACGCTCGGTTTCGGGGGTAGACAGGCCCAGGGAGAAGCCGGTCACCTGGGTGGGGTCGAAAGGCGCGCCTGCGTTTTCTTCCCATTCGGCACGCAGAATGTCATTCCAGGGAATCTCGACCAACGTCCAGCCGTCCACGCTCTCGGCAGGCGTCTCGGTGGAGTAGACGTAAGTAGTATGCCCGGCGGGCGAGCCTCCGTATAGGTCTACGTCGAAGGGCAGGCCGGCGCGGTCGGCGCGCAAGTAGAAGGCGATGCCCTGCCCGGCGCTCCAGTTTTGTACGCTATCGAAATAGAAACCGCAGGTGGCCCAACTGTTCGGAGCAACATCGAAGCGAAATTGCAGCGAATTGACACCGCTGCGCGCCAGGCTCGAATCAACGGCACAGTTCAGCGAGGTATCGGTATTGTCCTGGAAATAGCCTTCCCAGCCGGAGGTGCCGGGCAAAGGGCCACGCTCGAGGTCATCGAGCAAGCCAGAGGCGAGGGGTTGCGCGGCGGGAGACTGGGGCTGAGACTCGCCCCCTGCGGAAGGAGCAGCCTCGGCTGGAGGTTGAAGCGGGGCGTTTTCCTGCCAGCGATGATAGAAGACGTTCAACAGCGGCACGAATTCTTCGGTCGCCTTGCGGCTGCCTTCGATCGAGGGGTGATCGTCTTCCGTCGGATAGTATAGGCCGTTGCTCTTGCCAATCAGATGCTCGATCTGTCCATTGTTGTAACGATGGTGGGCATCTGGAGCGGTGAGGACGTTGTAGAAGTCGAAGACGGCTACGTTGTTGAGCGTGTAATTGTTCTCACGCAGCCAGTCGTTCACCAACCAGTTGTTGAAGGCGCGGGCATTGGCTCCATACAAGAGGGCATTGATGCCGGAACGCGGCGGGGCAGTGATGACGATGAAGAGTTTGTCGGGACGGGTGGCAAAGTATTGCAGGATGGTGTTGTAGACGTATTTCGCGCCGCTCACAGTCATGTCCTCGTACTCGCCGGGCGGGTCATTGGGTTGGCCTGCCAGTTCGGAGTTGGGGAAGCAGGATTTGAACAGGATAATCTCGTTCTCGCCGCCGGGGTCGGGCAGCGTGCGTGTGTAGGAAGAATTCTGCCCGCTCTCGTTGAACAGGGCTTCCATGTAGATTGGGGTGCTGTCGCTGGCGAACCATTCAGTCCAGTTGGGGATGTCGGTGCGGTCGCCGATTTCGTTCGGGCCCCAACCGTAGTTGGTGTCGCTGACGAAGTAGTTGTTC
>DAOUCM010000273.1:0-12014 GCA_034431895.1 Anaerolineales bacterium
GCTGATTTCATAGACCGCCACGCCCGCTGCCGCCAGGATGAGCGTACAGCAACACAGCAATACAAGGATGACGCCAATTACGATGGTAACGGTATTCTTCGATTCACGCATAAGAGATTTTCCTTCTCCAAAACCTGGGCTCCGCAGTCTGCGCCCGAAGTCTAATGGAGTTTAACAAATGAGAGCGTATCACCAGGCTCTGTATCACCAGGCTCTGTATCACCAGGCCCTGTATCACCAGGCTCTGCCTGGTTGAACCGACCGAAGACCGGTGGTACGAGAGGACGGCAACAACTGGAAGCCGAAACAACGTATCACCAGGCTCCGTATCACCAGGCCCTGTATCACCAGGCTCCGTATCACCAGGCCCTGTATCACCAGGCTCTGCCTGGTCGAACCGACCAAAGGTCGGTGGTACGAGAGGACGGCAACAACTGGAAGCCAAAACAACGTATCACCAGGCCCTGTATCACCAGGCTCTGCCTGGCCGAACCGACTAAAGGTCGGTGGTACGAGAGGACGGCAACAACTGGAAGCCGAAACAGCGTATCACCGGCTCTGCCTGGTCGAACCGACCGAAGGCCGGTGGTACAACGGCTACGACGGCTGATAGTCGCCTCTTGCCAGATGATGGAAATACCTTGTTAAACTTCATGAGACTTTGGAGTCCAATCTTACTCGATTTTTTGTGATTTCAGGACATGAATTTGCATTCATTGTATGCCCCAAAAGTCGTCAACCTTTGCGCGCACACTTCTTTCTTCGACCAGTTGCAGCATTTTCCCAATTGGCATACAATTGTCCCATGCGTAATTTTCTCCGCTGGCTGCTCCGCCTGGTCATCAACCTGATTGCCGACGTGCAAGTGCGCGGCTATGAACACGTCCCCACGCAGGGCAACTTTGTCATTGCCACCAATCACCTGGGCATCGTAGACGCCGCTATGGCCTTCTACGCCCTCGACCGCTGGGATTTATTCATCCCGGTGGCCGAAAAGTGGGAAAAGAATCCTTTCCTGCGCTGGTTGGGGAAATACTTCAATTTCATTTTCATTGACCGCTTCAATCCCGATGTCAAGGCCCTGCGCAAAATCATCAAATTGATGGACGAGGGCAATAACCTGGTCATTGCTCCCGAAGGGACGCGCAGCCGGGTTGGCTCGATGATCGAGGGCAAGCCCGGCGTCAGTTACCTGGCTGCCAGGCTCGGACACCCCATCATTCCCGTCGCGCTGGCCGGGACAGAAGACAAAGTGGTCTTTGGCAATCTCAAGCGCCTGCGCCGCAGTCATATTACCGTTACAGCCGGACCAGCGTTCACCTTGCCGCCCCTGCCCAAAACGAACCGCGACGCTGCCTTGAAACAATACACCGATGAAATCATGTGTCGCATTGCTGCCCTCCTGCCAGCCAAGTATCATGGCGTCTATGCTGCACATCCCCGCTTGAAGGAACTGTTAGCCCAGCGCTACCCCCCATGCGACGCTACATTTCATTCACCGTCTTGATTTCAGGCATGACCACGCTGGCAGCCGAATTTGGCGCCTCGCGCTTGCTGCAAATGCGCTTTGGCAGCGTCAACCTGGTATGGGCGGTCATCATTGGACTGATTCTGGTCTACTTTGCCGCCGGCTATGCCCTGGGCGGCCGGCAAGCCGACCGATCGCCGCACCCTGAAACCATGTTCACCTTTCTGGCATGGGGCGGCGCGACGCTGGGATTGATCCCGGTCATCTCACAGCCCATCTTGCTGGCTGCTGCCTCTGCCATGCAGGCCCTCGACCTGGGCGTCATTGCCGCCTCGTTCCTGGCGACCTTGCTGCTGTTCAGCGTCCCGGTCACCTTGCTGGCGATGACCTCGCCTTTTGCCCTCCGCATTACTCTTCAAGACACCCAGCAGGCCGGCAACGTGGCCGGCAACTTGTATGCGCTTTCTACGGTTGGCTCGGTGCTGGGCGCCTTCCTGCCCACCTTGCTGCTCTTCCCGCTGCTGGGTGTCAGCCGCACCCTTCTGCTCTTTGGCTTGCTCATCCTGCTGGTGGCCCTGGGCGGCCTGGAATTGGAAAAACGCCGCCGTAAAGTGGCTCTCTTTGGGCTGTGGGCGCTCGTGCTGACAGGCTTCTTGCTCTTTGGTGATTTTCATGTCAAGAATTCGCCCGGCCAAGTTTTCGAGACCGAGTCCCAATATAACTACATTGAAGTCCAGCAAGTCAACGGGTTCACGCTGCTGCGCTTGAACGACGGACAGGGCGTCCATTCCATCTACCATCCCGAACTGCTCTACTACAACGGTCCGTGGGAACATTTCCTGGTCGCTCCCTTCTTCAACCCGAACTACGCGCCCGAAGACGTAAAACGCATCGCCATCGTCGGGCTGGCCGCCGGGACGACCGCGCGTCAGGCTGCCGAGGTGTTCGATGCCGTCGAGATAGACGGCTTCGAACTCGATGGCGAGATCGTAGCCGTAGGGCGTCAGTACTTTGGCATGACCATGCCCAACCTGACCGTCTATATCGAAGATGGCCGCTGGGGCCTGGAACACAGCCCAGGGCAATACGACTTGATTGCCGTAGATGCCTACCGCCCGCCTTACATCCCGCCGCACATGACCACGCAGCAATTCTTCCAAATTGCCTACGACCGCCTGAGCGACAAAGGCGTGCTGGCCATCAACGTTGGGCGCGCGCCCGGCGACCGCCGCCTGATTGATGGACTCGCCACCACGATCGCAAGCGTCTTCCCTTCCATTCACATCATAGACATCCCCAATACGCTCAACTCGATCGTCTACGCCAGCAAACAACCAACCCAAGCAGACGACCTGATGCACAACTACGCCGCCCTCTCCGCGCGCGAGGATGTCCATCCACTCCTCCTGACGGTTCTCAGTTCCACCCTCGTCAACCTGCAACCCGGTTATGAAACCACGCAAATCTTCACCGATGACCAAACCCCCATCGAATGGCTGACCGACAACCTGGTCGTCAACTTTCTCCTGCACGGCGACGTAGAGACGTTACAATGAGGTAAACAGGTATGTTCCCCCGCTTGATTTCCTTCCTCACCACCCTCTTGACCCCCCTTGTTCTATTGGGACTCGCTCTGCGCCTGCTGCTCACGCCGGCTTTCTTGCACATCGAATACAACCTGCCGGGCTTTCCTCCCGACGAATATGGCTTCACCACCGCCGATCGGCTGACCTATGCTCCGTTTGCCCTGGAATACCTGCTGAACGACCAAGGCCTCTCCTACCTGGAGCGATTGACCTTCCCCGACGGCGCCTCGCTGTTCAATGCGCGCGAATTGAGCCACATGCAAGATGTCAAGGTCATTACCCAGGCCAGCCTCAAAATTTGGTATGCGTCCTTGCTGCTGCTATTCCTGCTCGGAGTATGGGCCAGGCAGGGGAAATGGCAGCCGGCCTATCTTCAGGGCCTGAAGCGCGGAGGCTGGCTGACGCTGGGGTTGATTGTTACGGTCGGTCTATTTGCGGCCCTGGCCTTCTGGCAATTCTTCACCTGGTTTCACTCCCTCTTCTTCGAGGGCGATTCCTGGCTGTTCTTGTACTCCGACACACTCATCCGCCTGTTCCCCATGCAATTCTGGCAAGACGTATTCCTGGGCGCCGGTCTCATCGCCGCTGCCGGCGCGGCAGGCTTGATTCTGGGAATACGCAATCCACGTTTTGGTGTTAAGGACAGTGTATAATTCACTCAAAGGAGCGACAGGATGTCCGAAACCTTATCGTTGGAAAAGCGTGTTGCCCTCGTTACCGGCGCCTCACGCGGCATTGGGCGCGCTATTGCGCTCGAACTGGCGGCGCGCGGCGCGGCTGTAGTCGTCAATTATCACCAATCGCCAGAACGCGCAAACGAGGTGGTGAAAGCCATCCAAGCCGGCGGCGGTCAGGCGGCAGCATTCCAGGCAGATGTCTCGCAATTCGAGCAAGCGCAAAACCTGGTGAAGTTCGTCCTCGATACTTTTGGCGACCTGCACATCCTGGTCAACAACGCTGGCATCACCCGCGATACGCTCATCATGATGATGTCCGAAGCCGACTGGGACGCCGTCATCGAAACCAACCTGAAAAGCGCCTTCAATTGCTCGAAAGCCGCCATCAAACACATGATGCGCAAACGCTACGGGCGCATCATCAACATCGCTTCGGTGGCCGGGCAGATGGGCAACCCCGGTCAAACCAATTATTCGGCCTCCAAGGCCGGGCAAATTGGCTTCACCAAGGCACTGGCGCGTGAAGTGGCGGCGCGCAATATTACCGTCAACGCGGTAGCGCCCGGCTTCGTAGAGACCGAGATCCTGAACGCCATGCCGCCCGGCGCGCTCGAAACCGCTCTCAAATGGGTGCCGCTGGGGCGCATCGGCCAGCCCCAAGAAATCGCTTATGCGGTTGCTTTTCTCGCCTCCGACCAGGCCGCTTATATTACCGGCCAGACGCTAGGCGTGGATGGCGGTATGGCGATGATGTAAATTCTTCCCTCACCCTTGCCCCTCTCCTTCTGGAAGAGGAGTTGGGGTGAGGCCCCACAGGAGAAACCATGACAGGTTCGAATCGTCCTCCCGGCAAAACCACTGTCTCCACTGACGTGTTGATTGCCATTGCCAAACTCTCTGCATTGGGCGTGCCGGGCGTCAGCCACATGGCGCCTGTACCGGGCGGCGTCAACCGCCTGTTCCGGCGCGGCGCAGGGGATGGCGTCCGCATTGACGTGCAAGAAGACATGGTCGCTGTTGACCTTTATCTAATATTGAAAGAAAGCGTCAACATCCGCGAAGTCAGCCGCAACGTACAGCAGCAGGTAGCGCGCGCCATTCAAGAAATGATCGGTATGGACGTTGACCATGTCGACATCCACATCGAAGACATCGAATACGAGGAAGATAGCGAGGCCTGAAACCCGTATGAAGTCCCGCACCAGGGCGCGCAGCCTGGCCCTGCAAGTACTTTACGAAATAGACCTTGCAAACCACCCTCCCGCCGAAGTCCTCCAGGCGCGGCTGGAAGAAACACCCCTCGGCGACGATCTGGCCGAATTCGCCCGCCGCATCGTCTTTGGCTGCCTGCCCCTGCTCGACCTCCTTGACCACGTGATCGCAAAATACGCCCCTGAATGGCCTTTCGACCAGATTGCAGTCATAGACCGCAACATCCTGCGGATGGCCTGCTGGGAATTTGCCGTCTCGGGCGAAACCCCCATCAAAGTCGTCATCAATGAGGCGGTCGAACTGGCAAAAACCTACGGCTCCGACTCCGCCCCGCGCTTTGTCAACGGCGTACTGGGCAGCCTGGCAGACCACCAACACGAAATCACACAAACCTTATCCGCACGCAACTCTGCAACAGGAGCAAGATAAATTCAACATGGAAATCCTCGGCATTGGCCCGACTGAACTGATATTCATTATCCTGCTCGCCCTCATCATCCTGGGGCCAAAAGACATGCAAAAAGCGGGCCGCACCATTGGACGCTGGCTGCGCAACCTGGTCACCTCAGAGGGCTGGCGCGCCTTCCTCAACACCTCGCGTGAAATCCGCAACCTGCCCAATCGCCTGATGCGCGAAGCCAACCTGGAAGACCTGGAAAAAGTCAACCAGGAAATTGGGAAGATTGGGACCAATGTCAAGGAAACGGTGGATAAGAACCTGCGGCAGCCGCGCTTTGGCACCTGGGGCAGCGCCCCCCCGCCTCCTTCCAAGCCTGAACCTGCCGAGACCCTCCTGAGCGGACCGCCGGCCCCGGCCGCTCCGCCTCCTTCCAAGCCTGAACCTGCTGAGGCCGCCCCGCGCCCCGCCCCTGCCTCGGCCCTGTCCCCCTCATCCCCAACTGCGCCCCCCTCCGAGACAGAAGACCATGCGTAAATTTCTTCTTGGCCTGTGGCGGGTCATTACTTTTCCCTTCCGCCTGGTGTGGAAGATCGTTTCGTTCCCCTTCCGCGCTTATCGGCAGGTACATACCTTCCTGACCGAAGAGCCAGACGAACATCCCTTGATAGACGTGCTGAGCGGCGTCGTCAGCGACAAGGAGATGCGCGAGTCGCTGTGGAATCAGGTCGAAGACCTGCGCAAACATCTGCTGCGCTCGCTGCTGGCGCTGACGATAACAGTGGTCATCTCTTTTGCTTTTACCCAGCAACTCATCGAGTACCTGGCGCGTCCCATTGGCGGCCTGACGGCGCTCAAAGCCATCGAAGTCACCGAGTCGGTGGGCGTATTCATGAAAGTTGCGCTGCTCTCCGGGGTGGTGTTGGCTTTGCCCTATATCGCCTTCGAGTTCTGGCTGTTTGCCGCTCCTGGCCTGCGTTCGGCTTCACGGCGCTTCGGTTTGCTCGCCATTCCGCTGGCGACGTTCTTGTTCGTTTCGGGCATGGCCTTCTCTTTCTACATCATGCTGCCGGCCGCCCTGCCTTTCCTGCTCAATTTCATGGGCATCCAGGCGGAATTACGCCCCATGTCGTATTTCAATTTCGTCACGGGCGTCATGTTCTGGATTGGCATCTCCTTCGAGTTCCCCCTATTGATTTATGTGCTGACCGCCATCGGCTGGGTGAAACCGCAGGCCATGTCGGAGCATTGGCGCATCGCTATCGTGCTGATTTCTGTGCTGGCCGCGGCCATTACGCCCACCGTTGATCCGGTCAACATGGCCTTGGTGATGGCGCCCATGACATTGCTCTATTTCATCAGCATTGCGCTGAGCCGCATCGCTTATCGCGGCCGGCAGCGTCAGATGCAAGCGCGCGAGGCAGCCCAGGAGGAAGGATGAGGTCAGGGACCAGAAGCAAGTACAGGCTGAGTCTGATCGTTTTGCTGGTCATCTTGCTGACAAGCAGCGCCGGCTGTCAACTGTCCCTGTTTCAATTGCCGGCCTTTTCCACACCCAGCGGTGCGCCGGCCACGGCCTCTCCTATCCCGGCGGGCCCCACCCCTACGCCGATGCCCATGGCGCAGGTTGTTTTCGTCGCCAGTTTGCCCGAACCGCTGGCGCCAGGCGAAAACCTGGCCCTTGCCATTTTGGACGAAGTGACCGGCCTGGCGCTGAACAGTGTATTCTATCCCATGCAGCCGCGCGACCCGCAAACGTATGCCGTGGCGCTGCCCTTGCCGCTGCACTCGGTGGTCAAATACCGCTATGTGCGCCGCACCAATGCGCAGATTCAGGAAGACAGCAGCGCAGACGTGGCAATTCGCTACCGCCTGTATCACGTCACCGCCCCCGGCGAGACGCGCGACATCATCGCCAGTTGGATTGACAAAACATACACCGGCAAGAGCGGCAACATCGAAGGCGAAGTGTACGCCGAGAATGGCACCCCCCTGCCCAATATCCTGGTGACGGCCGGCGGCCTGCAAACCGTGACCGATTCTGCCGGGCGCTATGCTCTGAAAGGCTTGCCGCCCGGCACGCATACCCTGGTGGCCTATGCGCTGGATGGGACATACCAGACCTTCCAGCAAGGCGCCAACGTAGTGGAGGGCTTGACGACGCCCGGCAAATTGTTTCTGAAGCCGGCTGCGCTGGTCAACATCACGTTCAACGTCAGCGTGCCAGAGAATACCGTGCCGGGAGCGCCGGTGCGCTTGGGCGGCAACCTCTTCCAACTGGGCAACACCTTTGCAGACCTGCGCGGAGGCCTGAGCGCCGTCGCCGACCGTATGCCTATCTTGACCGCTTTGCCCGATGGACGCTACACGATCACCCTGCGTCTGCCGGCCGGCGCCGATGTGCGTTACAAATACACATTGGGCGACGGCTTCTGGAACGCAGAACACAAGTCCAACGGCGAATTCCAGGTGCGGCAATTGATTGTGCCAGAAACCGATACTGTCCTCACCGACGTGGTCGAGACCTGGCAAGCGGGCGCTTCTTCGCCGATTTTGTTCGAGGTAGATATTCCTCCCAACACGCCGGTAGGAGACCTCATCTACATCCAATTCAATCCCTACGGCTGGACGGAACCGCTGCCCATGTGGCCGGTGGGCAGCAATCGTTGGATATATAAATTGTATAGCCCGCTCAGCATTTTAGGCTCGTTTGGTTATCGCTATTGCCGCGCCGGGCAATGCGGCAGCGCCGACGACAGCGCCACCGCCGGCGACGCTTCGCGTGGACGAGAAGTAGCCACCAGTTTGGCGCCTCAAGACCTCAAGGATACCGTCACACGCTGGATGTGGCTCGAAAACTCCCAGCCGGGCAGCCTGGTGGGCGTTGCCGTTACGCCTCGTCAGCCGGCTTTCGTGGCAGGCGTGGAGTTTCAGCCCACCTTGCATCCCAATTGGGTCACCTCCATCCCCCTGGCCATCCAAAACGTTCAGGCATTGGGGGCCAACTGGATCATCTTCACGCCCACTTGGTCGTTTGCCAGCGCCGACCCGCTGACGCTGGCGCCCCTGCCAGGCCGTGATTCGTTTTGGAACGATACTTATCGCATGGTGAACCAGGCACGCGCGCTGAACTTGAGCGTAGCCTTGTTCCCTACACCGCGCTTTGCCCATTGCCCGCAATTGACCTGCGGACAAAGCGAGGATTTCTTTGCTGCCGCACCCCGCAGCGCAGACTGGTGGCAGGCATGGTTCGAGCATTACCGCGCCTTCCTGCTCAATTACGCCGACCTGGCAACCCAATCGGGGGCGCAGGCATTGATTCTAGGCGGCGACTGGCTCGCTCCGGCCCTGCCTGGGGGAACGCTGGCAGACGGGATCACGCCCTCGGGCGTCCCGCAAGATGCCGAAGCGCGCTGGAAAGCCTTGATTGCCGAAGTGCGAAGTCATTTCCACGGTACGGTTTTATGGGCGCTGCCATACGAACAGGAAACGCTCACGACCCCGCTCGACCTGCTGAAAAGCGTAGATGGCATCTACCTGCTGTGGAGCATCAAACTGAGCGATTCGTCTGCTCCCACCAAGGCGGAGATGAAGGAGGAAGCCGGACGCTTGCTGGATACCGGCATCTCGCCCCTGGCCTCAGTGACAGGCAAGCCAGTCATCGTCGTCATCACGTATCCCTCTGTGGACGGCGCGGCGCGTGGATGCCTGCCAGACGGCCAGGGCGGCTGCTTGGACTGGAGAACGCTCGGCCCGCCCTACCCCGATAACCCCTCCCTGAAATTGAACCTGGGACTTCAGGCCGACATTTACGAGGCCATTTTGACCGCCATCAACGAACGGCAATGGGTGGGCGGTGTCGTCAGCCGCGGCTATTACCCTCCCACCATCTTACAAGATAAATCCGTATCTGTGCATGGCAAACCAACCGCCGATATTCTCTGGTATTGGTTTCCCCGCTTGCTCGGCAAGGTGAAATAAAGAGACGGCTCGTCACCGCGAATAAATCACAGCCACCGCATTCTCGAACACCGTTCGATAACCGGCCTGGCGGGCAGAGACAAGCAGGCTCTCCATTTGCGGGTTCTTGGCTACCCACAAATAATCATAGGTCAAGCCGGTTTCTGCTTCCCACGCTTCCACACAGGTCACTTGACGGCACTCTTGCAAACGCGACAACAGGCGCAAGCGGGGGAAAAAGGCTTCACCCAACGTCCACTCCAGACCCTGTAAAGTAGAACGACTGCATCGTCCACTCAAGGCCGGGAACCACTCTTGCCACGGATCGATCATCGCCCCTTCCTGACCTGTGAGCAGGAAAAAGCAACTTTCCGAGGGCGTATTGGCTGCTACCCACTGCATGGCCTGTTGAGGGGCCGGGGGAACCAGGCTGGTACGCAGCATCACCAGGCCGAAAAAAGCGCTTTGCACAAACCAGAAAAACGTCACGCCCAAGAGAACCAGCGTTCCTTTTGGAGAAAGAATACCCTCTTCCTTTAGGCCGCTCTCCTGAGTATGCCGCGCCCAAAACGCAGGCAAGGCCTCCATCATCGCCAAGGCGACCAGCATGGAAGCCGGAAAATGGGCAAAAGCCGGCGCACTGCGCGGCTCGGTGAAGTACGGCAACGCCAGCCAGGCCAAAAAGAAAAAGCGCCGTTTCCAAATCGCCCATCCTATCCCCACCCATACAAGCGCATGGAAGGGGCCGGTCCAGCCATCTAAGATGGAAAAGTCGCTCAAGAATTTGGTCAGTGGATTGAGGATATAAGCGCCGCTATGCATCACTGTGAAAAACGGCTTCAGGCCATGATAAGCCAACACACTCCCCCACCAAGGCGAGGTACACAAGGCCACCCCTACAGCAATCAACGCCGCTTGCCCTGTACCCTGCCGCGAACGGCCAAAGAAAAGCCAAAACAAAGCCAGGTTTGCCATGGTAGCCAGGGCGACTTCAGGGTGACTTAAAACCGCCAGAGTGCCAAAAAACACAGCCCCCAACAGCATTTTTACTTGCCTATCGCGGAACGAACGATAAATGCATTCATCCGTGCATAAGATAAAGAGCATCCCCAAGGCGCGCGTCAGGCCGCCGCCCATAATGTGCCAGGCAAAACTGCCTGGCAAAAGCGCATACGCCATACTGGCCACGGCGGCGCGTGGTTTATCCTGGAGGAGCACTTCTGCCAGCCGATAAAATGCCAGGATAGAAAGAAAATTCGCCAGCGGCGGCAGCCAGCGTAAAACCTGTAATGGGGGAATGCCCACCGCCGCTAACGCCGCACCGAGGTAAAACCCCAACGGCGGATAAGCGAACGGAATCTGAGCCAGGTTGTAGGTGGTAAACGCCGGCAGACGAAAGCCATTCTCTTGCAAGTCCTGAATCATCGTCAGAAACATCCCCCCATCGTTCAACGGGAAGCCGGCCAAAAGTCCGGGAAAGAAGCGCACGAGGAAACCCAAAAACAGGGTCGTCCCCAAAATCATGCTTGCCCAATCGTTCGGCACGAGCGGTTTCGAAATACGCATCTCCGCTGAATCGTCATTTCGAGGGTTGATATGCCACATTCTGGAGGTGGATTGTACTATAATTCCCCAAAACCATTTGGAGGAGACCATGAAAATGCGACGTTTCATCCTGCACGCTCTTACCGGCCTGCTGATCGTTGTTTTGCTTCTCGGCGCAGGAGGGACGTATTACTTCAAGTCCTACCTGCCGAACACGGTCGCGCCCAAGTCCTTCCCGCAGATTGACGGGGAGGTTCAAATCGCGGGCCTCGATGGTCCTGTGGACATCTACCGCGACTCGATGGGCATTCCGCACATCTACGCCAGCACGACGCACGACCTGTTCTTCGCGCAAGGCTACATCCACGCCCAGGATCGCTTCTGGCAGATGGATTTCTGGCGGCACGTCGGCTCCGGCACGCTTTCGGAGATGTTCGGCAAGGGACAGGTCGAGACCGACTCGTTCCTGCGCACGCTTGGCTGGCGCGCCACCGCCGAGAAGGAATACGAAATGCTCAGCCCCGCAGCCAAAGCCATCGCCGACGCCTACGCCGAGGGGGTGAACGCCTACATCCAGGAACGTGACCCCATCGAACTCAGCCTGGAATACAGCATTTTGACCGGTCTGCTCAACCGCGGCTACCAGATCGAACCCTGGACGCCGGTCCACAGCCTGACGTGGGGCAAAGCCATGGCCTGGGATTTGGGCAGCAACATGGACGAGGAAATTGCGCGCGCCATCCTGCTCAAAACGCTCACGCCCGAACAGGTGGCGGAACTCTACCCGGAATACCCGGCGGATTATCCGGTCATCGTGCCGGTAATCGGCGAGCAGGCGGCAGTGGGCAGTGATCAGTTATCAGTGAACAGTGAGCAGTTATCAGTGAGCAGTTACCCAATCACCATGCTCCAATCCGCCGCTGATAACCTCGCTCTGCTCGATTCCCTCCTCGGCCCCAAAGGTCCCGACATCGGCTCGAACAGTTGGGCGGTATCGGGCAAATTGACGGCCAGCGGCAAGCCCCTGCTCGCCAACGACATGCACCTGGGGATTCAAATGCCGTCCATCTGGTATCAGATGTCCATGCACTGCCAGCCCAAGGGCGAGGCCTGCCCCTTCGATGTGACCGGTTTCACCTTCGCCGGCGTGCCGGGCATCATCGCCGGTC
>DAOUCM010000274.1:0-3089 GCA_034431895.1 Anaerolineales bacterium
CCGCGTCGCCGCCTTCGGCGTGACCGTAGCGGTCATTGATTTGCTTGAAATGGTCAATGTCAATCATCAACAGCGAGCAAGGGTGTTGCAAACGGCGGGCGCGCCCAACCTCGATCTGGCCGATTTCGGAGAAGCCGCGCCGGTTGTAAAGGCCGGTCAACGGGTCGGTAAGCGCCAGTTCCTGCGTCTCGGCAAAGAGACGGGCGTTGTCGAGGGCAATCGCCACGTGATCGGCAAAGGCGGTTGCCAGTTTCATGTGCGCCTCACTGAAGTGATGGGGATGGACGCTGTCTATCGCCAGAATGCCGATGACTTTGTCGCGCACCATCAGCGGAACGCCCAGCCAACTGCGGATGTCTCGGTGGGGTGGCTGGTGGAATGTGGGGTATTGCTCTGTGGTGGAGAGGAGGACCGGCTGGCGCTTTTCGACGACCAGGGTGTTGGGATTATCGCCGGGGACGGAAAAACGCAAGCCAAGCACCTCTTTCGGGCTTTTCCATCCCCGCCCGCCGACGATTTCGAGGTAGCCTGGGTGGAGTAATTGTACCGAGGCGCTGTCGTAAGGGATGACGTGGGCCAGTTGCTCCAGAATCAGGTCCACGGCTTTTTCGGTGTTGAGGGTAGCGGCTACAGCCGCGCCGGCGCGGCGCAGCGTTTCGGCTTCTTCGGCGCGGCGGCGGGCATCTTCGATCGCCTGGAGTTTGGCCACGGCCAGAGCCACCAGGTTGGCTGCCTGTTCTGCGATGGCAATTTCCTCCGCTCGAAAAGAATGTTGTTCATCGAAACTGAGCAAAATGGCGCCCAGTTTCTTGCCGCCAGCAAGGAGCGGCAGGGCCAGCATGGAGCGCGAGGGGAACATTTTGGGAATGCGCTTGCTGACGTAAGGCGAGTGGTGCGTATCTTCGATCACGAGCGGACGACCGGCCTCCAACACCGAGGCGGTGAAGGTTTTTTCGCCAGGCAATGTCTTCGTTGAACGATAAGAGTCCCGGAAGGGGCCGTAAGCAGCCAGCGGCAGGGTAAGACGCTGACTCTCGTCCCACAGCGTGATGAAGCAGCCGTCGGCGCCGATGAGGCTTCCCACGCGGTCTACCAGGAGTTGCGCCATTTCGACCAGGTCGCCGGCCTGCAGGGCAAGCTGGAGAATGTCACGGGTCAGTTCGAGAGCGCGGTGATGCTCGCGCAAATGTCGTTCAGCCTCGTGCCATTCCAGGGCGCTGCCGATCAGGTCGGCGGCGATGTGCAGGGCCTCCAGTTCTGCCGCTGACCATTGCCGTTCTTGACGGCACTCGTCGAAGCCCACGAAGCCCCAGAACGACTTGCCTTTGAAAATGGGAACGACTGCAATCGAGAGAATATCCTGGAGACGCAAGAAGTCGCGTTCGGCAGGTGGAAAGTCCTTCACCAGGCCGACGATGAAGCGTCCTTGTGAGAGTTCGTCTTCCCAGCGTTGGAAACCAACCTGGCAGTAGGGCAGGTTCTGCAAATCGGGATTGTCTATTTGTGGGGTGACGCCTGCGCTCACCCATTCGTAGCGTTGGCTGACGAGCGGCGTTCCCTCTTCGTTCAGGAAGCGTTCGAAAATGTAGACGCGGCTGACGCCGGTGGCGCTGCCGAGCGCTTCCAGAGCGGCTGAGAAGTTGAGGGACTCAGCAGTAGGGTTCAGGAACTCCTGGGCGGCGCGTCCTACGGCTTGCAGGATGGCATCCCGCCGCTGCAGAGCCTGTTCGGTGCGGTACTGCGCTTCGATGTCCCGAATCAGCAGAATCCAACCGCCGAAGGTCCCGTTCTCGCGGCGGAAGGGGGAAATGTCAATTTCCCAGCGGGGAGGAAGACGGACGCTGTTCTCCTGTTCCGGCGAAAAGGCGTCGGCCAGTTGTTCCCAATGGGGCAGGACCAGAGCAGCCGGTTCGAACAACCGCTGGCGTGGGATATGGAAGAACGTTTGCGCGGCCGGGTTCATATCCAGCAAACGTTTCTGTTCGTCGAGGACGATGACGCCGTTGGGCATGCGCTCGAGCAGGGTGGCGCGCGCCAGCGGCAGAAGATTCAGCAAACGGAAGCGCAGCATGGCCAGGCCTAGAATCGCGCCGGTAAACACCAGCGAAAGCGGCGTCCAGTCCAGGCCGGGCAGGGGATTGACGGGGAGGAGGTAAAAGACGTTGGCGGCCCAGGGCGCCAGCGCTGCCAGCAGCAACAGGCGGGTTTGCGGGCGGTGAAGCGGCGAGATGCGGAAATAGGGCAGCAGAAGCAGGAGGGTGGCCAGGGCCATCAGGACATAAGAGTAGCCGATGACGCCCACCCAGAAGGCGATGCCATGCCCATAGACGATGAGATTCTGGCCGACCGCCGAGGGGGTGAAACTGGTCCAAATCAGGTGGTGCCAATGGTTGGTGGCTGCCAGGGCGAAGCAGAGGAGCGGCACGAGGAACAGCCAGCGAATCCGCTGCCAGGTCCAACGCGACAAACCGTTGTACTGGAGGCTGAACCACAAGAAAAAAACCGGCGCGCTGAGCGAGCCGGCATATTGGAAAACCGACCAAAAAATTTTGGCGTCCAAACTCGGCGTGGCATATTCCCAGGTTGCGCCGAAGGCCCACTCGCCTGTGGCTGCCATGAGCAAAGCCAGCGGCAAGCCGCCGGGAGCGGTGCGCTGTCTCCAGGCAATGATTGCCACGGGGATGGTGAGCAAGACGGTAACCAGCGCGAAAAGGCTGTAAAGAGAAAGGCTTCCCATTTGTATAATTTTAGCGTAAGATGGCAATGGGAATCATTTCGATTTCATGCTGTGAAATATACATCAAAGAGTCCACTGCAAAAAGGTAAAAATCGAACCACTGAGACACGGAGACACCGAGAGCGATACCCGAGATGGGGGCAGAACTTTCTTGAAACCCTGTCGCAGCATCAGCCCGCCGAATCAGGCCATGCAAAAATGGAGGAATCGCTGCCAAAAACTGGTGATTGCCCACATCTCTATTCTCTTGCTGTGCTAACGTACCGCCGACCTGTGGTCGGCTTTGCCAGACCAGGCAGAGCCTGGTGATACGCTGTTTGCACCTGCCCGCTGGCGCCTGGAGTGAGATTCC
>DAOUCM010000275.1:0-3332 GCA_034431895.1 Anaerolineales bacterium
CAGGCCGGCGTGGTAGTATTCGGCGGACAGATGGAGCGCTTCCCAGAGAAAGCCGGCCACCTCCTCGGCGTCGCGGCGTGTGCCGGTGTAGACGATGACGGCGCCGCCGGCTTCGGGCGGAGACAAAAGTTCGGTCAGGGCACGCAGTTTCGGGTGCGGGCCGGAAGCGGAACGCACCTCGAAGTACAGGTTGGGGCGGTTGAAGCCGGTCACGATGCGCCTGGCTTCCCCCAATTTCAGCAGCCGGGCGATGTCGTCCTGAACCTGCGGCGTGGCGGTGGCGGTCAGGGCAGCGGTGAGCGGATGCCCCAGCCGGCGGCGCGTTTCTGCCAGATGCAGGTAATCGGGGCGGAAGTCGTGGCCCCATTCCGAGATACAGTGGGCCTCATCAACCGCCAGCAGGCCGATCTTCTGGCTCTGGAGGGCGTTCAGAAACGGCACGCTGCGCAATCGCTCCGGAGCGACATAGACCAGGCGATACGCTCCCTGCGCCAGCCGCTGCAAACGGGCGTTTTGCTCGCTGACAGGCAGGGCGCTGTTGATGTAGGTGGCCGCGATGCCGCGCCGTTCGAGCGCGTCCACCTGGTCTTTCATCAGGGCGATGAGCGGCGAGACGACCAGGGTCAGCCCTTCGCGCAAGAGCGCGCCGAGCTGGAAGACCAGCGACTTGCCCGCCCCGGTGGGCATGACGACCAGCGTATGCCGCCCCTCCCGCAGCGATTGCAGCGCCTCCACCTGCCCCGGACGGAAGGAGGGGAAGCCGAAGTGATGCTGGAGGGCGGAAGCGAGGTCGGTCTGGCTCATGGTTCTTGTTTGGGGGTGGGCGCAATGCCCAGCGATTCCAGCCACTCCCGCGCCCGCTGGATCATGCGGTCATTCTGAAAGGTGAACCAGCGCTCGCGTTCGCGCGGATACCGCTCCAGGACATCCTTGAAGCGACGGAAGGCGCCGCGCCCCTTGATTGCCACCTCGAGCCGTTCGCGCAGGTGCGCGTCGCGGACGGTGACAATGAAATCCTGCATATCGCCATAGGATTCCCAGCTCTCCAGGCGCGGGATTGCGACGAAGCGCGTGCCATAACCGGCTTCGACGGCAGCCGCCTGACGCACTTCTTCCTTTTGCCAGTCGTGCAGAGGGCTGGTTTGCAGCAGTTGCTCGAGCGGAGGCGGTTTCTCGCCCTTCCTGAATTTTATCCCGGCGTAGAGCCGTTCCAGTTCGTCACGGGACTCCTCCGAGACAGAGACCACCTGACCGCTTTCCAGGTCGAGGTAGTGATTCATGCCCTCCAGCCTGAAATCGAGGGCAAAGGCGAGTTCGTCGAGGTCAACATTAAGATAACGCATGGATTCCTCATAGGTGGATGTCAGATATTGTACCCGCTTTGTATCCGCGCAAGTCGAAGACTTGCGCTACGCCAGTATCCAGGGACCAGGCGGTCTTCCCGTTGGCCCTGGAAGTGGGAGGGGAGGGCTTTGAGCAGGTCGTAGGCGAGGGAGGCGAGGAGGTTGAGGAGGAAGTCAGCCATCATGGTTCATCTCCCTGCCGCTCCACCCAACGCCGCACCAGTTCGACGCGGAATTGATAGCCCTGCGGGGTTTCCATGAGGATGTCACGGCGGAGCAGTTTGCGCAGGGCAGAATTCAGATCTGGCAGATCGCGTAGAGCCGAAAGAGTTCGGCCGGTGGCGAGGGCGCGCAGGATAGCACGCTGTGTATCGTCCGTGTCGCGCCAGCGCCACAATTCCTGAAAATACAGAGCGCCTGTCGTCAGTGCCGAATCGAGGGCGCGCTCGGCGTCTGCGAGCGTGGCGCGCGTGCGGTTTTGTTCGTTGAGCATATTCACCAGATCGCAGCAAGTCCCCTGCAACAGATATGGCTGGCAGCCTGTCACTGCGATCATGCGCTCGACGGCGGCAGGTTCGTACTCCAGCGGGAAATTTTCAATTGGCTGGACGATGAGTTCGCGCGCCTCGTCCTCTTTCAGGTTGCCGATTCTCAGCACGCGGACATTGATCAGATAATCGCTCCACATCGGCGGCAAATCTTCGAGCGTGTGCGAGCCGCTCAACAGCACAGTGAGGCGCGGATGATGCTGGATGAGATGGCGCAAGAAGTGGAAGACGCGCCGGTCAATCCGTCCTTCTTCCAGCATCTCCTCCAGCCGTTCGTACTCGTCCAGGCAGAGCAAAATCCAGCGCGTACCAACCGCTTCCTCGACACGGTTCAACCAATCCCCAAAGACGAGATATGGATCAGCGCGCAAATCGTCACGCGTGAGCGGGGGGAGTTGGACGCGCCGATGCGTCAGCGCGTTGTGCCTGATCTGCTTGGCAATGACAGAAAGCAATCCATTTTCCCCTTCTGCCGTTACCGCGTCATGAACGTCCACCTCAACGGGAATCACCTCAGGCCCCAGCCGGACAGGGAATTGCTTGATGGCGGAGGTTTTGCCGCAACGCCGCGGACCGAAGAGCAGGAGCGTGGGGCGCGTTTCCGCCGCCGTCGCCAGTTCGCGTTCAAGCGACAGGAAGAGATCGCGCCGTCCCTTGAACACCTTGCTGGCGGTGGCAAGCGGCGAACCTGCCACGTACACGTTGGGGATGATTTCGCGCGCGCTCAACGCGTCGAGTTTGCGGCGCAACGCATACTCCCACGTTTCGAGCGCGCGCCCAAACCGCGCCGCGATCTTGCGGTTACGACTCAGCGCGAGACCTTCGCGGACGCGCTGCGTTTGCGCGATGGCGGCGCGCAGTTGCGTTTGTTTGTTGTAGAGCGTATCGCTTTCCAGCGCGGCTTGCGCGTACTGGGCAATTTCACGCAGGGGCGGCAGGACGTTTTCCAAATCCCTGGGCATGGTGGGTGGCAGCCAGGCGAATTGTTCAGCGATGTTCGCGATGGCGCGTGCATCCTGGGCGCGTTCAACATCATACGCGGTCAGTTCGATGAGCGCGTTCGTGGCTGCCCACCCCTGCCGGAACGATTGAGCGACATCGGCAATGGCCTGCTGCGCCAGGCGACGGTCTTTTTTCCCGATTTCAATCAGGGCGCTGTCCAGGCCCAGGAGCGGCAGCCAGATGAGTTCATCGTAGTAGAGAGGGGAAAGGCGGAAGAGGCGACTGGCTCTCTCTGGCGGGGCGGTTGCGACAAAAAATCCAACGATGCGTTGCCACGGGAGTTCGATGAGGTACAAGGGCAAACGAAAATAGAACGCGATAAAGGATACGCCGCCCGCCACGCCGCCCGCCACGCCGCCCGCCACGCCGCCCGCCACGCCCCACCCCACGCCGAACGCCACGCCGAACGCCACGCTGCTCGCCACGCCCAACGCCACGC
>DAOUCM010000276.1:0-3716 GCA_034431895.1 Anaerolineales bacterium
TCTAAAAACGCTATGTTTTTTGTCACTGCGAGCGATAGCGAAGCAGTCTCCCGGTCTGCCAGGAGATTGCTTCGTCGCAAAGAACGCTCCTCGCAATGACAACTATGCGAAAATGTGACATTGTCAAAGTAGACACCCACACAACCATAGGTGACCTCTTTGATACAAAAAGACGCCCCCAAGAGGCAACCATGACCGAAAGCCCCGCCCCAACCCCCGAAGAAACCCTCAAACGCATCCAAGACCTGCTTCGAGACGAACAGCCCACCATCCGCCTGGCGGCCATTCAAGAACTGCTCACCTTGAATTACAGCAGCGCGGCCCTCTTGCGCACCTTAGAGACCCTGGCGCTGCGCGACCCCAGCGAAGCCGTCCGCCAGGCCGCACGTGAAGCGTTGAACTCGCCTACTCACCGTTACATCCAGGCAAGAATCGCCAAACTCGACCGCCGCACACGGCAAGCCATACTGGACGAAATCGAAACCTGGCAAAAACAAGGGATTCTGCAAGCGGAACAAGCGCTGGTCATGCGCACACGCTATGACTTCGACCTGCACCCCGCCGCGCCTCTTCCTCAGCCGCAAGCGGCCCCCGTTTCCCCGGCTCCGGCCCCGGCCTCGGCCGCTCCCGTTCCCCCCGCCGGCGAGCGCCCCAGCCTGACCCAAACCCTGTTGAGCGAAACCAGTATCAAGATTGCCCTCTACCTGGGCGCGTTCTTCGTCATCGCCGCTGCCGCTATCCTGGCGGCCGTCATCGAAGCGGCGCGCCTGCCCATCCTGCTGGCGGCCACCGCCCTGTTTGGCGGCGCAGCCCTGGCGATCCGTAAGCGCCTGCCCCAACCCAGTTTCGCGCTCTTCATCGTCTTCTCCTTCCTCCTGCCCACCGACGCCAACGTGCTGGCCGACCTGCTCCACCCGACCGGCACAACCAACTCCTTGTACTGGTTTGTAACCCTGGGCGGCATGGCGCTCATCTGGGGATTCGGGGTCTGGTTCTACCGTTCACGGCTGTTCAGCCTGGCGGCTTTCGTTGCGCTGACCCTCTCCTTTGCCCGCCTGGCAGAAGTGGTGGGCAACGAAATCGAAATCGCTGTACTGTTCCTCAGCCTGGTCTCCTGGACCGGTTTGGGCGCAGCCTGGCTGCTCCAACGCTGGCAGGGACGCGCCTTCAGTCTGCCGCTCTTCCTGCTGGTGCAAGTCGGCCAGTTCCTCCTATCGCTGCTGGCGCTGGTCGCTATCTTCGACCGCATGCACAATCCCCCCGCCGCCTGGCATCTGCTCACGGCGTTCTACTGGCTGACGGCGGCCGGCTTCTACCTGGTCAGCGACCTGGTGATGCCCTTCTTCCTGTTCCCCTGGCTGGCAGCCGCCGTCCTGGTTCCCTTCCCGTTGACGCTGGCCGAAGGGTTTTCTCTCGAAGGCCTGCCGCGTGTCATCCTCCTTTGGGCGTGGGGATTGGCGCTGGCGCTGCTCGGCGAAGGTCTGCGGATGATCGGTACAAACGACCTCGCTTGGTGGGAAAGAGCGCGCCGCTTTGCCCTGCCGCTCTTGCTCGTCTCTCTGCTGGTCATTCTGACAGCAGCCGGCTTTGGCTTTGTAGACCAGGTGGCCTACGGCTTGGCCTGCCTGCTGGCGGGAGCGCTGCTATACGCGCTGCTGCACATTCTCCGGCCGCGCGCCTACGTGTGGACGTTCTCCCTGCTGCTGGGGCTGGGCGCCTATTTCAGTTTTTACTTCCTGCCGTTCATGGAAGGGACGAACGTGTTCACAGGCTACCGCATTCTGTTCCCCAGTTTGCTCTACCTGCTGCCCGACCTGGCGCTCGGACGGCGCTTCCCGGCTGCGGGCGCCTGGCGCTGGCCGCTGCGCGCCATCGGCGGCTTCCTGGCGTTTTGCAACCTGGCGGTCATCTTGCCGGAGGCGTTCGACCAACGCGGGAATACCGCCATTGTCTACGGCGCATACGCTGTCTTCTTCATCGCCTACGCCCTACGGCTCGACAAAGCCTGGCTGGCCTACCCGGCGACCGCCTCTGCCGCGCTGAGTGTGACCTTTGCGCTCCAGCATTTCGACGTAGACGCCTGGCTGCCTGCGCTGACCGGCCTGGCCGCGCTGTACTGCCTGGGCGGGTGGGCGCTGATTAAACGGCGAGCAGGCCCCTGGTCCGTGATGATGCGCGTAAGCGGGCTGACGCTGGGCGGGCTGGTATCCCTGGCGGCCCTGGTCACCTTGAAGGACGCGGGCGGCTGGTATGTCCTGCTGGTCGGCGCGCTGTTCACCGTCGAGATGTTCCAGCACCAGCCAGGCTGGCTGGAGGCCGGGCCGCAATTCTTCTTCCCGGCCGGGCTGGCGTTGCTGCTGCACAACTACCAGGTGGACGAGGCGGCCTGGTACCTGCTAGGAATCGGGCTGGCGTGGCTAGCGCTCGACGTAGGGTTGAAACGCGCTTTAAGCGGCAAACGTCCCCTGCGCTGGGTGGCGCGCGGGCTGGCGGCGCTGGCAATCCTGACCAACACGCTGTACCTGCTCGCTACGCGAACCGACGAGCCGCGCACGGCGCTGATTTGTTTTGCCGTCTACGCGCTGGCCTTCTTGGGGCTGGCCGTGCTGCACAGCGAGGCGCGCTTGGGGTACGGCGCGACCGCTTTCTCGGCGCTAACCGTGATATACAGCCTGAAAAGCCTGGACAGCGAACGCTGGCTGTTGCCGCTGGCGGTGCTGGCCGTTTTGTATTACAGCGCGGGCTTCTTCCTGCGCAAGCGGACGGGCGGCCTGGGCTGGCCATTCGTGCTATGGAGCAGCGGCATCGGCATCGGACTGTTCGCCTCCTGCCTTGCTCCCTTCCACGCGGACTTCTATCCCAACGGCCTGGTGATTGCCATCCCACCGGCGCTGACGGCCACCCTGGTAGCGGCGGAGGCTTTCGCGCGGCGCAACGTGTGGTTGGGCTTCCCGTCCAACGCGCTCTACCTGATGGCATACTTTCTCATCCTCATCGAACTTCAAGTGAACGAGCCGCAGTTCTATTCCATTGCCGCCGCCGCGCTGGGGCTGCTGATGCACTACCTGTTGACGCGCGCGGGCAGCAAGACGGGCGCCTTCGTGACCGGTATGGTTTCGCAACTGGTCTTGCTGGGCGTCACCTACATCCAATTCCTGTCCAACGAACGACTGCTCTTCTTTGCCATCTTGTTCTTCCAGGCGCTGGCGGTGCTGGTTTACGGCATCGTCATCCGCTCGCGCAGCCTGGTCATCACTCCCATCGTCTTTGCGGTGTTGGCGGTCGTCTCGGTCATGTACGGCCTGATGCAGGGCATCTGGGCGGTGGTGTTGATCGGCTGCACCGGCCTGCTGCTGCTCATGCTGGGCATCCTGGCGGTGGTCTTGCGCGAGCGCATCAAGCAGATTACGGAACGCTTCAGCGATTGGGGGGCTTGAGACCGAATTGGGCATCCCGCAAAGCCAAACAGAGAACTCGTGGGTATAATTCTGGATGGAGGCCGCTGGGTGTAAACTGTACGCGTGTGCATGCAAAGGTTGTCGAACCATCCGCAGATAACGCAGATTCTCGCAGATTTTTCTGCGTAATTTGACAATGTCAAGTTAAACTCTTGTTCTATAAACTCTACGCATTTTGTCACTGCGAGCAAAGCGAAGCAGTCTCCTGGTTTGCGAGGGGATTGCTTCGTCGCAAAAAACGCTCCTCGCAATGACAAC
>DAOUCM010000277.1:0-6687 GCA_034431895.1 Anaerolineales bacterium
TTACTGCGCTTTGGAACGCGCTGACGAATGCCGATAAGGTTCGCGGCAAACTCTGGGGCGCAGTCAGCACACTGGCAAAATTCGTCATTGCTCCAAACCACGACCTTCCCAATGCTGCTCCGCCAGACAAAGAGAACGTAGAAAAGTTAGTGAATCATTGGGCGGTTGAAGCCTGGTATTGGGGCGCGCTCGAACTCCCCTTTCTGCGCTTGCTGGAAGACCTGCCCGGCAACCCCAACGCCGTGGATTCCTGGCACGAGACCCTGCGGCAGGCGGCGTGGGATGCGCTCGAACAGGCCGCCGAAGCCGCCGGCGACGATCCTGCTGCCCTCAAAGCCGCCGTCCGCGCCCGCGGGATGTTGGCCCATTCCCTGCAAGAAGTTTTTCCCAAACCCGATAATACTCAAAATTCTGCCGAAACTGCAAAGGAGGTATCTGCATGAACGAACAAAGAACGCACGAATTCATTGCCTACCTGCAAGGGTTGGCCGAAGCCAACGACCGCGCTGCCCTGGCCGCCCTGCGGCGCGGACTTGGCCTGCCGCCCGGCGCCGCCCCGCAAATGTTCCCCTACGTCGAGCCGCTGCTGCCGCCACAACGCAGCCAGAAACTGGAGAACGCCTGCTATCTCATTGCCTCGTTGTTTGCCCTGCATCCCGAACCCGGCGGCAAGGGCAATATGGGCGATCACTTCCGCCAGGCCGACCCCGAAGGCAAGAGCCAGGACGCCCTGGAGCGGCGCTTCACCATCCTGCTGGCGGCCCATCGCGAAGACCTGCCCGATTACCTGCGCCAGGCAGTCAGTTTCCTCAAGTCCAAAAACGTGCCGGTGGACTGGAACCAACTGTTTTGGGATACTCTGGCCTGGGACGACGAAGGCGGCCGCGTGCAGAAGTGGTGGGCGCGCGCCTTTTGGGGCCACGCGCCCAAAGAAGAAAAACTGCCGGGACAAGCCGGCGGGGAGAACTGAATCAATACGGGCGTTCCACTTTCAAGCCCACGAAAGGACGGAAATGCTTCTCGTTCAATGTGTACACTGTGACCCCCACATGATAGGCACTGGCGCCGATCAGACAGTCGAGAAATCCGACCCCATCCCTGAGCCGATGCTGGCGATACCAATCCCAGGCGGTCGCCGAAATAGCGCTCGAAATGAAGGTCATTGGAAACAGCGCCAAATCTTTTTCCACTCGCTGCTGCTCGCGCTGATTGAGACAACCCGCTACCAATTCAGCCGCGGTCACCACCGAAATGGTCAATTCTCCAGCGGCAAAACGATGCAGCCAGGCGCTGGCATGCTGGTTTCCACGGAAAAAATCTACCAGAATTGTGGTATCTACCAGCCCAATCACTTCAGCCATCTTGCCTCATCTCGATCTTGCGGCGCAGCGCCTCAGCAAAAGCGATCGGGTCTTGCGCTTCGGGACGGTTGGCCCAAATGCCAAAACCGCTCAGTTTGCCAGATGCCTTTTTTCGCACAACCCGCTTTTCTTCCTGGAATTGCAGGAATTCGAGAAAACGAGCCACTTCGGCCAGGCTCTCCGGTGACAAGGATTCGATTTGTTTCAACACTTGTTCCTTCGAGGCAGGAGCAGCCATATCGAACAACCTCCGACTAACTTGAGGAAATCATGATGAAACCGCCTGATTGCAGAACGATGTCGCCCGCTTTCATGGATGATAAACTTCCCGCGCTTCGGCAAGGGTGTACGTCACGTCGTCTTCTTCACGGAAGAACTGTTCCAGCGCAAACTGCTGCCAGTCTGCTTCGTCTCTCGCAGCAGGTCTGTTTTCATTGCTCACCTCTCGAATCGTTCTCTCCATAACATTTTACCCCATTTCACACCCGAAAGGAAAAAAGCCATGTACCTCGAACTTCACATCCTCCAGAACTTTGCCCCGTCCAACCTGAACCGTGACGATACCGGCAACCCAAAGGATACCGATTTCGGCGGCGTGCGGCGGGCGCGCATCTCCAGCCAGTGCATTAAGCGCGCTATCCGGCGGGAGCCAGTCTTTGCCCAAACCACCGCAGTGGACCTGGCCGACCGTACCAAGTGGATCACACGCTTGATTGCCAGGCCGCTTGCCGATGCAGGCAAAGACGAGCAGCAGGCGTGGGCAGTTGCCGAGGCCTTTGCCAACGAACTGGGCATTGGCACAGAAACCGACAAGAAAAGCGGTCAGCCCAAGAGTAAAGTGTTGCTCTATCTGAGCAAGAGCGAGATTGCCGACATCGTGGCCGCTCTGCAAGAAAAGTGGGATGAAATCGTCTCCACGCTCAAAGAGGGTAAGTCACCAGCGCTCAAACCTATTGTCAATGAATGGGTGAAGGCGCTCAAGAACCGCACCAGCGCGCCCGATATTGCGCTGTTTGGCCGCATGTTGGCCGAAAAGCCCGACCTGAACCTGGACGCCGCCTGCCAGGTAGCGCACGCCATTTCCACCCACCGCGTCAACATGGACCTGGATTATTACACCGCCGTAGACGATTTGCAGCAGGACGATGAAACCGGCGCCGGCATGATCGGCGTGACCGCCTTCGACAGCGCCACCTACTACCGCTACGCCCGCATTGACTGGGAACAATTGGTCAAAAATCTGAACGGCGACAAAACCCTGGCAAAGAAAACCGTCGAAGGCTTCCTGCGCGCCGCCGTCGTGGCCGTTCCAACCGGTAAGCAGAACAGTTTCGCCGCGCAGAACCCGCCCGATTTCCTGTTGGGCGTTGTCCGTCAGGATGGGGCCGCCTGGTCGCTGGCCAACGCCTTCGAGACGCCGGTCAAAGCGGACAAGGACGGCGGCTACCTCAAACCCTCCCTCCGCGCCCTGGACGCTTACTGGGGCCGCCTGACGAAAATCTACGGCCAGGAGGGCGTTACCCCGGCTGCCTTGTGCCTGCCTGAAGATGCACCCCTCCAAAACTTACAGCCGGCCTTGAAAGAAAACCGTGAAGCGTGGATTGACGCCCTGCTGGAAAAACTGGAGTGAGCCATGCACACCCTTTTGCTCCGTCTTTGCGCACCGCTGCAATCGTGGGGCGTGCAAAGCCGCTTCACCGTGCGCGATACCGGCCTGGAACCCTCCAAGAGCGGCGTCATTGGCCTCTTGTGTGCTGCGCTTGGCGTTGACCGCGCCGATGACGCCGCCCTCCAACCGCTGGCCGCATTGCGCA
The DNA here is from genome assembly GCA_034431895.1 of Anaerolineales bacterium. Classification (GTDB taxonomy): domain Bacteria; phylum Chloroflexota; class Anaerolineae; order Anaerolineales; family Villigracilaceae; genus JAABUE01. The sequence continues at coordinate 3,176 of DAOUCM010000277.1, forward strand.
TGGGCGTGCGAGTTGACCGCGAAGGGACGCTCAAAATGGATTACCACACGGCGCAAAACGTGTTGAAAGCAGGCGGCGGCTTGAAGGACACCGAAGTTTCCCGCCGTTATTACCTGGCCGATGCCTGCTTTCTCGCCGGGCTGGAAGGCGAGGACTTGTCGCTTCTTCAGCGTCTCCATGCCGCGCTCGAAAATCCCATCTGGCCGCTCTTTTTAGGGCGCAAGGCTTTCGTCCCTGCCGAACCGCCCTACCTGCCCGATGGTCTGCGCGTGAATACCGACCTGGAGACAGCGCTGAAAACCTATCCGCCGCTCACCAGCCGTCTCTCCTCGCAGCAAGCACGCCTGGCGCTGGAAGACGCGGATGGCTACCTCGTCCGCCCCGATCAGCCGCTTTCGTTCGCTCAACGGCGCTTCGCCCCGCGGCGGTTGACTGTCCGCTTCATGACGTGGCCTGCGCCCCCGGTCGAAAACCGGCAATCGGCCATCGAAAATCAGGAGGCTGCCTGATGTACCTTTCCCGCCTTATTCTCAACCCCCGTTCACGCCAGGTGCAGCGTGAACTGGCTGACCCCTACGAGATGCACCGCACGGTCTGCCGCGCCTTTCCCCATGCCGTGCATGAAGATAATCAGCCCAGCGGCATCCTCTTCCGCGTGGATGTCCATCCCCAAAGCGGTGTGCCGACGCTGTTGGTGCAGTCGCTGACCGCTCCAGACTGGTCGTTCCTGTTGAATGACCGAAAGGATTACTTGCTCGGTGAGAATGATTTGCCCCTGGGCGTGGAAAATCCCGCCTGCAAGGAACTCAACCTGCAATTGCGGCCCGGGCAGATGCTGTCCTTTCGTCTGCGCGCCAACCCCACCAAACGCCTGGGCAAAAGCGCCGGCGAAGCCAAAGGCAAACGCGCCGGTCTCCTGCGGGAAGAGCAGCAACTCGAATGGCTGAAACGCAAAATCGAAGCCGGCGGCGGAACGTTGATTTCAGCGCGCGTCAGCAACCAGGCGCGACTGCACGGCAAATTGTTCGCCGAAAAGGACGATGAACGCCGTATGCGCTTCGTCTCGGCGCAGTTCGATGGTATCTTACAAGTGAGAGATCCCAATTTGTTGCTGAAGACGCTCAGGAACGGTATCGGTAGCGGCAAGGGGCTGGGATTCGGCCTTCTGTCACTGGCGCCAGCACCCGGCTAGAAAGGCCGCATAAGACGGCTGGCTACCACACAACCGCAGTCACGCCAGAAGTCATGATGGCCTCATCGCGAGTGATCAAAATTGCTCCCTGGGCGATGGCTTCAGCCACGATCAAACGATCGTGCATCTCAGGGATGGCTGCCAGATGCAGGCAGTCGAGTGTGCGTTCCAGGCTCAAGCCGATAATGCGAATATTCGGGCTAGCCCGCAAATGTTGGAGGATGCGCCCAAAATCAACCTGCAAGGAGCGCCTTTCGATGACAAAGATCAATTCTGCAAGAACAATGACCGGGACGATCAAATCGGCATCCTCTGCCGCCACTTTGTCCAGAGCAGAAAGAGCGGCCTCGCCAAGCCATGCGGGTCGGGTAAAGTACCACAGCAAACTATGCGTATCTGCGAGGTAAATTGGTCGAGTCATTCTCTTGCGCTGTCAGAGATAGAAGCAGCCAGTCGCTTGATCTTGTTCCTCGAGCGTCGTCGCGCTCGTTTCACCTCTTCGGCCGCCTGCTCGATTTCTTGATCAGAAAGATGACTCCAAATGCCTTTCAATGCAGCAAAGCCGCTAGATACGGATTCCAACGGCGTCACTTGCACTTGGACGAGGGTATTCTCCGGCAGGTCCAATTTCTTCTCGGGCTGCAAAGCGCCTTTGCGATACACGGCTTGCACGGTAATGGTCGTCACCTCAACCTCCAGGTCTGGCGTCGCGTCTTTTCGCGCAGGATCCACTTTCACAAATCCACAATGGCAACGACGTAATCATTGAAGGAGTAAATGTTGGCCTGCATATAATTCTAACACACGCGCCCGATCCTGGGCGCTGTAGGATGGCTGCAATCGGTCTTGCAACCCATCCTGCGGGTAGTACGAATCGTACTGGGAGTCTGCCGGGGGGGCCGATCCTGCCGGAGACGCGGGGAAGGCTCCCGCGGTAGACTCCGTCTCCATCCGCACCTTAACAACCGAATAGTTTTGGAGGCAGTATGCAAGATTTACACGAACTTCCCAAGTTGCGTGATAGTTTGTCGTATCTGTACGTCGAACACGCTATCGTGGATCGCAAGGACTCGTCCATCGAGTTCATCCAGAAGGATGGGCGCACGCAGGTGCCAGTGGCGGCGTTGTGTGTGCTGATGCTGGGCCCCGGCACGAGCGTCAGCCACGCGGCGGTCAAGGCGTTGGCCGAAAGCGGCTGCCTCCTCGTCTGGACGGGCGAGGAGGCCACTCGCTGTTACGCTCAGGGCCTCGGCGAGACGCGCAAGGGCTATCACCTGCTGCGACAGGCCGAACTGGTCAGCAACCCGGCCAAACGTCTGGAGGTGATCCGCCGCATGTACCAGAAGCGTTTCCCCGAACCGCTCGACCCGGGCCTGACTTTGGAGCAGATTCGCGGCATGGAAGGGTCGCGCGTGCGCAGCACCTATTACCAGGCCAGCAAGACCTATGGCGTCCCCTGGCAAGGGCGGCGTTACGACCGCGGCAACTGGGGCAACGCCGACCCGGTCAACCGCGCCCTTTCGGCGGCCAACGCCCTGCTGAACGGCATTTGCCATGCGGCCATCGTCAGCGGCGGGTACTCGCCCGGGCTGGGATTCATCCATACCGGCCGGCAGACTTCCTTCGTGTATGACATCGCCGACCTGTACAAGGCCGAGATCACCATCCCGATTGCGTTTCAGACCGTGGCCGAGTCGCGCGAACACATAGACGGGCGCGTGCGTCTGGCCTGTCGGCAGAAATTCAAAGAAGTCAAACTGCTGGAGCGCATCTTGCCTGATATTGACGACCTGCTCGGCATAGACAGTTCAGTCGTGCCACCCGAAGGCGACCCGGATAGCGAACCTTCGCTTCCGGCTCCCCTGTGGGATGCTCCCGTTGATGAGGCGGAAGACTCCGCCGAAGAGGAGGCCGCGCCATGATGGTGATGATTCTCGAGCGAATGACCCCGGCCCTACGCGGCGAACTGACGCGCTGGCTGGTCGAACCGCATCCCAACGTCTTCGTTGGACACGTCAACGCCATGGTGCGCGAGCGTCTGTGGGAGAAATGCTGCAAACTGAGCGGCTCGAACGGCGGCGTGATCCAAATCTGGTCTACCAACACCGAACAGCGTTTTGCCATGCGGCTGCACGGCACAACCCAGCGTACCATCATCGAACTGGAAGGGGTACAATTGGTGCGCATTCCCAATTTGCCGCAGGCGACGCAAAAGAAGGTGAAAGGCAGAATCAGGAAACCCCCAGATATAGGTACTTCTGCCTGAAAAAGGCTTTTACGCCAAAATATAGTCCTGTCCCCACGCACGTGGGGATGAACC
>DAOUCM010000278.1:0-1739 GCA_034431895.1 Anaerolineales bacterium
TCTGCGGTTCGATGCCCAGCGAGCGCAGGAAGGCGTTGATGTCCACCTGGAGCGAATCGAGGTACAGGAACATCTGCGCCAGCACGGTGGCAGAGACGATGATGGGTTCGGGCGGGGTCATGCGTCAATCTTATCTGATTTTTTGCGCCAAAAGGTATTTATTTCAAACAGGATAGACAGGATACGCAGGATAAAGTTGATGCGCTGATAGACAATCCTGAACATTCTGTGCATCCTGTTTTATGCTCTTTTGGTCGTATTCGTGATTCACCAAAAGTCACATTCCGTGCAGAAAAGGTCATAGGCAATTTCGCCCGGCGCGGGTATGATGTGAACGTCCCGAAGGTTCGGGACAATTCGAAATGGAGTATCTGCATGGAAACGCTCTCGAAGTTCACCCTGCCCGGCATTTTGTTCGCGCTCACCCTCGCCTTTGGCTTCTGGTTGAGCCATGCCGGGAAACCCTACAACGGGCTGTTGTTCAACGTCCATAAGTTGATTGCCCTGGGCGCGGTCGTTCTGGCGGTCTTGCGGTTGGCGAGCCTCCCCAGGCCGGTCGCTTCCTTTGCGCTCATCGCCGGTTTGCTCGTCATCGCCGCCCTTGCGTCCTCGCCCTGTTCGTCAGCGGAGCCTTGATGAGCGCCGGGCAGTTGGATTATGCCGTGATGTTGACCATTCACCGCGTTGCGCCCGGCATGCTGGCGATTTGCGGCGCGCTGGCGCTCTACTTGCTGGTGAGGAAGCCATGAAGTACCGCAGTCTGATTGTCCGCAAGCACGGCGGCCCGGAAACCCTGGAAATCGTCGAAAACGAACTGCGCCCGCCCCGGAAAGGCGAGGTGCGGATTCGCGTCCTGGCGGCCTCCGTCTCGCGCCCGGATGTCACCGCGCGGCGCGGCGAAGCCCTGTATAGCGGCACGTTCCTCGGTCAAAAACTGCCCTTCACGCCCGGCTATTCGGTCATCGGCTAGGTGGACGCGGTGGGGGAGGGCGTGACGCAGGTTCAGCCCGGCAAGCGGGTGGGCGTGTTGACGGTCATCGGCGGTTACACCGAAGTATTGTACTGGCGCGCCGACCGCCTGATTCCTGTCCCTGCCGCCCTCGACCCCGTCCTGGCGGTGCCGATCATCCTCAATTACATCGTCGCCTACCAGGTCATGCACCGGGTTGCGAAAGTCCAGCCCGGCGAGAGGGCGCTCATCATCGGCGCCAGCAGCGGGATTGGCACGGCGCTCCTGCAACTCGGTCAACTGGCCGGGCTGAAGATGGTCGCCATCGCCTCGAAGGAAAAACACGCCATCCTGAGCGAATACGGCGCAACGCCGATTGACTACCGCTCCCAGGATTTCGCCGAGATCATCCGTCTGCGTGAACCGGGCGGGCTGGATGTGGCGCTGGACGGCATGATGCGGCTGGAGATGATGCGCAAGGCGCTCCCCCTGCTACGGCGCGGCGGGCGCATGGTCAGTTTTGGCGAACCCGCCAGCCGTTCCGAACTGGTCCGCATCCTGGGGCTGACCCTGCGCGTCAACCTGCCGGGGAGCGGCAAATCCCTCTCGCTCTACGGCACATCCTCCTGCTTCCTGTTCGACCAGAAGCCCTATCTTGACGATTGGGCGGCGCTGTTCCGCCTGCTGGGGGAGGGCAAAATCAAGCCGGTCATCGCCGCCCGCTTCCCGATTTTGCAGGCTGCCGCAACCAACGCCCTGCTCGAAAGCGGGCAGATGACGGGCAATGTGG
>DAOUCM010000279.1:0-5517 GCA_034431895.1 Anaerolineales bacterium
GCTTCGGTCAGTTGACCGCCCTCGTCGTAACCAACGTAGCCAGGCGGCGCGCCGATGAGACGGCTGACGGTGTGCTTTTCCTGATACTCGCTCATGTCAATGCGCACCATGGCACGCTCGTCATCGAACATGAACTCGGCCAGGGCGCGCGCCAGTTCGGTCTTGCCGACGCCGGTCGGGCCCAGGAAGATGAATGAGCCAAGCGGACGGTTCGGGTCCTGGAGACCAGCGCGGGCGCGGCGCACCGCATTCGAGACGACGCGAATGGCCTCGTCCTGCCCAACGACGCGCTCGTGCAGGCGTTCTTCCATGTGAATCAGTTTTTGCGTCTCGCCTTCGAGCAGGCGTGAGACCGGGATTCCCGTCCAGCGGGCGACAACGTGCGCGATTTCTTCGGCATCCACTTCCTCTTTGAGCAGCGCGCCCTGCGATTGCATCTCCTTCAGACGGATTTCCTGCTCGCGCAGGCGTTTTTCGAGGGCAGGCAGTTCGCCGTAGCGCAGGCGGGCGGCTTGCTCCAGGTTGTTGGCACGCTCGGCGCGTTCGATTTCGAGGCGGGTTTGCTCCATCTTTTCTTTCAGTGCGCGCAAATCGGCAATAACGCGCTTTTCGTTCTCCCAGCGGGCGCGCAGTTGGTTCGCCTGCTCACGCAGGTCGCCTAATTCCTGCTCGATTTTCGCCAGGCGTTCTTTAGAGGCTTTGTCCTTCTCCTTTTTCAGCGCCTCGCGCTCGATTTCGAGTTGCATGATGGCGCGGTCCACGTCATCCAGCGCTTGCGGCTTGGAGTCGATTTGGGTGCGCAGGCGGGCGGCGGCTTCGTCAATCAGGTCAATGGCTTTATCGGGCAGGTGACGGTCGGCGATGTAGCGGTGACTGAGGGTGGCGGCGGCAATTACCGCCGGGTCGGTGATGCGCACACCGTGATGGACCTCGTAGCGTTCCTTCAGACCGCGCAAAATGCTGATGGTGTCGGTCACGCTCGGCTCGTCCACCAGCACGGGCTGGAAGCGCCGCTCCAGGGCGGGGTCTTTCTCCACGTACTTGCGGTACTCATCGAGGGTGGTCGCGCCAATCATGTGCAATTCGCCGCGCGCCAGCATGGGCTTGAGCATGTTGCCGGCGTCCATGCTGCCTTCGGCCTTGCCCGCGCCGACCACGGTGTGCATTTCGTCCACGAACAGGATGATTTCGCCGTTGGATTCGGTGATTTCTTTGAGAACGGCTTTCAGCCGCTCCTCGAACTCGCCGCGGTACTTGGCCCCGGCGATGAGTGCGCCCATATCCAACTGAATCAGCCGCTTCTTCTTCAACCCTTCGGGGACATCGCCTTTGACGATGCGCTGCGCCAGCCCCTCGACGATAGCAGTCTTACCGACGCCGGGTTCGCCGACCAGAGCGGGGTTGTTCTTGCTGCGGCGGGAAAGAATCTCCACCACGCGGCGGATTTCCTCGTCGCGGCCAATCACCGGGTCGAGTTTGCCCTTGCGCGCCAGGTCGGTCAGGTCGCGGCCGTATTTTTCCAGCGCCTGATAGGTGGATTCGGGGTCTTGCGAGGTGACGCGCTGCGAGCCGCGCACGCTCTGCAGGGCCTTGAGGATGGCGTCTTTGGTCAGACCATAGGAGGCCAGCCGCTTGCCTTCGATGGAATTGGTCAGGCCGAGCAGGATGTGCTCGGTAGAGACGTACTCATCGCTCATGCCTTTGGCGTAGCGCTCGGCAGCGGAGAGGACATCGGCGGCGGCCTGCGACAGGCCAACTTGCATGTTTGCGCCCTGAATTTGCGGGCGCTTGGCCAGTTCGCGCTCCAACTCATCGCGCAAAGCGAGGGTGGAACCGGCCACTTTGGTCACAATGGCTGGCACAACGCCGCCCTCCTGACGGATGAGCGCCAGCGTGAGGTGAATCGGCTCGATGGCTTGATGATGATGTTCCTGAGCGATTTGCTGCGCCCCAAAGATGGCTTCTTGTGATTTTTGGGTGAACTTTTCGAGGTTCATGAGGTTGCTCCTAACAATAAAGGGATGATTGCAAAATTTACAAGCCTATTATAGAAATTCTCCGTTGGAGGGACGTAAGAAGCAGGTAAAAGGAATGTTGGATTGGTATGCGTTCGAAGCCCGCCGCGCAAACGTTGGCCAGGGGAAACGTAATCCTTTTTGAGAGTACCAACGATTACACTTCAAGAACAACGGTAGCGCATCCAATTGGCATAAAATTGGTTATCAATAACAGCAATTTGGAAAGTTTCCCAACGGTTTGTTTTTGTTGCCAAATACGCTTTTCTGAAGTGCCGGGCATCATCTTTTTGCAGGAGAACAAAACATGAATCATCTTCTTTTTTGGATCGTGACAGGTTATCTCTGCGGGAGTATTCCCTTTGCCTATCTTGTCGGCAAATTCGTTGTCGGGCGCGATATTCGCACCGTGGGCGATGGCAACCCCGGCGGCACCAACGTCTGGATTGCCGGCGGTTGGAAGATTGGGCTTGCCACTGTGCTGATCGAAATCTTCAAGGGTTTCGCCCCCGTCTTTCTGGCGCAGCGCACAGGGCTGATAGACTGGTCGCTGGCGCTGGTGGGGCTGTCTCCCATCCTCGGTCATGCCACGCAGCCTTTCCTCGGCTGGCGCGGCGGCAAAGCGCTGGGCGTCACAGGCGGCGTCTGGCTGGCGTTCACAGGGATTTGGGCGGTTTTTGTCTTTGCTATTGGCGCACTGACTGTGCTTGCCCTGCAAACCGTCCATGCCTACGCCTCCCTCGCCGGGATGATTACGCTGACCGTTTTCGTGTACTGGCGCTTCGGCACGGGCTGGCTGAGCGCCTTTGCCCTGCTCAATACAGCCATCATCTTTTGGACCCACCGCCGTGACCTAGGCGCGCCCTGGCAATGGCGGCATTGGGTCGCCCATTTCTTCCTCAGGAGGAGTATATGATCTGGCACTTCGATCATCTACCGCAAGTCATCGTCGTCTTCCTCGTCCTGGGACTGCTGACCGCCCTATCCAACCACCTTGCTATCCGCCGCTTCGACCAGTATCCACGCGCATCCATCTTCCCGCGTGTGTCTGTTCTCGTCCCGGCACGCAACGAAGCCGACAACATCGAAGCCTGTGTTCGTTCTCTGCTGAGACAGGATTATCCTGATTTCGAGGTCATCGTTCTCGATGACCATTCCGAAGACGAGACTCGTCCCATCCTCTCCCGCCTCGCGCGGACCTCGAACCGGCTGCGCGTTCTCGATGGGTACTCTCTCCCCGAGGGATGGCTCGGCAAGCATTGGGCTTGTCATCAACTGGCGCAGGCGGCGACGGGCGATCTTCTGCTCTTCACCGATGCTGATACCCGCCATGCTCCATCCATGCTGCGCGACAGTGTTTCGGCTCTCCTTGCTGAGCGCGCCGACCTGGTCACTGCCTTCCCGAGGGAGGAGGCAGTCACCTGGGGCGAAAAACTCATCATCCCCGTCATCGGTTTTGGCATTTTCTCTTTTCTTCCTGTGACACTGTCGCGCTGGTTACGATGGGCGGGATTATCTGTCACCATCGGGCAGTTCATGCTCTTTCGCCGTTCTGCCTTCGAAGCCATTGGCGGCTATGAAGCGGTGCGGGATCACATTGTAGATGATGTGATGCTGGGGCGGCGCATCATCCAATATGGCTTTACCTGGCGGCTGATGGACGGCACACAGCATGTCTCCTGCCGCATGTACCGCGGCTTCTGGCAGGCGGTGGATGGTTTCACCAAGAACGTCTTTGCGTTCTTCGATTATCGCCTGACTCTCTTTGTCATTGCCTGGGCATGGATGATGCTTGTCTTTCTTGCGCCTCCCTTTGTAGTTTGGGCAAACTATTTCGACGCGCCCATCCCCTCGTATCCTTTGTCGCTGGCATGGCTAGGGACGCTTGAGGCGCTTCTCTTGTGGAGCATTGCTTATTGGCGTTTTCGCTTTCCGTTGCCTCTGGCGTTTCTCTACCCTGTCAGTTTTACGTTGTTCGTTCTCATTGCATGGCGCTCGCTGGTCTATACTCTGCTGGGACAATCTTCGTGGAAAGGGCGCGAACTTGCTCCGCCCGTTTGGAAATGGTGATATTGCAAAGAAAAACCACCACGGCTGCGACTCCATTTCTTCCAGGTTTTGGTGGTTGATTGGGAATCGGCGTGGTATACCCTCAACCTGTCCCCTGCCCCCTGGACGCTCGTCAGGGCAGGCTGGTGTGAGGCCAGCCTTCTGGCGGCAGTCCCCCAAGGGGATAGCATCCCCTTTTGCGATGATTCTCAGGGCGTAGACAATGATCCGCCCTAACAGTAGTGTTCTCGCTTTCTGCGGTACATTTCGTCGTCGGCGCGGCTCATCACGGTTTCCAGGTTCTCACCCGGCGCGGCAGTGGCAATCCCCACAGAGATACTCAGCCGAGGCTCGCCATAGAATTTGTTGTTCATCCGGAGCAGCGTCTCGAGGCGCGGCAGGATCTCTGCGGCAGTTTCGACATCCATTTCGGGCATGATGATGGCGAACTCATCCCCGCCGATGCGGGCGACCACGTCCTCTTGGCGGAAGCCGGCCCGCAGTACCTCGGCGACGCGTCGGATGATTTTGTCCCCCGCTTCATGGCCGAGAGTATCGTTGACTTTTTTCAGCCCGTTTACATCGGCCATTAAAATGGTGATGGGGTAACGCCGCCCCCCGCTCAGGCGTCTGAGTTCCTCCTGATAATAAGCACGGTTGTGGAGACCGGTCAATACGTCGTGCGTGCCGAGGTAACGCAGGTAGTCCTCCGCCTTGCGCCGGGCAGTGATGTCCTCCAGTGACACCAGCACCCGCTCCCAGGTCTGCTCGAAGCCGGGGTATACGGCCAAATGCAGGTGAACGTAAATCGGCTCGTCTTGCAGGGTGTAGTTGAGGCATTCGGTCTCGAACGCCAAATCTCCCCGCCACAGATGAAGCAATTCGTCGCGTAAATGCGCCTGCATCTCGCTGCGAAAAACCTTGTCCAGGTTGCCGAGCAATTGCTGTTTGTTCGCCGCCCCAAACAGCCGGAGCGTCTCGCGGTTGACGTCCCGAACGTGGATGCTCTGCATACAACGAGTCATCGCCTCAGGGTGACTGTCCAGGTACTCGCCAAAATCTTCCACGCCCTGCTGACGCAGCGAGTCGAAGAAAGCCTTGAGGGCAGTGTAATCTTCTTCCCACAGCGAGATGGGCGCGTTTTCGAACAGACCAGCCAGATGGCGCTCAGCGTCTTTGCGGCGGCTGATGTCCTCGATGGACACCAGCACCCCTTCCCAGGTCTGCTCGGAGCCGGGCAGGATGCGCCAGAGAGCAGAACGTCTATTGGCCGACCGTCTAGGGCGTAGTTGACGCCCTCGCCCACCAGGTGAGCGCGCCCTCCCACAGCGTCAGCAATTCGTCGCGGAAGTGACGGCGCATTTCATCGCGGAAAAAGTGGGGCAGATTGGCAATCAAATCTTCCTGCGTTTGCACGCCGTACATCGTCAGCGCCTGGCGGTTGACGCGCAGG
>DAOUCM010000280.1:0-2769 GCA_034431895.1 Anaerolineales bacterium
AACGCCGTTTGAATATGGGTGATGCCCCGTTCCTGGAGCAGCGCATCGGTTCGGTCGTTGGCATAAGCGCCGTCGGTGATGACGGTATCCAACTCGGTGCGTTCTTGCAAGCGGGGAACGGCTTCCAGCAGAAGAGCACGTTTCGATGAAAGCAATAGCTTTTTGCAGGTGTTCAGTGGCTATGGTTTGGTGCGTACATGGCTCATCAGCGCACCACAAGCGGTTGGAATTGACCCTACAACATTGCCTTCATTCGAGGCACTGTATGAGTTAGGTAAATCGCTCGTGGCACGCTCACTTACACCGGAAGAATGTTTAGAGTATTTACAAGTGAACGTTTGCCCGCCACTGCCATAAAATGCAAAAAAGCTAATTCCCTAGCCTGCCTGTCTCGATGTTCGTGGAATGTCAAGCGCGAATCTTTGGTTCGCATATTGGCAGCAGGGTAAACTCCGCACCCCATTCCTTTGTGGTGAAAAGCCAAAAATACAAGGTCACGAAAGAATTTGGAAGACAACCGGTGTGGGTGTGCGTATCAAGGATTGACGCTTGAAAATCTATTAGATTCAGACAGTTACCCAAAAATAGAGAGACGCTCTTTTGGTGGAGCGTCTCTTTGTTTCAATGGTCATGTGCAGCTAAATTTTCGGCGCCCGGCAATTTGCCGATGAGCAGGTGTGGCTTGTGAATTAGAGTCGGTAAACATTGCGGGCAAATGGACAAGTACTGTTCTTGAAATTCAAGTTTCAGGACGGGAATTTCGTAACTGCTACGCCCGCAATTGACGCAAACTGATGGTTGGTTGGACATGACAAGACCTCCGAGTAGAATAGATTGGAACTCATTCTAACCAGAGATCTTTATGCACAATATGACTCAAGTAGCAAATTCGACCCAAGTCAGCAGTTTTTCGGCGCGTTTGCGGCGGGCGCGCCCGTTTAGGGGGTGTCCAATCATGGGTGCTTGGAGGTTTTCGCGGGCAGTGAGCGTGTAAATCAGCAAGAGACTTTTGAAAATCACTGGCTTACTCCCACGAATCTAAAATTTCGCGCGCAGCACGCTCACCCGAAAGGTACGCGCCATGTACGGTAGAGGGGTGGTCGCGCTGCGTATGTTCACCCGCGAAAAATAGCGGCTCACCAATCGGTTGCGCGAGGGTGTCGTAATCTTTTGGGGTGGCGTTTACCCCCAAAAAGGAGTACGAGCCAAATGCAAACGGGTCTTGCGCCCAACGGGTTATGCGGTAATCTATGGGGTTTGGAATGTCATCGCCGTAAATTTGCCGCAGGGTAGCCATTGCCGATTGAACAATTTGGGCATCGGTTTGGGTTTCGAGGGTACGGGCATACGTGCCGGCGTTGAAGCCAAGCAGCACCGGTATACCGAGCAGCGCGTGTAAATTGAGCCATTCTGCCCATTCGCCTTTGCGCTCCGCTACATAGCCGAGCAGGGTTGCATCGTCCCAAAAGACTTGGGGAAAGATAAGGTAGCACTTGTCGAGCAGCCCCATGCCAACACGCGCCAAGGCTTGTTGTTTGCTTTTGGGTAGCGGCGGCTCAAAGGTAATACTGCCGCGCTGTAATACGCCCAACGGTACGGTGACTAAAACCACTTCGGCGCGCAAGGTATTTTGGGCGGTGGTAATGCTTACGCCGTCGTCATCGTAGGTAATGCGTTGCACAACTTGGTTAAGGCGAATTTGCAGGTTTTGGGCAAGAAAATCTACAATGGTGCGGTAGCCTTGGGTAAAAATCACATCTTCGCCGTCAAATTCTTCTTGTTCATCGAAATACCATGCGGAGAGTTGTTCGGCATCGGCGGCGTATTCGTGTTCGATGGTGGTATTGAGGGCGTAGTTGAGCAGGCGCAGGTCGCGCGTGCCGAGCGGTTCTTGGCGCAACACGGCTTCCAAGGCGGCTTGCAGGCTCAGGTCGTTTTCCTGGTCTTCGGCGTAGGTACGTGCCCAATCGAAGTAGCGTTCGAGCAAGGCATCGGCACGGCGGTCGAGGTCGTCGGTGAGCAGGTTGCCGGTGGAGTCGAAGCGCTGCAAGTCTTCGTAGTCGGTGGGGATGAGTGGAGTGCCGAGTTGGTTGGCAATTTTGGCGATGGGATTGCCGCGCGTGCCGTGAATCCAGGAGGCTCCAAGGTCGAGCGGCGTTCCGCTGGTTTCATCGCTCCAGATTCTGCCGCCGATACGGTCGCGTGCTTCGAGGAGGAGAACGCGCAGCCCGTTTTGCTGCAAAATTTGGGCGGCGCGCAGCCCGGCAATGCCCGCGCCGATAATTACCGCGTCCCATACGGCGGGATCGGGGTTGGCTATGGATGTTGGTGAATTTTGGGGAGCAGGAGCAGCCGCGTTGGGCGGGGTGTTTTCGGTTTGGGGTTGGGGGGTGTTTAGGGGTTGCCGCGTGGTCGTTGGGGACGGTGAGGGCTGCGGGTCGAGGACATCGGCACACGCCGAAAGTGGAACACCCGTTGCGGTTGCAAGCAGAAGTTTGAGGAAGGTTCGACGGTTCATAGGTGGCTTTCAGTCGCGCGTGGCTTCGACGGCGCGCAGGGTGCCGGTCTTGTCCAGCACGGCGAAGGCGCCGCCGGCGAAGAACAGCACGATGATGATGACGATGACGGTCAGTCCACTTTCGCTGCCCAGCACTTCGAGCGGCGCGACGAACCAACGCCAGATGGGATAGTCGGGCCGTTCGACGAATTGGAAGGAAGCGGGGTCAATGGTTTCGCGTCCGTCCACTTCGAGACGGGCGTACTGTCCGG
>DAOUCM010000281.1:0-13153 GCA_034431895.1 Anaerolineales bacterium
TATAAACTCTACGCATTTTGTCACTGCGAGCAAAGCGAAGCAGTCTCCTGGCTTGCAAGGAGATTGCTTCGTCGCAAAAAACGCTCCTCGCAATGACAACTATACGAAAAGATGACATTGTCAAAATAGTTACATTGCATATACAAAATAAATCGCCCTCCGCGGTTGCGTTGGGCGATTGGTTTTTAGAACCCGTTTGTCAATCGGCAAGACTTCGCCCAACGGTGGGTTGGCGATGATTGTCGTTATTATTCTTGTTGGCGAAGCGGCTCTCGCGTTTCATCGGTGGGCATATTATAGCATAAAGTGTCGTATTCCTCGCGAGAATTTATCACGGTTGGTAATGTTCGGCCTTCTTGCAGGGGAGTCATTGCTCTAAAAAGCCTTCGGGACGGTTGTCCCGAATTGGCGTTATAATACGCAGGAATGCAATCAAAGCCTGCGACCCGCTCAGACAATGAGCAAGAGGAAAATCGGCTATGCCAGATTCCAACCTCTCCGCGCGGCGATACCTGGAAGTCACTGAACAAGAACTTCAGCGCATCGTACTGGATATTCACGATGGGCCGGTTCAAAATCTGTTTGCGGCGCTCAGCCAATTGACTTTACTGCGCGGAAAATTATCTGCAACCGCAATCCCCCCAAGCGAATGTCTCGATTCGCTCCAGCGCGCCATTACGCTTCTTGAAATGTCCCTAAGCGAAATTCGCGACCTGCTCGGCGTGTTCCGCGCGCCGGAGTTCGCCAAAAGCGGACTGGCCGAGATTGTCGAAAACATTGTCATCCAGTACGAGGCGTCCGTCCCCATTGCAATTTCCCTGGAAGTTGCGGAGCCTCTCCCAAAGGATGTGGCCTTGCCGGTCAAGATCGCGTTATATCGCATCGTGCAGGAATCGCTTGCGAATGTTTGCCGCCACTCGGGGGCGAAAAGCGCAACGGTGAAAATGTGGGCGAAGAATAAGCATCTGATAGTAGAAATTACCGACCAGGGTCGCGGCTTCGAACCGCCGCCTCTCGATGGGCCGCAAGCCACCGAGCAGCAGGAACATATTGGCCTGCGCGGAATGCGCGAGAGGGCCGCGCTGGTGGACGGCGAGCTCACTGTGGAAAGTCGCCCCGGCACGGGAACACGTGTACGACTGGAGGTTCCCATCCATGAGCGATAAGAATGTCATCCGTATCGTTCTGGCGGACGACCACGCGCTGGTTCTCGAAGGATTGCGCTCGCTGTTGAACGCCGAGGCGGATCTGCGCGTAGTGGCCACAGCCACCGACGGGGAAAGATTGCTCGAAGCCATACGGCGATTCAAGCCCGATGTGGTGGGGATAGATATACAAATGCCCTACATGGACGGAATTACCTGCCTGCGGCAAATTCGGACGGAGAAACTGCCCGTTCGGGTGCTGATGATCAGCGCTTTTGGAGACGCACAATCCATGCGCGCCGCACTGGAGGGAGGCGCTGACGGTTTTTCGCTCAAGACCGATCCGCCGGAAATGACCATTGCTGCGATCCGCCAGATTGCCGCAGGGCGCATGGTGTTTCCAGATGTTGTCCGTCGCTGGATGGCGTCTCGCTCTGCTGTCGATGATCCGAATGCGCTCTCCGAGCGGGAAGAAGAAGTGCTGGCATTGCTGGCAGAGGGAAAAAGCAACTTACAGATTGGAGCCGCCTTGAGCCTGAGCGAAAACACGGTTAAGTTCCATCTTCGCAATCTATACGCGAAACTGGGGGTAACAAACCGCACCGAAGCCGCGGCAAAATTTCACCGACGCAGGTGAAACAATCCCGAAGTTTTTGTCAATCAAGCGAGCGAGGGCTGTGGGAGATACCGTTTTCGTAAAAGTTTCCTACCCGTTTGGGCAGTCTGCCCGCCCATTCTGATTCCAATATCCCCCTCGTACAGACGTTCCGCGCCGTGCGAAATGCGGCTATCCTTCACGCGTGATAGATATAAAAAGAGGAGAGCCGCAATGATTGTGACAACCGCCGACCTGTTCAGGAGCGCCTACGGAAAGTTCGCCGTCGGCGCATACAACATCAACAACATGGAACAGGCGCTTGGCTTGTTCAAAGGACACCTCGAAGCTCAGGCGCCATTCATCATTCAAATCTCGAAAGGGGCGCGCAAATACGCCGGCGTAAAAATGCTCGAAGCCATCATCCGCACCTGTGAGGAGGAATTCCCCGAAGCGGTTTACGCTGTCCATTTGGATCACGGAGACGAGAAAACCTGTTACGAGTGCATCGACTCCGGCTTTTACTCCTCCGTGATGATAGACGCCTCGCACGAACCGTTCGAGCAAAACGTCGCCATCACCCGCCGCGTCGTCGAGCGGGCGCACGCCAAGGGCATCAGCGTCGAAGCAGAACTGGGGATGCTCGGCGGCGTGGAGGAACATGTATCGGTGGACGAGAAACACGCCATGCTCACCGACCCTGACGAGGCTAAAATTTTTGTCGAACAATCCGGCTGCGATAGTCTGGCCGTCGCCATCGGCACCAGTCACGGGGCGTACAAATTCAGCGGCACACAAAGCCTGCACTTCGATCGCATTGCCGAAATTCAGAAACGCCTGCCGGGATTTCCGCTGGTGATGCATGGTTCGAGTTCGGTACCGAAAGAGGAGGTAGAGAGAATCAACTTGGCCGGCGGCCAACTCGACCCGTCAGCGAGAGGCGTGGACGAATCTGAGTTCGCCAAGGCCATTCCGCTTGGAGTTGCAAAAGTCAACATAGATACGGACGGCCGTTTGGTTTGGACACGAGTCCACCGCGAACATTTTCGCGACCATCCCAAAAACTTCGATTTCCGCAAACCGGGCGAAGAGTTCATCAAAGCCTATGCCGATTTCATCGTTCACAAATCGAAATACCTGCTCTCTGCGGGAACGTTGCCGCAAGTGCGGGCCGCCGTGGCGCAAAAGAAGGCGCCTTGATCACTTGTGAGTATTTTCCGATGAGCGAAATTCCAAATCGTAACCTGGCGCTGGAACTAGTGCGTGTGACCGAAGCAGCCGCCCTGGCCGCCGGCCGCTGGATGGGGCGCGGACAGAAAGAAGCCGGCGACGGTGCGGCCGTGGAGGCCATGCGCCTGATGCTCTCCACAACAGAGATGAACGGCGTCGTCGTCATCGGCGAGGGCGCGAAAGATCAAGCCCCCATGCTGTTCGACGGCGAGCTCGTCGGCAATGGACGTGGCCCCGCGGTGGACGTCGCCGTGGATCCTGTGGAAGGAACATCCCTGCTGGCAAACGGGCGACCAGATGCAATCTCGGTCGTAGGCGTAGCGCCGCGCGGCGCGATGTGGTCGCCGGGCCCCGCTTTCTATATGAAAAAACTCGTCGTCGAGCGCAAGGCGAGTCAGGCGTTTACGGCAGACATATTGAATCGCCCGACATCACAAATTCTCGAAACCCTGTCTGAGGCGCTCGGTAAATCCTGCCGCGATCTGACAGTCTTCGTTTTAGATAAACCGCGTCACCAGCAGCTCATCCGCGAGATCCGCGAGACGGGCGCGCGCGTGTTACTGCGAACAGACGGCGACGTAGCCGGCGCATTGATGGCGCTCATGCCCAATTCCGGGGTGGATGTGCTGCTGGGAATCGGCGGCACGCCGGAGGGTGTCATTGCCGCATGCGCTGTGCGCGCTCTGGGCGGGGCTATGCTCGCCCAGCTGGCGCCGCAAAGAGACGACGAACGCGAAGCGGTGCGCGCCGCCGGTTTCGGTCTTGACCGCGTATGGACTGAGGCCGATCTCGTCCAAAGCGACGATGTGTTCTTCGCGGCCACCGGCATCACCGATGGCGTGCTTATGCCCGGCGTGCATTATACCGCCAACGGAGCCACGACCGTATCGCTTGTGATGCGCGGCAAGACAGGCACCATACGCACTATTCAGGCCGAGCATCGCTGGGACAAGTTGATGGCGATCAGTCAAATCTCGTATTGAGAATCGGACAGGTGGCACACAGGCAGACACGCAACCCCGCCGCCAAACCCTCTCCACGATCAAAAGGAGAAACTCATGACCAAACAAAAAGATAACTCCAAGGAAAAGACCGAAACCCAAAACAAGACGGCCCTGTTCGATGCAGGTGTAAAGGAATACAGCGCGGCCGGGCGCTATTATTATGACATCGGATTCAAACCCTCCAATACGCATGTGCTGGCCGCTTTCCGCATCACACCGCAGGAGGGGGTCTCTTTTGAAGAGGCGGCGGCGGCTGTCGCCGCGGAATCCTCCTTCGCCACCTGGACAACCGTGTGGTCCGATTATCTTGTGGACGGGTCGCGCTATTCTGCCCGCACCTACGAGATGAAGCCTGTGCCAGGGCGCTCCGACCAGATGATAGCCTATATTGCCTATCCGTTCGATCTGTTCGAGGAGGGTTCTTTGCCGAATTTGCTCTCCTCGCTGGCCGGCAACGTTTTCGGCTTCAAGCCCTTACGCGCCTTGCGCCTGGAAGATGTGTATTTCCCTCCCGCTTTACTCAGCACCTTCCAAGGCCCGCCGCATGGCATTCAAGTGGAGCGCGACCGCCTGGGTAAATATGGCCGTCCGCTGCTTGGCGCGACCATGAAGCCTAAGCTTGGCCTCTCTGCCAAAAATTACGGGCGGCTGGTCTATGAAGCCCTGCGCGGCGGGCTGGATTTCACCAAAGACGACGAGAACATCACCTCCCAGCCTTTCATGCGCTGGCGCGATCGCTTTGAGTTCGTCATGGAAGCGGTCCATCAGGCAGAAGCCGAAAGCGGCGAACGCAAAGGCCACTACCTTAATGTTACTGCAGGCGACATGGAAGAAATGTACCGCCGCGCTGAAACGGCTAAGGAACTCGGCTCGCGCATCATCATGCTGGATTACCTGGTCGCCGGTTTCACTGCGTTTGCCTCGCTTTCCAAATGGTGTCGCGCCAACGGTATGTTGCTTCATCTCCATCGCGCCATGCATTCGGTCATGGATCGTCAGCAGAATCACGGCGTGAACTTCCGCGTCCTGGCAAAGTGGGCGCGCATTGTCGGCGGAGATCACCTGCATGTCGGCACGGTAGTGGGAAAACTGGAAGGAGACCGCGCCTCCACGCTGGGAATTGTCGAAATGCTGCGCTCGACGGACATCGCAACAGCCGCAAAATGCGCCGGCTATCACTTCGACCAGCCCTGGCTTTCCATGCCCGGCATGTTTCCCGTCGCCTCGGGCGGGATTCACGTCTGGCATATCCCAGAACTGGTCTCCATTTTTGGCGACGACTCGGTCCTGCAGTTTGGCGGCGGGACGGTTGGTCACCCCTGGGGAAGCGCGGCGGGGGCAACGGCTAACCGCGTCGCGCTCGAAGCCATCATTCAGGCGCGCAACGAGGGCCGCGATCTGCTCGCCGAAGGAAACGACATCCTCAAAGCCGCGGCACGTCACAGCCCTGAATTGCGCGCTGCTATGGAAACGTGGAAAGGCGTCACGTTCGATTACGAATCGGTGGATACCTTGGAGACAACCCGAAAGGAATCATAAACCGTGAAAACTGAAACTTTTTCCTACCTGCCTCCACTGACAAACGAACAGATTGAAAAGCAAATCCAATTCCTCCTGAATAATGGGTGGGTGGTTGGTATCGAATATTCGAACAAGCCCTCTCCGTCTCTTGCTTTTTGGGATTGGTGGAAGCTGCCGCTCTTCAACCTGCGTACGACCGCCGAAATCATGGCTGAGATCGAAGCCTGCATTGCAGAACATCCGAATAGTTACGTATGCATTACCAGTTACGACACCGCAAGGCAAAGGCAGACGATGAGTTTCGTCGTTCGCCGCCCGGCATGATCAAAAAGGCAACCGCATGAGTAGAAAACGTCCTATTATCCTCGGTATCGTTGGCGACAGCGCCGCCGGCAAGACCACGCTCACACAGGGGATCGCCAACATTCTCGGTGCAGAGCGCGTTACCCACATTTGCACCGATGATTATCACAAATACGACCGCGCCGAACGCGCCGAACACAACATCTCGGCTCTGCACCCCGACTGTAACTATATCGACGTGCTGGAACTGCACATGGAGCGGTTACACTACGGTCAACCCATCCTCAAGCCGGTGTACGATCACGCGAACGGAACGCTCGTCCGTCCCGAATACGTTCAGCCAAAAGAATTCGTCATCGTCGAAGGGCTGCTGGGCTTTTCCACACCTGTTCTGCGTCAGTTCTACGACGTGAAAGTATATTTGGACCCGCCCGAAGACCTGCGTTACGTATGGAAAATCAAGCGCGATACTACCAAACGCGGCTATACGGTGGAGCAGGTTCAGGCCTCGCTGAAAAAACGCGAAAACGACTCGCGCGACTTCATCCGCCCCCAGCGCGAGTATGCCGATATCGTAGTGCGCTTCTATCCGCCCAACAACGTGCCCGCGGAGCAGGCCGGCCCTATCCTCAATGTCCGTCTTGTGCTGCGCCCAACCATTCCACACCCCGACTTGTCCTACTTGTATGAGGACAACAGCTCCGGTATTCGACTCGAACTGGGGCGCGACAACGGACGCCCGGCCGACCTGCTGGAAATTGACGGTGATGTGGCAACTCAGCACGCCGCAGAATTGGAAGACGCCATCTGGCAGCATCTACCCAACCTGCGCCCCGTGCGCGAAGAAGAATTAGGCGAGTATTTAGACCGCGGCGAAATACGCCACAGCCATCCGCTGGCGCTCACGCAGTTGTTGATCACCTATCACCTGCTGCGAAAATACAATGACCTTTCGCAACTTCCCTTTGCCTCGCCGGTGGCTGCCCTAAGCCGCCTGCAATCCAGAGGCGAGTAAGCCGCTTCAACGGCAGCAGCCCTAAATCCGTTCGAAGCGGCGGACAATCCTCCTATCCAACGAGATGTGCAAATGGCGCCAACCTCCAGCAACGAATATGATTTAACGATAATCGGCGCAGGGCCGGTGGGCCTGTTTGCGACGTTCTATGCCGGAATGCGAAATCTCAAAACGCTCGTCCTCGAAGCGCTCTCCAAACCGGGCGGGCAGATCACCGCGCTCTATCCAGAGAAATACATTTACGACATCGGCGGCTTCCCGGCTATTCTGGGACGCGATCTCGTTTCCGAACTGTATAAGCAAAGCAACCAGTTCGGCGCGGACTTTCGTTTCAATGAACGTGCCGAAAACCTGGAATTCCTCGAAGCGCGGCGTTTACGCATAACGACCACTGAAGGCGTATATCACAGCAAAGCCGTAATCATTGCTGCCGGCATCGGCGCATTCCAACCCAACCGCCTGAACGCCCCCGGCGTCGTCGAGTTCGAAGGGCGCGGCGTTTCCTATGTGGTGCGAGAACGCGAAAATCTTTTAGGGCGCAGGCTCCTAATAGTCGGCGGCGGCGATACCGCCGTGGATTGGGCGCTGGAGTTACGAAACTGGGCCAGCGAAGTTACCTTGATTCACCGCCTCGATTATTTCGAGGCGCACCAGCGCAGCGTGCTGGCGCTGCAAGATTCGACCGTCAACACGCTCATTCAGCATGAACTCGTGCGCGTCGAAGGAAAGGATCGAGTGCAACGCGCAGTCGTACACAATCTCGTCACCGGAAACGAACAGGCGCTGGAAGTGGATGATATTCTGATCTGTATCGGTTTTCGCGCCGACTTGGGCCCAATCAATAACTGGGGGCTGGCGTTGAACGGGCGCAAGATCCTTGTGAATCGCAAAAACGAGACCTCCCTGCCCGGCGTATATGCCGTCGGCGATATTGCTTACCCTGAAGACGGCGTCACTATGAATCTCATCGCCTACGGATTCGGCCAGGCGACGCTGGCGGTAGGACATGCCAGCCATTTCATTCACCCGCATGAACGCATTGCCCATGGACATAGCAGCCAGCGTAAGGGCATGAAATATTCGCCTGCGCCCGGCTCCGGTGCAGAGAGATGACTAAAACGTTCCGCAGCTGTTTATCTTCAGGCAGAAAACCTGCGGGATGAATATAGGAGAAACCCATGTCAGAACGACCTCAACGCAACCTTTCGCTGGAACTCGTGCGCGCCACGGAAGCGGCCGCGCTCGTTGCGGCGCGTCATCGCGACCGTCGGGATTGGGACGCCGCCAACCCTGCAGCCATCGAAGCCATGCGCACAGTGCTGCACACCATTGATATGGATGGCGTGATCGTCATCGGGGAGGGCGAGAAGAAAAACACGCCTCTCTTATTCCACGGCGAAATGGTCGGCACCGGCCACCCGCCAGCAGTGGACGTAGCGGTGGACGCGATCGAAGGCACGCCACAACGCGCCCTCGATCGCCCGAATACACTTTCGCTTGCCGCGCTCGCCGAACGCTGGAGCCTGTGGGACCCCGGGCCAAGCGTTTATGTGGATGAGATCGTCGTAGGCTCTGAAGCTCGCGAAGCGATTGACCTGAATCTCGCGCCGGCAGATAACCTGCGCCAGATCGCCGAAGCGCTGCGATGCCAGGTCCATGAATTGACCGTTTTTGTCCTTGACAAGCCGCGCCACCAAACACTGCTCAACGACCTGCGTGCCGCAGGCGTGCGCATCGAACTTAGTTCCGGCGGCTTCATCGTAGGCGCTCTGCTGGCGGCCATGCCCGGCACAGGTATAGATGTCATGATGAGCATCGGCCGCGCCTCGGAGGCCGTGCTGGCCGCCTGCGCCATCAAAGCACTGGATGGCGGAATGCAAATCCGCCGCGCTCCGCAAACGCCGGAGGAAGAGACGCGCGTTCATGCCGCGCTTGGCAAGCACGCTACTCAGATCCTGACCGTTTCAGATATTTGTAAGTCTGAAGACGTATTCTTCGCCGCTACCGGCATCACAGACGGACGCTTGCTGCGCGGCGTCGAATTCCGCCGCGACAGCGTGACGACCGAAAGTCTTGTCATGCGGGCGCGTTCCGGCACGCTGCGCTATGTGCGCGCCATCCATCGTCTCGACAAGTTAATGCGCTTCAGTCAGATTGATTACACCGGCAGAAGCACAGAGAGTGAAAGCCAAAGTGGTTAAACTCGCCCCCTCTATACTTTCCGCAAATTTTGCCCGCCTCGAATCGCAGGCGCGCGAAGCCCTCGCCGCCGGCGCGGATTGGCTGCACATTGACGTAATGGACGGCCATTTCGTCCCCAACATTACCCTCGGCCCCCTCGTCGTTCAAGCCCTGCGACCTTTACGCGAAGAGACCGGCGCATGGCTGGATGTTCACCTCATGATCGAACAACCCGACCGTTACCTGGAAGATTTTGCCCGTGCCGGCGCGGATATTCTCACCGTGCATGTCGAAACCTGCCCCCATTTGCACCGCACCATCCAACGCATCAAGGAGCTGGGGCGATTGGCCGGCGTCACACTCAATCCAGCCACTCCACTCTTCATGCTCGAGGAAGCGCTGCCGGAGGCAGACCTCGTTCTGGTCATGTCTGTCAACCCAGGCTTTGGCGGTCAGGCATACATTCCATCCAGCACCGCAAAAATAAAACGTCTGCGCGCCATGCTGGATTCGATCAACTCAAAAGCATGGCTCGAAGTGGACGGCGGCATCAAAGCAGATAATGCCGCGGAAGCGGCAGCAGCAGGAGCAAACGTGCTCGTAGCCGGAAGCGCAATTTTTGGCGGGTCCAAAACCGTAGCCGAAAATGTTACGGCGCTGCGCTCGGCGCTGGCTGCCTTGGCTTAAACCACCGCTTCTCTTCACCGCCCAGACCTCCTCTGCTGAGCCTAAGCGCAGGCGTCCACATTTCCATCTCCCTTTCGGAATAGCCCCACTGACGTTTCGTCGAAAGGGCGACTGCGGTCAATCGTTCCGATTCCTCGGGGAGAGCGCGGCGGATGGAGATCACGGCTTCAGCCTTTTTATTGACGCGCCAAACGCGGTATTGGACTTTTGACAAAATGAACTTCTGCCGTATATATGGCGTTAATAATGGGTTTTGTCAAAACTCCAAAGTGGAGGTCCAGGTACCCTGCAGAGAGCGCGGGGCAGGCCCTTCGACTCCGCTCAGGGCAGGCCCTTCGACTCCGCTCAGGGCAGGCCCTTCGACTCCGCTCAGGGCAGGCCCTTCGACGAACTCAGGACAAGCAACTCGGACAGATGCGGCGGTCGTTTCTAACGAAGCGTCTTGATATACTCTATCAACTGTTTGGCCTCGGTCTCTGTCAGTCCATTGGGCGGCATCGAGCCGGGCGCGTAGCCCTCGACAATCTTGGCCGTAGGGTCGAGAATCGATTCGAGCAAATAAGCGTCATCCGCGATCACCGACGAGCCATCGTCCAAACGCACCTCCGAACCGTACAAGCCCTTCCATGAAGGGCCAACGCTGTAACTGTCATCGCGCGCATGGCAGGATACACAGCCACGCTCGAAATATAGGTTTTGGCCGTTTGTAACCGCTTTCGAGCCGCTGCATCCTGCCAAAACAACCATACAAACCAAAGACAGCCAAAGAAACTTTTTCATCGCACACCTTTTCATTTGGGAGATTTCACAGTCATCGGAATCCCGGCCACCAAGAACAACACCTGGTCGGCCTCGCGGGCCAGGCGTTGATTTGTCCGGCCCAGCAAGTCGCGATACACCCGCCCCATTTGATAGGGCGGGACCAGCCCCAGCCCAATCTCATTGGAAATGACAATCCAGTCTTGCCTTTCCCGGCGAATCACGCGCAGCAGGTCGGCCACTTCCCGGTGCACGGCCTCGGCAAAAGGGGCTTCGTCTACCCGCTCTTGAGTCACGAACGGCATCATCAGATTCGTCACCAGCAAGGTCATGCAATCCAGAATCACCAGTTCGGATTCGAGATGGCCGACCGTCGAGGCGATTCCAAACGGCACTTCGAGCGTCTGCCAGGCGGCGGGCCGCTCGACGCGATGCGCCTGAATACGCGCCGCCATCTCCTCGTCCAACGCCTGCGCCGTAGCAATGTAGGTTACAGACTTGCCCGACTCTTGCGCCAGGGTTTGGGCATACGACGACTTTCCACTGCGCGCGCCGCCCAGCAGCAAGGTCATTTGCCCCATAGAATTTCCTCCAGCAAATTCATGTTCAAGGCCTCTTCCACCGCATCGGCCAACATCTCCAATGAGTGACGGAAAACCTGCTTTTGCGACACTGCCGTGCCGCTCCAGCCCAAACTTTCGAGCCAGGCATGACGGAATTCATCGTTGCCAAAAATGCCATGCAGATAACAACCCCAGATTTTACCATCGGGCGAAACGCATCCATCCGCGACCCGAACCTGCTGGCCGTTTCGCTGCGTGATTTCCAACCACGCAGCCGGGCTCTCCGTCTCGCCGGCGTGGATTTCGTATCCTTCGAGGCTCATCGAGGCTGAAGCCTCCCGAATTTCGAGAGGAAAAATGGGGAGGTTTTTCATCCCCAGGCGCGCTCGGACCTGGTAAGTGGCTTTCTCTTTCGAGAAGCGGGTGTGAACAGGGAGCAAGCCCAAGCCTGAAGTTCTTTCCAAGTTTGATTCGACATGCTGTGGGTCAGAAATGGATTCGCCAAGCATTTGGTAGCCGCCGCAGATGCCGACCACGGCGCCGCCTTTACGAGCAAAAGCGATGACGGCATCTGCCAACCCAGTCTTACGCAGCCAATTCAGGTCGGCGATGGTGCTTTTGGAGCCAGGCAGGATGACGGCGTGTGGATGCCCCAAGTCAGCGGACGAAGAAACATAACGCACGGTTACGCCTGGCTCCGCTTGAAGCACATCGAAGTCGTCGAAGTTGGAAATGCGCGGAAAGGCCAAAACGGCGATGTCGGTTCGATGGACGGAAGCAGGCCGGGGTGAGCGCGAAGCGGATTCCACCGAAACGGAATCCTCCTCGGGCAGGGATAAATCCTTCAAATACGGAATCACGCCCAGGACCGGGACGTCCCCCTTTTCCTCCAAAATTCTCACCCCTTCGTCGAACAGGGAAAGGTCGCCGCGAAACTTGTTGACCACCAGCCCGCGCACCAGGGCGCGCTCCTCGGGTTCGAGCAGCCAGAGCGTGCCGAGAAGTTGGGCAAAGATGCCGCCGCGGTCAATGTCCCCGACCAGCAGGACGGGCGCATGAGCATAACGCGCCACCGCCATGTTGACGATGTCGCCGCGCTTGAGGTTGATTTCTGCCGCGCTGCCCGCGCCTTCGATGAGGACGAGGTCGTAGGCGGCGCGCAGGCGGTCGAGGGCGGCGGTGACATATTCCCATAGGACGGCTTTTTTCTCGTAATAGTTTTTTGCCGCCAGCGTGTGCCAGGGGCGCCCCATGACGATGATTTGCGAGCGCGAGTCGGCTTCGGGTTTGATGAGGACCGGGTTCATGTCCACGCTGGGAGGGATGCCCGCGGCGGCGGCTTGCAAGGCTTGGGCGCGTCCAATCTCGCCGCCGTCGGCGCAGACTGCGGCATTGTTCGACATGTTCTGCGCCTTGAACGGGGCGACTTTGATGCCGCGCCGCGCATAGATGCGGCACAGCGCCGTCACGAGCAGGCTCTTGCCGGCAGAGGAACTGGTCCCCTGAACCATCAATACATTTGCGGTCATGTTTTCTTTCAGCGGTCTGAGATGAAAATCAGCGTTCCCCAGGTAGTGGGGTCTTGGAGGTTGGGATGTATCAGTTCCCTGAGGGAATATAATTTTTCCATCGGTTTATTCTCTGAAAAAGCGACAAAGCCTATCACCTGACCAGATGAAGGAAGATATTGGGTAAATGAGTAAGGCAAGTAAATTGAAGGTGTAGTGTCTTGCCACTGAAGGGCATATCCAGTTTTTGCGACCAACGGAGAAGCAAGTCCCAACAAGGAAAGAGGAATTTTACCTTCCAATCTACAAACACCTTCAAACGCGCCTGTATCAACGCTCTGAGCGCTTATCGTTTCCTTACGCGGATATATCATGGCAGATTCATACAGTTTGCACTGTGGGGCATAACCACCAGAAGGAGGTATCAAATTGATTTGAAATAGGCTATCATCCTGATTCAAACTATGACTGTCAAAGTCGCCCTGCAAGTCGGAATCAAAAGCAAGATGAATCAACGAGTACGGGTCTGTTTCCAGTTGAAAATAAAGCCAGTTGTCGTCCCATGCCATACGAAAAGAACGCAGACCAGGCGAACGGGAATAGTTTTCAACTCCAAAGCCGCGCAGCGCGTCTTGATACTCT
>DAOUCM010000282.1:0-11352 GCA_034431895.1 Anaerolineales bacterium
TGGCTTCGATTGGCACTTGCGCAGGCATTTACGTACTGGGGTTTTGCCGTCAACGCGGTCTGCCTGTGGATGGCATTCGCATCGTGCAGCGTATGTTCAGCAACCCGATGACCGGCATGGTTGGCAAGGTCGAATTAGAAATTCAGGTGCCGCCTACCTTCCCAGAGAAGTACCGCCCATCGCTCATCCGCTCGGCAGAACTGTGTGCGGTGAAAAAGCACTTCGAGCAGCCACCCGTTTTCGAAATTACCACCAAAGAAGTAGCCATCGCCTGATATAATTCCTCCATGCCTTATCTGGTAGACGGCCATAATCTGATACCCAAAGCCGGCTTGCGCCTGGACGCGCCCGACGATGAAATGGAATTGGTGAGGCGCTTGCAGGAATTTTGCCGCCTGCACCGTAAACAAGTCGAGGTGTACTTCGACGGCGCACCGGCCGGTCAGGCTGGGACCCGTAACCTGGGAGCCGTCAAAGCGATCTTCGTCCGCGCCGGGACCACCGCCGATGCCGCTATTGCGCGGCGGCTGCGCTCCTTGGGGAGAGCCGCGCAGAATTGGACGGTGGTCAGTTCCGACCGCCAGGTGCAGGCCGAAGCGCGCGCCGTCCACGCGGAGGCGCTTTCCTCCGAGGCGTTTGCCCGTCTGTTACAACCAAGCGAGAAATCTCCTTCCTCGTCCACTGAACGTCCGCTCTCCTCGAGTGAAGTGGAAGAGTGGTTGAATGTATTCCGTTCGAGAGGACATCGCACGGAGTAGGGGGAGTTTTGGGGGATGAAAGCGGACAAATTTGCTCGAATTTCTAATCTAACATTAATGCAAATCGGACTGATTTGGTGTATATTAGAGCCAACGACACCTGCCCTCCCTTTTTATTGGTATCTAGGTGTCTGCCACCGAACAACATGTCTCAGCATGTCCCCCCCATGCTGAACAGGCGGTGGTGTCCCTCCCCCCTCAAGACCAGCAGGCGCTCTTGCGCCTGTTGGTCTTTAAGTGCAAGTGGGGTGGCCTTCAAGCGTTTTTGTGCTGGATGCGCTCAGTGTGCATGGAAAGGTGGTCGAATCATCCGCAGATCCCCAAAGGCGACGCTGTGACGCAGATACTCGTAGATTTTTCTGTGTAACCTGAATTCGGGATAAGCCTTCGAACCGTCTCGAAGGCTCGATTTTGCCCATACAATGGCTCTAAAAAGCCTTCGGGACGGTTATCCCGAATCTTGTTGATACTTTCGCGCTTTTCGCCTTTTTCGCGTAATGTGCCTTGAGTCAATGCCCGTTGGATTCTGCCCGGAAGTTCCAGGCTTCAGGAGACGTATGTCCACGCACTTCGCCAACAGATTCATCTTTTGCGTGGACACTGCGCTCAGCGCCCATCGCGCGCGGCCCTTTTGGAGGCTGGTAAAATAGTTCCTCGATAGGGCATCTCCTTTTATGACTCTCGACCTTTTCCTTTTGTTCAAAACCTTGCGCCAGGTAGGGCTTGCTCAGGCGTCTTTGTATGCGTTGTACAAAATCGGTTTGAAAACAGGGTATTACAAGAGAGTAGAGAGCAGAGGAGTAGAGAGTAGAGGAGTAGAGAGCAGTCCTCTATTTCCTCTCCCTCCTCGAGACGAACTGGCCCAAGTCCTGGGCGAGGACGGTCAGCGCGCCCTGCTGGCCGAAGCGGACGAGATCGTGGCGGGCAAATTCCGCAGGTTTGGCGGCGAAGCGGTCGAACTGCAACTGACCTTCGACCAGCCCCTGCGTCACTGGACAGAATACGAAACCCATCCGCAACACCTCGCTGCTCTCTGCTCTCCCTTCTCTGACATCAAATTCATCTGGGAAGCCGCCCGCTTTGGCTGGGTCTACCCGCTTGGCCGCGCCTACCGTCTGACGCAGAACGAAATCTACGCCGAAGCCTTCTGGTGTTATTTCGAGCGTTTCATCGAATCCAATCCCCCCAACCTGGGTCCGCATTGGATGAACGGGCAGGAGGTGGCTATTCGGCTGATGGCGCTGGTGTGGGCGGGACAGGTCTTCGCCGCGTCGGGGGTCAAGGAAACGGAAGCAGGTTCGAGCGTAGAAAGACGCGCGCGCCTGGCGCAGTCCATTGCGCAGCACGCCGCGCGCATCCCGCCCACCCTGGTCTACGCCCGCGCACAAAACAACAATCACTTGGTCACCGAGGCGGCGGCGCTCTACACGGCCGGCCGCGCGCTGGGTCACGCCGCTTGGCGCGCTTTGGGTTGGCGCTGGCTGAATTGGGCCTTGCAGCGTCAAATCAGCGCCTACGGCGAGTACATTCAACACAGCGTCAATTATCACCGCCTGATGCTCCAGGCGGCCCTGTGGGTGAATGCCATCAAGGATGTGGATTGGCCGCGCCTGACGTTTCGCGCGTTGGGACGGGCGACGCATTGGCTGTTTTCGCTGCTCGATTCCGCTTCACCCTTCGGGTACTTCGCGGGACGCACCCCCAACCTGGGTGCCAATGATGGGGCTTCGATCCTGCCCCTGAGCGTGATGCCGTTTCACGACTTCCGTCCAACCGTGCAGGCAGCGGCGCGCGCTTTTCTACGCTATCAGTTGCCCGGCGGTCCCTGGGATGAAATGTCGCTGTGGTTGGGGCTGGGCGCGCACGAAAAAACGTTCGACTCGGGTTCGTACCTGGCCGATCACCTCCGTGGACGGGAATCGTGGGCCTACCTGCGGGCGTCCACGTTCCCCTCGCGCCTGGGGCATATAGACCAACTGCACCTCGACTTGTGGTGGCGCGGCCTGAACGTGGCCCAAGACGCCGGCACGTACCTTTATAATGCGCCCCCGCCCTGGGACAATCCGCTGACGACGGCGCGCGTCCACAACACCGTCACGGTAGATGGCCGCGACCCGATGACGCGCGGCGGGCGTTTCATGACGTTGGATTGGTTCCCGGCCTATGCCAGGAGGGTGATCGTCCCTGACGAGAAGGTGTTAGGGCAGGCGATGGCCTGGCACACAGGCTATCGCGGGGTGCGCCACGAACGCACGGTGACGGTCTACACCGATGAACGCTGGCAGGTGGAAGACCGCTTGCTCTCGAAAAGGCCGCATACGTATCGCCTGCACTGGTTGTTGCCAGATTGGGAGTGGGAGGTAGAGAGCGGAGGGCAGAGAGCAGAGATTCGTTTGCAATCGCCGCAAGGCAAGGTGGCGCTTGTCTTGCAGGCTGCTCCGCTCTTTGTCGAGCCATTACTCCCTGCTCACTTCTCCCTATTTTCTATCTCTTTGGTTCGCGCGGGGGAGGTCGTTTGGGGTCGGCGAGATGTCCAGCCTTACGAAGGCTGGTATTCTCCCACCTATGGGGTCAAGGCACCGGCATTGTCGCTGGCGTTGGAAATCGCCGCGCCGCAAGGGGCAACGTTCGTCAGCCAATTCCTCTTCCCCGCCCCCTTGTCTACCTGATCCCCTTCTACCGCTGTGCCTGTCCACCCGTTTACCTGACGCCCATTCACCTGTATACTTATCCCCATGACCGACCTGCCTCGCAAACCGCTGGGTATCAAAAGTTACGGCAGCATCCCCCATCTGCCGGGCAGCCGCATTGGCATAGGCGACCACAAATGCCACGAGGGGCAAGAACGCATCGCCACACAAAAGGCCCGTGACCGCCACGACCTGATTCTCGTTCAAGAAAAACTGGACGGCTCCAATGTGGGCGTGGCGCGCCTGAACGACCAGATTTACGCCCTCACCCGCTCCGGCTACCTGGCCTCCACCTCGCCCTACGAACAGCATCATTACTTCGAGAAGTGGGTAGAGCAGAACAAAGCCCGCTTCCTGGCTGTGCTGCGCGAGGGAGAACGGCTATGCGGCGAATGGCTGATGCAAGCGCACGGCACCCGATACAACCTCAAGCACGAGCCTTTCGTGGTCTTCGATTTGATGAAAGGCTCTACCCGCCTGGTATGGGACGAATTGAGCGAGCGCATCCGTGCGGGGGAGTTTGTCACCCCGCATCTCCTCCACCGCGGCCTGCCTCTGTCCATCGAGGGAGCGCTGGCCCTGTTGGGCGTGTATGGCTTCCATGGCGCGCTCGACCCGGTAGAAGGCGCAGTTTGGCGCGTGGAACGGAACGAACTCATCCGCCCCGCAAGCAGCGAACGCCGCTGGCGGGTGGATTTCCTGGTCAAATACGTCCGCCCCGATAAAGTGGATGGCTGCTACCTACCAGAAGTCTCCGGCCAGCCGCCGGTGTACAATTGGTTTCCTGGCTGATGGACGCCCAGACCATCGCCCATGGCCGCGTCCTAGCCGCTGATATGCGCCAGGCGCGGATCGAGGGCATCGCGCAGACCATCACCGAGCAAGTTGAAGGATAACACCGTGAGCGCAATGGCAGCGCCAGGGTAGAAGACCAGGTGGGGAGCGGTAAACACCTGATTGCGTTCTGCACCCAACATAGAGCCCCATTCAGGCGTAGGCGGTTGAGCGCCCAAACCCAGGAAGGAAAGCGCAGCCGCATCGAGGATGGCCGTCGCAATCCCTAAGGTGCCTTGCACGATGAGCGGCGTCAAGGCGTTGGGCAAGATGCGATAGAACAAAATCTGGAATGGGTTGCCGCCCAAGGCGCGCGTGGCAGACACGTAGTCCATTTCGCGCACCGAGAGCACACTGGCACGCACCACACGCGCATAAGCCGGAATAGAGACAATGCCAATTGCGAGCAAAGCGTTGATCAGTCCAGGCCCCAAAACGGTCACAATGGCAATTGCCAGCAGCAAGGAGGGGAAAGCCAGCAAAACATCCATGATCCGCATGATGAGGTTGTCTATCCAACCTCCAAAATAGCCGCTCAAGGCACCCAAAACAGTGCCAATAACAATCGCAAATGTGACGGTGGAAAAGCCCACCATCAGGCTCAAACGCGCGCCATACAACAGGCGGCTGAACTGGTCGCGCACATTGCCATCAATGCCCATAATATGCTGAGGCTGGTCCGCAGGGCAGCCCAAAAGATGAATGCAGGGCGCCTGACGGGGCTTGACCGGCTCCGTCCCTAATAAAACCTTGATGGGATCATAAGGCGCAATCCACTGCGCTGTGAGTGCAATAACGACCAGAATGCCCAGAATGACCAGGCCTACAATGGCCGATTTCCGTTTGAACAATCTTCGCCAAGTAATCTGCCACAGGCTTACCGATTTCAGCGAGAGACCTTCAGCGTCTAGGGTTGCCAGTTGCGTATCTGTGTTGGTCATGAAACATTACTCCAGGCGAATGCGAGGATCAAGGTAAGCATACGAAATATCAACGATGAGATTGAGCACCACGAAGAAAACTGCAATCACAACTGTAAATGCCTGCACGATGCCATAATCGCGGGCAGTGATGGCCTCGAACAAAGTGCGGCCCACCCCCGACAAGCCAAAAATGGTCTCGGTCAACACCGCACCTCCCAGCAAACTGCCCAAAGAAAGCCCAATGACCGTTGCCAATGGAAGCAGCGAGTTGCGGAAGGCGTGTTTCAACACCACCATACGCTGAGTGAGGCCTTTGGCACGCGCCGTGCGAATGTAATCTTGCCCCAGCACTTCCAACATACTCGAACGTGCCATACGGGCAATCAAGGCCATTGGAATCGTGCCTAACGCCAGGGAGGGCAAAATCAAATGTTGCACCGCATCCTTCAACAATTCCCAATTTGCAGTCAATAGGGCATTCAAAATGTTCAAGCGGCTGATGAACTGGTAAATCGCATCCAGCGCGCTTCCCTGTTGCGCCGTCAGCCCCCACACCTCATTGAACGGCGGCGCCGAGATTCCAGGGCTGACGCGACCAGAGGGCGGCAGCCAGAAGGGCGTATCTTTCAAGATGACGGAAAAGAAATAGGCCAGCATCAAACCCAGCCAAAAAACCGGCATAGACACGCCCGTGTTGGCCCATACCATCGTCAGCACATCTACCCACGAATTATGTTTGACAGCCGAAAGGATGCCTAAAGGAATGCCAATCAGCATACTGACGAACAGCGCCGAGAAACTGAGCTCCACAGTGGTTGGCAGGCGTTCCACAAGCAAGCGGGTGACCGGCATACTGAAACGAATCGAGTTGCCGAAATCGCCGCGTGCAATTTCCCCCAGGTAAATCCCAAACTGCACATAGATTGGCTTGTCTAGCCCCTTCTCGCGGATGAAGCGGTCACAGACTGCTTGAGTCGCCTTTTCGCCTAAAATAGCGCGGCATGGATCGCCGGGAATCAAACGCGCCAGCGCAAAGGTGACCAGCAAAATGCCAAACAAGACAGGGATGGAAAGAAAGATTCGACGAACGATGTATTGGAACATAATGAGGGGCGACCTCCAGTAAAAGTACAGGATGGTGGAGAATTTCCACCATCCTGTATTGTAACCTATCTTACGCGCCCGTTGGGGTTATTTCCACATCAAACCCCAGAGGTAGTCGTAGTATTCCCACAGGTTGGTGTTGCCCTTGTGGTAAGGCGAGCCAGGGTTCAGACCCATGTCGAAGGTCGCCAGTACATCGGCAGAATCGAAATCGCTGCCATCGTGGAACTTGACGCCCTGGCGCAGTTTGCACACCCAAACTGTCAGATCTTCGTTGGGTTCGCAGGATTCGGCCAGGTGAGGTTCCACAGCCGTATCGTTGATCTTATAGCCATACAAAGCCTGAGTGACCTGCTCACAGGCACGCAGGGACTCGCCATCGGTCTCGTCGGCGCAGAACATGCTAATCGGCTCGGCATTCTGCATCCACACGAAGACATCGCGACCGCCCGGATCAGAGTAAGCAAACAACTCCGTGGTCAGCGGGCTGGCTTGCGGGTTGGTCACATCTGCGCGGTAGGCGGCAGCAGAACCACCGTGCGCAACCGGCACCATGGGCACCAGTTCGCGAATGGCGTTGTTGGCTTCGGCGTAGATCGGGGCCGCTTCAACAGGATCGGCAATTTGACCGCCAGCAATGATCGGCTCGTAAATTTTCGGATCGATCTTGCCAAATTGCTGGGTATCCTTGCCAAAGTGATAATCCAGGAAGTTGGTGATGTGCGGATAATCTGCACCCCAACCTAGCAAGTGCAGGCCGTTCAACTGGCCAGAGGCAGAGGCTTCAATGAAGGCGCCCGATTCCATGACGACGATTTCAGCGTCAATGTTCAGGTTCTCCTTCAATTGCGCCTGGATATCTTGGGCTACATTGCTGACTTGCGGCAGGTAACCGCGCACGACATCGCGGTAATACAATTTGGTCTGGAAGCCATCCGGGAAGCCGGCCTCGGCGAGCAGAGCCTTGGCGGCCTCCGGGTCGAAGTCATACCACGGGTCACCTTCGCAGCCGTTGGGAATGGAACAAGGCGTAAAGTGAGAAGCCACCTCAGAACCAACGGGATAGAAGGTATCCACGATGCGCTGGCGATCAATGCCCATCGCAATAGCCTGGCGCACCTTGACATTGTCAAAGGGCGGGTAGGTATTGGTCATGCCAATATAGAAGACGTTCAAAGCCGGGCGCTTGGCCAGTTGCAAGTTGGGGTCGCCCTCGATGGTGGCAAAATCATCCGGCCCAACGTTGTCGAAGCCGTCGATCGTCCCCGCCATCAGTTCGTTCAGACGGGCGGCAGACTCGGTGGACCAGCGGAATACCAACGTTTCTGCTTTGGGCGCTTCACCCCAGTAATCCGGGAAGGCTTTGAAGGTGATGCTCTCGCCGCGCTTCCATTCTTCGACCATGTAGGGGCCGGTGCCAATCGGTTTTTCCAGACCTTCGCTGGTGCGGCTTTCTTCACCAGCGGTGGATTCAATCCACTCTTTGGGGTAGATCGCAAACGGGCTGAAGGCAATCTTGGAAAGGAAGGCCGGGTCCGATTTGCACAGGTTGAAAGTCACTGTGTACTGGTCGGTGGCCTCGATAGACTTGAAGAAACCACCGTAATCGCAGTCGGGGACAGCCAAGGTAGTGCCATCGAAGGTCGCAATCGGCACTTTGGGGGGCGGCGTAGGTTCAGCAGGCGCTTCAGTTGCAGCCGGCGCTTCGGTGGCCGGCGCTTCGGTTGCGGCAGGCGCTTCAGTTGCAGCCGGTGCTTCGGTTGCAGCCGGTGCTTCGGTCGCCGTGGGGCCACAGGCCGCCAAAACCAGGCTGGCCAGCATGACCATAGACAACAAGAAATAGAGTTGGCGTTTCACAGTTTTCTCCTCCGAGAAAGTTGATAGGGTGGATACGAAATTCACAATTGGGGACAGTATGGAATCAATCTTGAAAGACCGCGCATCACCTCCTTTGTGAGGGGTGGGTTGATTATACAGCAAAATCGGATGAAATCGCAAGCATAGCGGGCAATTGCAATTCACCAATTTGCCTAACGTTGACGAGCAGTCGAGCCCATGATAGAATGCACTCCGCTTTCCTAAAGCAAAAGCGGGCGCGTAGCTCAACCGGCAGAGCAGTGGCCTTTTAAGCCATTGGTTGAGAGTTCGAGTCTCTCCGCGCTCATTTTTCTTGCCTGGCTGTAGAGCGTTTTTTTACCTTACAGGCAAAAAGTTGCCCCCGATGCAAAGGCATCAGGGGCAATGTTCATTGTGTCACAACGGCTTTACAACTGGGCCGACCGGCTCGCAATCCTCTCCTTGACGCGCTTCACGAACCCATCCAGATGGAGGTCCTTTTCTTGAGAACCGTCCCGGCTGCGCAGCGAGACCGTGCCAGCCTGCATCTCGTTGTTGCCGACCACCAGCATATACGGCACTTTCATCAACTGCGCGGAGCGGATCTTGGCGTTCATGCGCTCGGCGCTCAAATCGGCGCTGGCGCGGATGCCGGCCTCTTTCAACTGCGCTTCGATTTGTGCAGCATAGGCGTTCTGTCCATCGGTGATGGGAATGACGCGCACTTGTTCGGGAGACAACCAGACCGGGAAATTGCCGGCGTAATGCTCGATCAGAAAGCCGATCATGCGCTCGTGCGTGCTGAGCGGCGCGCGGTGGATGCACAAGGGCGTCTCTTCCTGCCCGTCTTTGTTGACGAATTTCAAGTCGAAACGCTCCGGCACGGCAAAGTCCACCTGGTTGGTTGCCAGCGTAAACTCACGCCCAATCGCCGACCAAATTTGCACGTCAATTTTCGGGCCGTAGAAAGCAGCCTCGTCTTCGACCTCCACATACGGCACGCCGCCGTTATCCATGGCGCGGCGCACCATATCTTCCGTCTTGAGCCAAAGGCGCTCGTTGTCTACGTACTTCTTGCCTAGCCCCGCCTTGCCATGCAAAGACAGGCGCATGACGTATTTCTCGATGCCAAACAAATCGAAGTACTTCTTGTACAAGGCGATGACGCCCATGAACTCTTGCTCGAACTGCTCTTCAGCGCAATAGATGTGAGCGTCGTTCATTTGCATCGAGCGCACACGCATCAGGCCAAACAATTCGCCCGACTTCTCATAACGGTAACACGTCCCATATTCTGCGTAGCGAATGGGCAATTCGCGGTAGGAACGTGGCCGCGCAGCAAAAATCTTGTGGTGCATCGGGCAGTTCATGGGTTTGACGTAGTATTTCACCCCTTCCAATTCCATCGGCGGGTACATGCTCTCGGCGTAGTAAGGCAGATGGCCGGAACGGATGAACAGGTCCTCCTTGGTCAAATTCGGCGTGCGCACGCGCTGATAGCCGGCCTTCTCTTCCATTTCCTTTGCCAGTTTCTCCAGTTCCTCGATCATCACCGCCCCGTTCGGCATCCACAACGGCAGGCCGGGACCGACCTCATCCTCGAAAAAGAAGATTTCCAATTCCTTGCCCAGTTTGCGGTGGTCGCGCTTTTTGGCTTCCTCGAGCATATCCAGGTAACGCTCGAGGTCATCTGCCTTTTCCCAGGCCGTGCCGTAGATGCGCGTCAGCATCTTGTTGTTCTCATCGCCTCGCCAATACGCCCCGGCGATGGACATCAGTTTGATGGCTGCCGGGTTGATCTGGCGCGTATTCTCCACGTGCGGCCCGCGGCACAGATCCACGAACGTATCCGACCTGTAAATCGAAATCTCCGGCTTCTCTTCGAGCGGCTGTCCATATTCATCGAAACCGCCTTTTTCCAAGCCATCAATCAACTCCAATTTATAGGGTTGATCCTTGAAAATCTCGCGCGCCTTCTCGGCCGGCACGACTTCCTTCACGAAATCATGCCCGCCGGCAATGATCTGCCGCATCCGCTTTTCGAGTTTCGGCAAGTCTTCATTGGTCAACGGCCGCGGCAGGTCGAAATCATAATAAAAGCCATTCTCGATGGGCGGCCCAATCGTATACTTCGCCTCAGGAAACATCTCCAAGACAGCCTGCGCCATGATATGCGCTGCCGAGTGACGAATTCGATAGAGTTTGGACTCTGAATACTTTTCCTGTTCTTGCTGCGCCATTCTCGCATCCTTTCTGGACTTGGGTCTGCTACCGTTATATCGGCCCCTTCCTTGCCCCGGCCAACATGGGACAGGAAAGGGAGTAAAAAAACTCTCGCCCACACACGGGGCGAGAGGATAACTCACGCGCTTCCACCCGATTTGAGCCAGACCAAAGGTCTTGGAGACCTTTAGGGTCTCCCAGCCCATCTCATTGACGGCCTATAACGCGGCCAACCGTCTCGCATACTGACTGACCCCTGATCACGGGTCACTGTTCCGCTCGATGCTCACGGGTGGTTTTCGGTGACTGTTTCTGAAAGAGGCTTGCAGTCTACGGCCTCTTCTCCCTGGCAGACCGTCGTCACGTACTCGTCCCGGTCACTGCATCTACTTGTATACCTGTGTACTTACCCAGTGGGCGAGACAGGGCTCGAACCTGCGACCTCTGCGATGTCAACGCAGTGCTCTAACCAGCTGAGCTACCCGCCCAGGTGAAGGGCATTATACTCACACCTGCTTGAAATGACAAGGCAAAAAATTGACCGAAGCGGCCTTTCTCCCAGCCTGTAGCTGGTGATTTCTGGCGTTGAGCAGATTCTGCTTCTGGCAAGAGCCAGGGATATGCCAGCGAGGGGGGCCGCTTCGGCTTATATAGTTGGTTGCTTACATCTTCGCGCTTTCTATCCTGTGTTTCATGTGTCATTTGTCACGCGAATTTTGTGACCTTCGTCATGCCGCTCAGCGTCCCAGGGCACCGAGTTGCGCCGAGCGTGAGACCAATTGGGCGAATTCAAGCACGCGGGCGTCTTCGAGAGAACGCGGCAGACGGTTGGCAAGCTCGACCAGTTGCCAGGCCTCGCTGCCGGCGGCGTAGGGGCTGTGGCGCAGCACCTCGGCAAATTGGGCGACGACGACAGTCATCTGGTAGTACGAGCTGGTATCGTCGAAGCTGGCGGCCAAGTCCGAGGTGTTGAGGTTGTGGTTG
>DAOUCM010000283.1:0-1743 GCA_034431895.1 Anaerolineales bacterium
GATTTGCCAGAATATCTCGATACTCGCTGGAGGTAATGCCAAAATGCAACCCGCCTTGTGCGTTATTCTGCTCATCATAGAGTTTCATGATGAGCAATTTCACCATCTCATGGAAAATTTTATCCTTGAGCAGTCCTTGATTGGCATAGATGTAATTGTGACATTCGTCGAAAACGGCAGAAAGATTTGCGGCGGGATGCAACTGCTGGGGAGAAGGCAATGCAGCAGGGAGCAGGCTTTCTTCTGTGAACAGGAGAGGCTGCTCCTTTATCTTCCTGCGGTGACCTGGCGACTGTTGATAAATCCCTTGGGGGGGCGTCTCACTCATCGTCTTCATTCGCTACAAAATACCTGTTGTCAACCTGCATCTCGTCTTCTTCGACGCTGTTCTCGGCGTCTAATGTCTCCAAGACATCCCGCAAATCTTCATACCAATCCTCTGTGATGCTCAAGGTCGTATTCCCTTGT
Source organism: Anaerolineales bacterium (assembly GCA_034431895.1). GTDB lineage: Bacteria > Chloroflexota > Anaerolineae > Anaerolineales > Villigracilaceae > JAABUE01. Next base: position 469 of record DAOUCM010000283.1, read on the forward strand.
TCATCGGTGAACACAAAGCCCATGATGTAATTTTGCTGAAGGTGATGAGGATCATCCCCTGAGGACTCCAGATTTTGGGGATTGGCAAAGAGGAACTTGTGTTCGGGATAACGCAAGACGATATCAATGGCTACGACGTTGAATTCATCCTTACGCGGCGTGGCTTGCGTCCTTTCACTTGCGCCTGAGGTCCCAGAGACGAAGTGTGTCTCCAAGACTTTGACCCTGGACATCACGTAATTCAACCGTTCCTCGATCAGATGATTGATCTCGTCTCGGCTATAGCCGCGCAGAGCAGCCATAGATTTGGCTTTTTCTGTCTCTTGTTTAGACTTGTATTTCTGAATTTCCTCGTACTCATAGAGATTGGAGGCATACTCATCACAAAATTTAGGCAGATGGGCATGAAGCCAGTCAATCACCTGTTGCTGGATGTCCCGATTTCGGTCTATCCAGGGAATTTTATCGGCATGGGTGATCAGGAAATTCTTCAAATTCTCGAAGTTGTAAAGCCTGTGCCACTTTTCCGAATTCGATTTCACGCCCTTTGATTCAATAACATACCAGTAAGGAAAGGCAGGCTCTCGAAAATAGAAATCTCCATGATGACGTGGCGGTTTCCTACCTTCCCATTTTTCTCGAATGCGCCTGACCTCTAGCCCATACTCTTCTTCGAGTTTCCTTTTCAACAAAAGTTCGGTAATCGAACCGCTAACATACCCCTGCGCATTGGGGCTGAGTTTTAACGCCTCGAGGAAAGTTTCCAGATTCGTTTTGAACACTCGCCGAACGAAGCGAGTTATCTTTTCAACAATGTCCATAGACTGCTCCGCTTTGTCAGTGTTGGCTTTTCGGCTATGCGGCTGAAGGAGAAAAGCATCTTCATGCCTACCCCGTGGTTTTCTTTGTCGAAATCTAGAACGAGCACGGGCTGGACTTCTTCCGAATCAACGATTTCTGCCTCGTCAAGACGCAGGTAAAGCGCATCGTTTTCTTCGTCAATTGAATTTTAGCATATTACCTGTTTGCCAGGGTGAGGATGAGGACGAAGATTGCGATCGCTGCCACGATCCCCTGCGCCAGGCGGTTGGACTTCGGAAACCAGCGTCCAATGTCGGTCTCGGCGGGCGGGGGGAAGAGGTAGGGGATAAGCGTCAGCAGGAGAAGGAGGACGAGCGGAATCAACACGCCGAAGAGGAACGGGTCGCCCCATTTGAGCAGTTGCTGTACCCACAGGAAGAACCACGGGGCGCGGGCATCGGGGGTGAGCGTGGG
>DAOUCM010000284.1:0-1743 GCA_034431895.1 Anaerolineales bacterium
CCGCGCAGCGCGATGACCCGGTGTACCTTCAGGTTTTGGAAACGCTGACCCTGGCCTGGGCTGAACAGCGCAAGGCGCACATCTGGCATCAGGGCGAGGCCGGCGAGCGGGTGTTCGAGTACCGGCTCAGCCCGTATTTCATCGAGCCATATGCCGTTGGGCAGACGACGCATGTGATCGGCCTGGCGCAACTGCTGGGTGAGAAGGGCTGGAGCGGGGAGAGGATGCGCACCTTCAAAATCGAGCGCATCCGCCGCGCCGAAGTGACCCGCGACCCCTACGAAATCCCCGCCGATTTCGACCCGCGCGACCTGCTGGCAGATGCCTGGGGCATCTGGTACAGCGAGGGGGAGCCGGTGGAGGTGGTTTTGCGCTTCAGCCCAAAGGTAGCGCGCCGCGTGCAGGAGACGCGCTGGCATCGCTCGGAGCAGGAAACGCTGGAAGCCGATGGTTCCATCACCTGGCGGGCGCGCATTGCCGAGCCACTGGAAATGCTCCCCTGGATACGCGGCTGGGGCGCGGATTGCGAGGTGCTGGAGCCAGAGTCACTACGCAAGGCGCTGGAGCGGGAGGTGAGGAGGATGGCAGAGGTGTATGGGATAAAAGGCCAGCAAAATGCTCCCGCCTATTTCCACTTGTGGGCAAAAGCCAAGAAGGAAAAAGCGCCTGACGTTCATCCGTTGATTTATCACCTGCTGGACGTGGGCGCCTGCGCTCAGGCAATGTGGGATTCTGCGTTCAGCCAGAAAAGACGCCTTTTTCTGGCAAGCCAACTTGGATTGGACGAGGAGGCTGCTGGCTGGCTGATTGCCTTTTGGGCCGCCCTGCACGACCTGGGCAAGGCCGCGCCCGGCTTCCAGATGCGGTATGAGCCGCGCATCTCCATTCTTCGAAATGCGGGCTTCAATTTTCCGCTTCCTCAGGATATGAACGCCAATCCCGCTTTTCACGGCGTCGTTTCCACCTGGGCACTGACCGACTTGCTGGCAAGCGAAACGGGGCTGAACCCGCGTCTGGCATCGAAGGTTGCAGCCGCCGTGGGCGGGCATCATGGGGCGTGGCCGACTTCCGATCATTTGCAGTTTCCCGCATTGCAGCCCTCCGATAAGGGGGATGGAACGTGGGCCGACGCCCGCAAACAAATCTTCAGGGCGTTGAAAGAAATCTATCTGCCTCCCGAGGAAGTGAACCTGCCCAAAGACCCGGAAGCAAGACACGCCTTTCTGACCCTGCTCTCCGGCCTGGTCAGTGTGGCCGACTGGATTGGCTCGATGGAGGAGTTTTTCCCCTTCGTGGATGAATTCATGCCACCAGCAGACTACGCCCGGCAACATGCTGCGCCGCAGGCAGAGAGGGCGCTGAAGGAACTGGGGTGGCAAGGCTGGCAGGCAGAAGGAATCTTGCAATCCTTCGATGCCCTGTTTCCCAAGACGCCCACCCCCAACGAAATACAGCGCATCGCCCTGGAACAGGCTTCTCAGGCGGCGTTGCCGGCCTTGCTCATTTTGGAAGCGCCCACCGGCATTGGCAAGACGGAGGCCGCTTTGGCCCTGGCCGACGCCTGGCTGCAACGCGAACGGGGCAGCGGCTTGTATGTGGCCATGCCCACCCAGGCTACCAGCAACCAGATGTATGGCCGCGTCATCGAATTTCTGCGCGGCCGCTACCCAGAGCAGACCATCAACGCTCATTTGATTCACGGCGCGGCCTTGCTGGCCGAAGAGCCGCCTGCGCCGGCGGCCA
>DAOUCM010000285.1:0-1660 GCA_034431895.1 Anaerolineales bacterium
GCCGACGAGCCGAACATCCGCGAGGTCATCGCCTTCCCCAAGAACCAGGCCGCCAGGGACCTGATGGCCGACGCCCCCTCGCCGGTGGAAGAAGGGCAGTTGAAGGAATTGCATATAGAGATTAGAGAGTAGAGAGTAGAGAGTAGAGAGAGTAGATTCTCTACTCTCTCCCGAAGGAGGAATCATGCCAGAAATCATCCGAGTAAGCGACATTGCCCAGTACGATGGCCAGGAAGTGACCGTCCAGGGCTGGGTCTACAACCGCACCGACAAGGGTAAACTGGTCTTCCTGCTGGTGCGGGACGGGACGGGTTTCGTGCAGTGCGTGGCCTTCAAGGGCGACCTGGAAGCGGAGGTCTTTGCGCGCCTGATGCGCATCCCGCAGGAGTCGTCAGTCATCATTACCGGCCAGGTGCGCGCTGATCGGCGTGCGCCTGGCATCCCCGGCGGCTACGAGATCGGCGTGAAGCAGGTCGAAATCGTGCAAGAAGCGGGCGAGGACTACCCCATGTCGCTCAAGGAGCATGGCGTAGACTTCGCGCTCGACAACCGTCACCTGTGGATTCGCATGCCCAGTCAGTGGGCGATTCTGCGCGTGCGCGCCACGGTGATGGCGGCTGTCCGCGAGTGGCTGGATACCCACGGCTTCATCGCCATGGACACGCCCATCCTGACGCCGGCCGCCGCCGAAGGCACGACCACTTTGTTCGAGACCGAATACTTCGACGAGGGCAAGGCCTACCTGGCGCAGACCGGTCAACTCTACAACGAGGCCAATATCTTTGCCTTTGGGAAAGTGTATTGCTACGGCCCGACTTTTCGCGCCGAGAAGTCCAAGACGCGCCGCCATCTGACCGAATTTTGGATGGTCGAACCCGAAGCGGCCTTCACCGACCTGGACGGCTTGATGGAAATCGAAGAGCAGTTTGTCAGTCACATCGTTCAGCGCACCTTGCGTGAGCGCGCGGCAGAGTTGAAGTCGCTGGGGCGCGACCTGTCCAAACTGGAAGCCATCCGGCCGCCTTTCCCGCGCATCTCTTACGACCAGGCCGCCCAACTGCTCCAGGAGTTGTACGAAAAAGAGAGCGACCCCGAAAAGAAGGAACTGCTCAAGTTCGAATGGGGCATTGATTTTGGCGCGCCGCACGAGACCGCCATCACCCAGCAATTCGACCAGCCGGTCTTCGTGTACGGCTACCCGACCAAGGTCAAAGCCTTTTACATGGAACCCTGGCCGGGGCGGCCGGAAATCTGCAAAAGCGTGGATTTGCTGGCCCCCGAAGGCTACGGCGAAATCTGCGGCGGCTCGGAGCGCATCTCGGACCCCGACCTGCTGCTGAAACGCATCCGCGAAGAGAACCTGCCCGAAGAAGCCTTCAAATGGTATCTGGAATTGCGCAAGTACGGGTCTGTGCCGCACTCTGGCTTCGGGATGGGCACCGAGCGCATGGTGGCCTGGCTGTGCGGCATCGAGCATATCCGCGAGGCCATTCCTTTCCCCAGGACGATTAAACGGGTATATCCGTAGCATGGTTTTCTCAAGAATGCTTGACAAAATAGCCATGTCGTTGCGAAGCGGCGGTTTGTGCCGCTGAAGCAATCTCCTCAAGGTCAGTTTTGTCCGTCAAACGGGAGACTGCTTCGCCAGAGAGCGGCTCGC
>DAOUCM010000286.1:0-22030 GCA_034431895.1 Anaerolineales bacterium
TGAAGAAAGACGAGGGAGGGCGACACAAGGCGTTCTTCAGCGGGTATCGTCCGCAGTTCTACATACGGACGATGGATGTGACGGGTTCGATTACGCTGCCGGAGGGAGTAGAGATGGTGATGCCGGGTGACAATGTGAACCTGACGGTGGAACTGATTGTGCCGGTGGCGTTGGAGCAAGGCTCGAAGTTCGCCATCCGTGAAGGCGGCCTGACGGTGGGTGCGGGCGTCGTTACCAAGATCATCGAATAAGGTGGAGTATGTCCAAGCAGAAAATCCGCATTCGCCTCAAGGCATACGACCATCGTGTTCTTGATCAGTCTGCTAAGCGCATTGTCGAGACAGCAGAACGCAGTGGCGCCCATGTGGTTGGGCCTGTACCCTTGCCAACAAAGTTAGAACGGTTTACAATACGGCGCTCGACTTTCATTGACAAAGACTCGCACGAGCATTTCGAGATTCGCACGCATAATCGTCTGATTGACGTGTTGGACCCCGACTCGAAGACGATTGATATGTTGATGCGCCTCAACCTGCCTGCGGGCGTGGATATCGAGATCAAGATTTAGTTGGTGTCGTTTGGTAGTTGAATAGTCAAATAGTCGAGTAGTCAAATAGGCAGAGGGGGAGGCTATGTGACTATAAGACTAAAGATGATAAGACCAAGAATGGCAGCATAAGAACAGCCCTGCGCGTGGGCCTGAGATAAAATGAGCCGCGGCAGACTGATTGACTGTGTTGCGCCGGAGATGATGCAGCCTAAGCCCAGGCTGACAGTCTCGACAAATTCTTACGAAGGAGAAAATTGAGCATGTTGAAAGGGCTGATTGGCAAGAAGATCGGCATGACCCAGATCTTCGATGAGCAAGGTGTTGCCCATCCGGTGACACTCATCGAGGCTGGGCCATGTTACGTTACCCAGATTCGCCGTCCTGAGATAGAAGGCTATTCTGCGGTGCAACTTGGCTTTGGAGAAGTCAACCCCAAGCGGTTGACTGGAGGTGAGTTGGGACATCTCAAAGCCAGTGATATTCCCCCCTTGCGCTTCTTGCGCGAGTTTCGTGTCAAGAATCCAGACGTCAACGTAGGCCAAAAAGTGACCGTAGAGGCTTTTTCGGTCGGCGAGCGCGTGGACGTAATTGGCACCAGCAAAGGGAAAGGGTTTGCTGGCGGCGTAAAGCGCTATGGATTCCGCGGCGGACCCAAGACGCATGGTCAGTCAGACCGCTGGCGCGCGCCGGGTTCTCGCAGTTCGGGGACTACGCCGGGCCGTGTGTATAAAGGCTCACGAGGCGCGGGACACATGGGCAATGAGCGCGTGACCGTTCAGGCTTTGAAAGTGGTCATGGTTGATGCCGAACGCAATCTGTTGGGCGTACATGGCGCGGTTCCTGGTCCAAAGGGCGGCGTGATCATGATCAAAGAGGCGCGCAAGCAGTAGGCGCTGGTTGAATGGGAGCATGAAAGCGATGAAAGTAGACGTTTTCGATATGGCAGGCAAGAAGGTCAAACAGGTGGAATTACCTGCGGCAATCTTCGAAGCGCCAATCAATATTGATTTGATGCATCAGGCTTATATCCGCCAAATGGCGAATGCGCGCTTGGGGACGCATAAGACCAAGACGCGCGGCGAGGTTGCCGGTGGCGGACGTAAGCCGTGGAAGCAAAAAGGCACCGGCCGCGCCCGTCAAGGTTCGACTCGTGCCGTGCAGTGGAAGGGCGGTGGGCGTGTGCATACGCCGCAACCGCGCAGTTATGAACAGGCTATGCCCAAGAAGATGAGACGGGCGGCGCTGCGATCGGCGCTTTCGGCCAAGGCGGCTGAAGCGGGCATCGTGGTTGTGGATGAGATTGCGCTCGGAGAGCCTAAAACGCGGTTGATGGCCGAGGCTTTGGGCGCCCTGGTGGGCGAAGCCAGCGCCCTGGTCTTGTTGCCAGAAAAGAATCAGACCTATGATTTGGTCATGCGTTCTGCCGACAACATTGCCGACGCCAAAGTCTTGCTGGCCGGTTACTTGAATATCCGTGATTTGCTCGGCTATGACAAGTTGATTTTGCCGCTCAAGACCTTGGATGTGCTGACGGCGCATTTGGCTTAGGAGTTGGACATGACGACGATATATGATGTGCTTGTCCGTCCGCTGGTTACAGAAAAGTCCAATTATCAATCGAGAAAATTGGCTCAATATTCTTTTGTAGTAGCAGACGGCGCTACCAAAACGGCTGTAAAAGATGCCATCGAGTCCTTGTTCGATGTGACCGTTGTGCGGGTGAATATTATGAATACCCCTGCCAAGCGTGGCCGCCGCGCCCGCAGTCGGCGGCTTTTGGTGCGTCGGCCGGGCCATAAAAAGGCGATTGTAACGCTGGCCGAGGGGCAGACTCTCGAAATCTTCGAAGGGGTGCAGTAATGGCTGTCAAGAAATATAAACCGGTGACTCCCGGTCAACGTGGTATGACCGGCTATACTTTCGAGGAAATTACCAAAACTTTGCCAGAACGGTCTCTGCTGGTGGCTTTGCGTAAACAAGGCGGCCGAAACGCTTATGGGCGTGTCACGGTTCGGCATCGCGGCGGAGGAAATCGCCGTTACATTCGCATAGTGGATTTCCGACGCGATAAGCGCGACATCCCCGCCAAAGTTGCGGCCATCGAATATGATCCCAATCGCACAGCGCGCCTGGCCTTGCTGCATTATGCGGATGGCGAAAAGCGTTATATCTTGGCGCCGCTGGGTTTGAAGGTGGGCGATACGCTGCTGGCCGGCCCTGCGGCTGAAATCCGACCGGGCAATGCGCTGCCGATTTCGAACATTCCGGTAGGCACGACCATTCACAATATCGAGTTGCGCGCCGGCAAAGGCGGTCAATTGGTGCGCTCGGCGGGTAGTTCGGCTCAGTTGCTTGCCAAGGAAGGCGATTTTGCTCAAATCCGTATGCCTTCCGGCGAGGTGCGACTGATACGTCAGGTGTGTTATGCCACGATTGGGCAGATTGGGAACGTGGATCACAGCAACGTCAAGTTAGGGAAGGCTGGCCGAAAGCGCCACCTGGGCATTCGCCCAACGGTGCGTGGGACGGCCATGTCGCCGCGCGACCATCCGCATGGCGGTGGCGAAGGCCGCCAGCCGATTGGTTTGCCCGGCCCCAAAAGCCCGTGGGGTAAGCCCACTCTGGGTTACAAAACCCGCCGCAACAAGCAAACGGATAAATATATTGTGCGCCGTCGCTCCAAATCGAGCCGTTAGGCGTTGAGAGTCATGAGGTAAGCAGATATGTCTAGGTCGTTGAAAAAAGGCCCTTTCATCGAGCCGAAATTGCTCAAGAAAATCGAGGCGATGAACCAGAAAGGTGAAAAGAAAGTCATCCGCACCTGGAGCCGTGCCAGCACCATTTTCCCCCAGATGGTGGGGCATACGATTGCCGTGCATGATGGTCGCCGACATGTGCCGATTTATATCACCGAGAACATGGTCGGCCATCGGCTGGGCGAATTTGCCCCCACGCGCACATTTCGCGGTCACGTAGCGGAGAAAAAGTAGGAGCAAGGTGATGCAAGATATTCATGCACAATTACGCTTTTTGCCTCTTTCGGCGCAAAAAATACGTTTGATCGTGGACATGGTGCGCGGCAAAAGCGCGAACGAGGCCCTGGAAATTTTGCGTTTTGTACCGAAGCGCGGCGCAGCCCCGGTGCGCAAATTGCTCGCTTCTGCCGTCTCGAACGCCGAGGAGAATTTTGGCGTCAGCCGTGATGATTTGTACGTTGCCAAGATTTTTGCTGACGAGGCGCCTACTCGCCGCTGGCGTCGCTTTGGCGCGCGTGGCCGCTTCAAGCCGATTCTGCGGCGCACCTCTCACGTCACTGTCATCTTGCGTGAACGCGGTTCATAGGCGAGGCAGGAAAGGATTCTAAGGAGATATTATGGGACGAAAAGTTCATCCGGTGGGGATGCGCCTGGGTGTGAACGAGACCTGGCAAGGGCGTTGGTTTGCCGAAGGCGCCCAATATCGCCAGCAGTTGCAGCAGGACTTTGCTATTCGCAATCTCTTGATGGGTATCGCCTCCAAAGGAGGGGCAGCCTTCGATGCGGCAGTGCGCAAACTGCGCAATGAAATGCCCGAATCGGTGTTGAAGAACCGCGCAGGCATTTCGCGCGTGGAAGTGGAACGTTTCCCTGGCAAGGTGCGCGTTGCCATCCACACGGCCAAGCCTGGCATCCTGATTGGGCGCAAGGGCGAGGCTGTCAAGAAAATCCGCCAGGGATTGGAAGCCTTGGTCGGCAAAAAAGTGGACCTGGACATCAAAGAAATTGCATCGCCAGACCTGGATGCCAAACTGGTGGCTTATAACATTGCCGACCAACTGGAACGCCGCATCAGTTATCGTCGTGCTATGAAGCGCGCCATCCAACAGGCCATGCGCGCTGGCGCGCAAGGCATCAAGATTATGGTGGGTGGCCGTTTGGCAGGCGCGGAAATGGCGCGCACCGTCTGGTTGCGGGATGGTCGTGTTCCCCTGCAAACCTTGCGGGCCGATATTGATTTTGCATACGCTGAGGCAACCACGACATATGGCCAAATCGGCATCAAGGTCTGGATTTACAAAGGCGAAAAGATGCCCGAAGTGGAAGAGAAAGTGGAAGCAACCGAAGGCGTGTACGTAAGTGAGTAGAGAATAGGGAGTAGAGAACAGCAGGTGAGCCAACCTGAACTAATCTCTTATCTCCGCTCTCTCATCTCTAAGAAGAGGTAGTTGCTATGTTGATGCCAAAACGTGTTAAGTGGCGCAAGCAAATGCGCGGTCGTATGAAAGGCAAAGCCATGCGTGGCGCAGAGGTATCCTTTGGTGAATTTGGCTTACAGGCTCTCGAACCAGGCTGGATTACCGCTCGTCAGATCGAGGCTGCCCGCCGCGCCATCGTTCGTGAAATGAAGCGCCGCGGAAAGGTCTGGATTCGCATCTTCCCGGCCAAGCCTTATACTCGCAAACCCCCTGAGACTCGTATGGGCTCTGGGAAAGGGAATGTGGAGTACTATGTGGCAGTGGTAAAACCGGGACGGATCATGTTCGAGGTAGGCGGCTTGCCTGAGGATGTGGCTGTGACTGCCCTCAAACATGCTCAATACAAGTTTTCGATCAAGACCAAAATCGTGGCGCGCCATGAAGTAGGAGAGCAGGCATGAAGTCCAGTGAGATTCGCGCTCTAAAACCGGAAGAAATCAAATCCAAACTGGCAGATGTGCGTGAGGAGTTGATGAAACTCCGTTTCCAGCAAGTGACCGGTCAATTGACCGATACCAGCCGCCTGCGCATCCTGCGTAAGGATATTGCGCGCATGGAAACGATCCTGCGCGAGCAATTGGTAGCCATGGAAGGTGAAGCATGAACACTCGTCGTCGTATCACTGGTGTCGTTACCAGCAACAAGATGACCAAGACTGTGGTGGTCGAGATTACGCGCACTTATCGTCATCCTTTGTACAAAAAGGTCGTGCAGTCGAGCAAACGTGTCAAAGCCCACGATGAACTGAACTGCCAGATTGGCGACCAGGTGCAAATTGTGGAATCGAAGCCGATCTCACGCGATAAGCGCTGGGTGGTAGAAACCATCCTCAAACGCGAAACCCGCACAGAAGACGCCGGGCTGGGAGAGTAAGATATGATTCAGCAAGAATCTCATCTCAAAGTGGCGGATAACTCTGGCGCGCGTGAACTGCAAGTCATCCATGTTCTGGGCGGCTCCACGCGCAAATACGGTTCGGTCGGCGACGTTGTGGTGGCTACCGTCAAATCGGCGGCGCCGCAGGGAGCGGTCAAGAAGAGCGAGGTCGTTCGTGCCGTCGTGGTGCGATGCTCCAAAGAGTGGCGTCGGGAGGATGGGTCCTACATCCGCTTCGACGATAATGCAGCCGTGATCTTGGATACCGACGGCAAAAATCCGAAAGGTAGCCGCATCTTTGGCCCTGTGGCTCGTGAACTGCGCGAAAAGGGTTTCATGAAGATCGTTTCGCTGGCCCCAGAAGTGCTGTAGATTGGTTTGGGAGCGTGAAAGAATGAGAGTCAAAATTCGCAAAGGCGATACTGTTTTGATCATCAGCGGTCGCCTCGAGGACAAAGGGAAACGCGGCGAGGTCATCAATGTCCTGCCAGATGAAGGTCGCGTGGTGGTGCAAGGCGTCAACATTCGCACCAAGCATCAGCGACAAGTCCAAACCCAGGCGGGCCGCAATGTGAACCCCGGCCGTATCCAATTCGAAGGCAAAATCCACATTTCGAATGTGATGTTAGTTTGCCCCAAGTGTGGGGCGCCGACGCGCGTCAATGTGCAACGCGACGAAGAAGGTGCTCACCGCGTGTGTAAGAAATGCCAGGCCATGATTGACTAGCCTGTGGAGCGTTGAATTATGAATCGGATGCAAGAACGTTATCAAAAAGAAGTAGTGCCTGCATTGTTCAAAGCGTTCAACTACAAGAATATCATGCAGGTACCGCGCATTCAAAAAGTCGTTGTCAACATCGGTTTGGGTGAATCCATGGACGACCCCAAGGCGCTCGAGGCGGCTGCGTCGGACTTGATGCAGATCGTTGGGCAAAAGCCGGTGATGACCAAATCTCGCAAGAGCATCGCCGCTTTCAAATTGCGCGAGGGCCGCGTCATTGGCTCGAAAGTCACCTTGCGCGGTGAGCGTATGTGGGCTTTCCTGGACCGCTTAATGAACATCGGCCTGCCGCGTGTGCGCGACTTTCGCGGTGTTTCTGCGAATGCTTTCGACGGGCGCGGAAATTACACGCTCGGCCTGCGTGACCAATTGATCTTCCCTGAGATTGATTACGACAAGATCGATAAATTACGCGGCATGGAAGTTACGATTGTCACTACAGCCAAGACCGATGACCAGGCGCGCGCTTTGTTGCAGTTGCTTGGAATGCCGTTCAAGAAGGAAGCGTAAATTATGGCAAAGAAATGTATGCAATATCGTGAACTGCGGCGACGCAATCCTACCCAGGTGCGCAATCGTTGTCAGCGCTGCGGCCGACCGCGAGGCTATATGCGCCGCTTTGGTTTATGCCGCATTTGCTTCCGCGAACTGGCATTACAGGGCAAAATCCCTGGCGTTGTGAAATCGTCCTGGTAGCCGGCTGGAGGTATAAGCATGAGTGTTACTGATCCAATTGCTGATATGCTGACCCGCATACGTAACGGTGTCATGGCTGGTCACTCTCAGGTGGCGTTGCCGAGTTCCAAGATCAAGGTAGAGATTGCCAAGATTTTGAAGGAAGAAGGCTTCATTGAGAGTTTCGAAGTGGTCGAGGGCGAACAGTCTGCCCATAAAATCTTACGGCTCAAGATCAAATATGTGGGCGAGCGTCGAGAACGCCGCCCGGTGATTTCTGGTCTGGAACGTGTGAGCAAGCCCGGCCGTCGAATTTATACGAAGAAGCAGGATATCCCCTGGGTGCTCTCTGGCATTGGCGTGGCGATCTTGTCCACCCCCAAAGGGGTGATGACCGGTCAGCGCGCCCGTCAGTTGGGTGTGGGTGGCGAAATCCTGTGTAAAGTCTGGTAGGCAGGAGGTTAGAAGTGTCTCGAGTTGGACGAATGCCGGTGGAAATCCCTGGTAGTGTGCAAGTAGATATCAGCGGTTCGCATGTCCAGGTAAAGGGACCCAAAGGCGAATTGCAGCGGATGTTTTCTCCCCTCATTGCTATTCGCAAAGAAGGGAATGTCATCACGGTCGAACGCAAATCCGATGCACCTGCAGAACGCGCTTTACATGGGACGACCCGCGCGATTCTTGCCAATATGGTTCGTGGAGTCAGTCAAGGCTTCGAGGCCGTGTTGGAAGTAGAAGGCGTTGGGTATCGCGCCGAAATGAATGGCAAGAACCTGATGTTGTATGTTGGTTATTCCCATCCTGTCGAGATGGTGCCGCCCAGCGGTATCAGTTTCGAGGCGGATGCCAAAACCCGTCAAATCAAAGTCATGGGTTATGACAAGGAACTCGTTGGGCAGGTTGCGGCCAATATCCGCAAGGTGCGCCCGCCTGAGCCCTATCATGGCAAAGGCATCCGTTACGCCGGTGAACGCATACGGCGCAAGGCTGGGAAAGCCGGGAAAGGAGCCAAGTAATCTATGGCGAACAAAAGTCGTTCTGTTGCACGCATGCGGCGTCATGCACGGGTTCGCAAGTTAGTATCTGGAACAGCGCAGCGCCCGCGTTTGAGCGTTTTTCGCAGCACAACGCAGATCTATGCGCAAGTCATTGACGACCAGGCCGGTCATACATTGGTAGCGGCTTCCTCTGTGGATCGTGAACTGCGCGAGAAATTGACGGGTTTGAACAAGACCGAACAAGCAAAATTGGTAGGACAGGCCATTGCAGAACGCGCCAAACAGAAAGGTATTACGACCATTGTCTTCGACCGCGGCGGGTTTCGCTACATGGGCCGTGTCAAGGCGCTGGCCGATAGCGCGCGCGAAAATGGCTTGCAGTTCTAGGCTGCGTGGAGAACAAAATGTCGGAATTCGATACGATTGAACAACAAACTTTCGATGAACAGTTCGAAGAGCGCGTCATCGAAATTGCCCGGGTTGCCAAAGTGGTGAAAGGTGGACGCCGTTTTCAATTCCGTGTTACTGTGGTGTTGGGCGATAAACGTGGAAATGTAGGCATGGGCGTTGGCAAGGCCAATGCCGTGCCGGATGCCATGCGAAAGGCCTCGGAGCGCGCTCACAAAGACTTGCGGACCGTCAATCTGGCGGGAACCACCATCCCTCACCCAAGCGTAGGAAGAGTGGGCGGCGCAAAGGTTTTGCTCAAACCTGCCTCCCCCGGTACCGGCGTGATCGCGGCTGGTGGCGTGCGCGCTGTGCTGGAAGTTGCCGGTGTGCGCGACATCCTGACCAAGTCTATGGGCAGCGCCAATGTATTGAATGTGGTCATGGCAACCTTCGATGCGCTCGATCAGTTGAAATCCCCGCAGCAAGAAGCGGCGCGTCGCAGCAAAAAGGTCGAAGATTTGTTGCCATTCTGGGAACGGAGGAAGCAACATGCCTAAGAAGAAAGAAACCAGCAAGTCCTTGCGCGTGACTTTGATGAAAAGCCCCATTGGTTACTCCAAAGACCAAAAGGCAACCGTCCGCGCTCTCGGGCTGCGCCGCATGAACCAGACTGTTGAGCATACCGATTCGCCTGCTTTACGTGGGATGCTCAACAAAATCATTCACCTCATTAAGGTCGAAGAGTAGGAACGAACGATGAAACTACACGATCTGGTGCCTAATCAAGGCTCAAAAAAGAACCGTAAGCGAGTGGGTCGCGGTATTTCGGCTGGGCAAGGTAAGACTGCCGGGCGCGGCACCAAAGGACAGGGTGCGCGCTCTGGTGAGGGCGGCAAAGTATACCGCCAGGGTGGCAATCTGCCTTTCTACCGCCGCTTGCCTTTCATGCGCGGTGAGGGCTTTACCCCTCCCCATCGGGTGGAGTACAACGAAGTCAACCTGGACCAATTGAGCGAAGCGTTCGAAGCCAACGCGGAAGTGACGCCGGAGTCGCTCGCGGCCGCGCGTCTCCTTCGGGATAGCCGCAATCCGGTCGTTGTCCTGGGGCGAGGCGATGTGAAAGTCGCTCTCAAGGTGCGCGTTCACCGCATTAGCGCTGGCGCAAAGGCCAAGATCGAACAGGCCGGCGGCAGCGTCGAGATGATTGCTTAGACGAGAGAAGAAGTCACATGAAGACTACCTTTTCAGGCTGGCGTTTTTTGTGGAAATCGTTCGATATTCGCCGCAAATTGTTGATTACATTGGGCTTGCTGGCGCTGTATCGTATTGCCGCCAATGTGCCTGCTCCAGGCGTGGACGCTGCGGCTTTGAAAGCGTTCAGTGAGGGCGCCGCGGCCTCTGGAGGCTTTTTGGGCTTTCTCGATTTGCTCTCAGGCGGCACGGTTTCCAATTTCTCCATCCTGGCGATGGGCGTCTATCCATATATCACCGCGCAAATCATTTTGCAATTGCTTGTGCCGATCATCCCGGCTCTTCAGCGCCGCATGGAAGACGATCCGCGCGAGGGTCGTAAGTGGATGGAACGCTGGACGTATTACCTGGCCGTGCCTATGGCTGCGCTTTCTGCCATTGGCCAAATCAATATCATCAATTCGCTTGCCAATCAGCCGCTCATCGAATTTGGCTTTCAGGCCGATACCTGGCTGCCCTCGTTAGCCGTCTTGTTGTCTATGACGGCGGGTACGATGTTTGCCATCTGGCTGGGCGAGTTGATTTCGGAGTTTGGTATTCGCGGGCAGGGGTTGTCGTTGGTCATCTTTGCCGGCATCGTATCGCGCATACCTCACAATATTTTCGTCATCATGGCCGATGAGCAAAACCGCTGGTTGTTGCTTGGTTTTACCATCGTGGTCATTGTAGCCACCATCTTTGCCATCGTCATCATTCAGCAGGGACGCCGTAATGTGCCGGTCATGTATCCGGGCCGTCGCGTGGGCAACCGTATGTCTATGCCGGTCAAAGGCACGCTGCCGTTGATGGTCAACCTGGCAGGCATGATTCCGCTCATTTTTGCCAGTGCCTTGTTGCAGTTCCCGGCGATTGTGGCCAGTTACTTTACACGTTCCACAACCGAGTGGGTGAAAAACCTGGCTGTTTCGATCCAGAGTTTCTTCAACCCAAGCGGCGTGAGTTCGTGGGGCTATTGGCTCATTTACTTTGTCTTTGTCGTTCTGTTCACCTTCTTTTACACCGACGTGCTCTTCACGCAGCAGAACTACGGAGAAAATCTGAAGCGCGTTGGCGCTCAAATTCCGGGCGTCAACCGCGGCGCGCCCACGCAGAAATACCTGACGCGCGTTCAACGCCGCATCACCTTGCCGGGCGCTCTTTTCCTCGGCCTGGTGGCCATCATGCCGTTTTTACTGCAACTAATCGTGCCGGCTGCTTCGGGAGCGGCGGGCATCTTCCTGGTCTCCTCGGCCGGTTTGCTCATCGTCGTCGGCGTGGTGCGCGACACCTTCATGAATATTGATGCCGAACTCAAGATGCACGGCTATCAGGACTCGCTGCTCGTCCGCTAAGGTGGAACATGGCTACCTACATCGTGCTGCTTGGCCCTCCGGGCGTTGGCAAGGGAACGCAAGCCAAAGTTTTGTCTGAAAAGACTGGCCTGGCGCATATTTCGTCGGGCGACCTGTTTCGTGAAAACATCAAAGCCCAAACGGAACTTGGTCAGTTGGCGCAATCGTACATGAACAAAGGCGAACTGGTGCCGGATGATGTGACGATTGCCATGATCCGCGAGCGCCTCTCGCGCCCCGATTGCCAAAAGGGTGCTATTTTGGACGGTTTCCCCCGCACCCCGGCCCAGGCAGACGCCTTGAAACAGATGCTGGCCGCGTTCGATGGCGATGTGGACGCGGTGCCGTACATCACTGCCGAGGCCGAGGTCTTGATTGCGCGTCTTTCTGGACGTTGGACCTGCCGCGCCAATGGACATGTTTTCCACGCGATATTCAACCCGCCGCAAAAAGCCGGCGTCTGTGACTTGGACGGCTCCGAACTCTACCAGCGCGACGACGACAAAATCGAGACCGTGACGCGCCGCATCCAGGTCTACATGGAGCAAACGGCTCCGCTGATTGCCTATTATCGCCAGGCTGGCAAATTGATCGAAGTCAATGGCGACCAGCCCATCGAGCAAGTGACGGCTTCCCTCTTGAAGGCGCTGGATAAGCGGATTTAGTTAGAATGAGTTGGGAACGCCAGATACACATCAAGACCCCTGCCGAGTTGGAAATCATGCGCGAGGCAGGCAGGATCAACGCAAAGGCGCTGGCGGCCGTCAGAGAACTTTTGCAACCCGGTGTGACCACAGCCGACCTCAACGCGGCTGCTGAGGAAGTGCTGCGGAAACACGGATGTATATCGCCGTTCAAAGGATATGGTTATCCGCCATTTCCGGCCTCGATTACCGTCAGCATCAATCATGAGTTGGTGCATGGCATTCCGAGCAAGAAGCGCAAGTTGAAGGCCGGCGACATCGTTTCAGTGGATTGTGGCACCATCTTCGAAGGTTTCGTGGGCGATTCGGCCTTTACGGCTGGGGTAGGAGAGATTTCTCCCCTTGCCCAAGACCTGCTAAAAGTCACTGAGGCGGCATTGTGGGCCGGCATCGAAAAGATGCGCCCCGGCAATCGCACTGGGGATGTTTCGGCGGCGATACAAAAATATGTCGAGAGCCATGGGTATCATGTAACTCGTGAGTATACCGGTCATGGCGTAGGGCGTCAGATGCATGAAGGCCCCCAGGTGCCTAATTATGGGGTGGCCGGACGCGGCTTGCTCTTGCGCCCAGGTATGACCATTGCTCTCGAACCGATGACGCTGGTAGGCACGTCTGCCACGCGCGTCTTGTCCGACAAGTGGACCGTTGTCTCTGCAGATGGGTCATTGACAGCGCACTTCGAGCATAGTGTGGCTGTCACCGAAGGCGAGCCTCTCGTCCTGACTGTCCTTTAGGCCCGAAGCAGAGCAAGACGCCACTAGACGAAAGTCGAAAGAACAGATATAATAAAAACTTTGGCTAACCTGATTGTGGCCTTTTGCAATTCTAAGGAGATTCGAATTCATGAAAGTTTCACCCTCCATTCGAAAACGCTGCGCCAAGTGCAGAGTCGTGCGGCGCAAAGGCAGATTGTTCATCATCTGCGAAAATCCCAAGCACAAACAACGACAGGGGTAGTGTGAACTATGGCGAGAATCGAAGGCGTTGACCTGCCCCGCAACAAGCGGGTAGAAGTGGGCCTGACCTATATCTACGGTATCGGCCCGACGCGTGCGCGTCAGATTTTGGCAGAGACCAAGGTGAATCCTGATACGCGCGTCAAAGACTTGACCGAAGCCGAGGCGGCTGCACTACGTGATTACATCTCGAAGAATTTTACGGTCGAGGGCGACCTGCGCCGTGCTGTTCAAATGAACATCAAGCGCCTGATCGAAATCGGGTGCTATCGCGGATTACGCCATCGTCGTAATTTACCTGTGCGCGGACAGCGCACGCGCACGAATGCCCGTGTGCGCAAAGGCCCCAAGAAGACGGTGGCCGGGCGCGGACGCCGGCGCGGCGCTAAGAAATAATCCTGGTGAAAGGTTAAGGAAGCAACATGGCTCAGAGTGTACGTTCCACGCGCCGCGCAGGCGGCGCCAAAAAGGCAAAGCGCAGCCTGTCTTCGGGGCAGGTGCATATCTTTGCTTCTTTCAATAACACCATCGTTACCGTGACCGATCAACAGGGCAACACGGTGGCCTGGGGTAGTTCTGGTTCGGCTGGCTTCAAAGGTTCGCGCAAAAGTACTCCCTTTGCGGCGCGCCTGGCAGCCGAACAAGCCATCAAGGCCGCCCAGAACTTGGGCATTCAGGAAGTGGATTTGATCGTCAAGGGCCCTGGCCCTGGCCGCGAGAATGCCATCCGTGCCGTACAAGCGGCAGGAATGAAAGTGCGCTCGATTTCGGATGTGACGCCGGTGCCGCACAACGGTTGCCGGCCTCCTAAAAAGCGCCGTGTCTAATTTGGTATGAGGGTAGAACGTTATGGCAAAATATCTTGGTCCGGTTTGTAAATTATGCCGGCGTGAAGGTGAAAAATTATTCTTGAAAGGGGAGCGCTGCTTTTCGCCGAAATGCGCTTTCGAGAAGCGCGACTTTGCGCCTGGCCAGCATGGACGGATGGCTAGCCGAGGCGGCGGTCGAGGCAGCCGCACCGGGCGTGAATCTGACTTCGCGCTCCAATTGCGCGCCAAGCAACGTGCGCGCCGTGTGTATGGCGTTTTGGAACGCCAGTTTCGTCGCTACTATGAAACCGCGTTGCAACGCCGCGGCCTGACTGGCTTGAACCTGCTCCAAATCCTGGAAACACGCTTGGACAATGTCATTTATCGCCTGGGATTTGCTTCCAGTCGCGCACAAGCGCGTTTGTTGGTTACGCATGGGCATTTCATGGTCAATGGCCGGCGCACCGATGTGCCGTCTATGCTGCTCAAAGGTGGAGATGTTATTTCCATCCGTGAGGGTTCGAAAGGTTTGGCCTATTTCAAGAACCTAGGCGCGGTGGCCGAAGCGCGCACCGCTCCTGCCTGGCTTGAGCGCGATTTGAAACAAATGTCTGGCGTGGTCCAGCGGTTGCCTGAGCGCGCTGAGATTGACGGCAGCCTGAACGAACAGTTGATCGTCGAGTATTACTCGCGGCGCTAGTGGTTGGCTGGAGGCTGACTGGGGCATTCTACCGGTCGGCGCCGGCCCTGTTTAGACAGGGAGAGGTGAACCGTGACAGGTATCACGAATATGGTTATGCCGAAGATCGAGCGTGAAGCAGAGGCTCGCAACTATGGCAAATTTGTCGTCAGCCCGCTGGAACGCGGTTATGGCGTGACGCTAGGTAATGCCTTGCGCCGGGTATTGCTTTCTTCTTTGGAAGGCGCGGCTGTGACCTCCATCCGTATTGCGGATGTGCTGCATGAGTTCAGCGATATTCCAGGGATACGCGAAGATGTCATCCAGGTGATGTTGCAAGTCAAGCAATTGCGCTTGAAACTGGATGGCGTGGACAGTACACGTATGCATTTGGAAGTGCGGGGCGAAGGCACCGTCACGGCTGCCGACATCATTACGCCCCCCGAAGTCGAGATCGTCAACCCCGAACTGTATTTGTTTACGGTGGACGACAACAAGACCAAACTCGACATCGAATTTACGGTGGAGCGCGGGCGTGGCTATTCCCCCGCCAACGAGCGCAGCGGGCATATGCCTATCGGCGAATTGCCGGTAGATGCTATCTACAGTCCGGTCAAGCGCGTCAATTGGGAAGTGACCTCTGCCCGTGTCGGACAAAGCACGAATTACGACAAATTGATCTTGGAAATCTGGACCGACGGCACGTATGCTCCAGAACGCGCCTTGAGCGCTGCTGCTAAGATTCTGATTGACCATCTGCGTTATGTGGCCGGCATCAGCGAAGAAACGCTCACCTTGACCGTTGAACGCGAAATGCCTAGCGGTATACGCTTGACCACTGAAATCGCCGAAACCCCGGTGGAGGCCCTGGACCTCTCGGTGCGCGTCTTCAACTCGTTGAAACGCACCGGTATCACGACGGTAGGCGATGTGCTGGATTTGCTCGAAAAGGGCGATACGGCCGTCATGTCTATTCGGAATTTTGGCGAGAAGAGCCTGGATGAATTACGCCTCAAGATGATCGAAAAAGGTTATCTCAAGGACGACTCGATATCTGCGGAGTAAGTGAAAATGCGACATCAAGTATCTGGATACAAACTCGGGCGCACGAAGGGCGCGCGGATTGCGTTGCGGCGTAATCTGCTCAAGCAATTCTTTACCCATGAGCGCCTGCATACCACGCGCGCCAAAGCGGCTGCCATTCGCAGCGAGGCGGAGCGCCTTATCACCATTGCTTGCAATAGCGCGGAGGGCAGCCCCGAGCAGAAAGTCCATGCCCAGCGCCTGGTGGCCTCGCGCCTGGGCGACAACAGCCTGAACAAACGCTTGTTCGAGGAAATTGCTCCGCGTTTTGCGGCTCGCAATGGCGGTTATACGCGCGTGGTCAAACTGGGTCCCCGCCTGGGCGACTCGGCTGAGATGGTGATTTTGGAACTGGTGGAAGAGTAATCGGTTTCAGTCATCAGTGCTCGGTCATCAGTAAGTAGACATTGGACGCCGAACACTGAAAACTGGCACAATGGCACGTTACCAAGTGACTCTTGCCTACGATGGCGCCGCTTTTGCTGGAAGTCAGAGGCAAAACCTGACAATGGCTGCGCCAGCCTCGAAAAGGCGAACGGTGCAGGGCGAGTTGGAAGGCGCTCTGCGGAAGTTGGGTTGGAACGGCCGCTCGGTGTTGTTGGCCGGGCGGACGGATAGCGGCGTTCACGCAACCGGCCAGGTGGCTGCCTTCGACCTGAATTGGCTTCACACGGAGGCGGAACTCCTGAGCGCCTTGAACGCCAATTTGCCGCCCGATATGGCTGTGTGGAGGGTGCAGATTGCCTCGCCAACGTTCCACCCGCGCTTCGATGCCCTTTCACGGCGTTACCGTTATCGTTTGTTTTGCCAGCCGGTGCGTCATCCGCTGCGAGAAAGATATGCCTGGCGGGTGTGGCCGCAGGTGGACGGCGATGCCCTGCAAACGACGGCGGCGCTTTTCGTGGGCCGCCACGACTTTGCTGCTTACGGTTCCCCGCCCCGTTCCGGGAGCAGCACGGTGCGGGCGGTGACGCTGTCAGCGTGGAAACGCCTGGAGGACGAGTGGCAATACGAGGTGCAGGCAGATGCGTTCTTGTATCGCATGGTGCGGCGGCTGGTCTTCGTTCAGGTGGCGGTTGCGCAGGGTAAAGTCCCGGCGCAGGCGGTAGTCCATTCTTTAGCCGAGCCGGCCGAGGCGCGGCAAAGAGGCGCGCTGCCGGCCGGTCTGGCGCCGGCGCACGGGCTGACCCTGCTGGAGGTCGGCTATCCGCCTCCCAGGTAAGAGGAATTTAGCAACACAATTTAAGTATATTTTGAAACGGAGAGACGAAAGTGTACAAAACGTACTATCCGAAAGCGAGTGAAATAGACCGCAAATGGTATTTGGCAGACGCCAACGGTGAAAACCTGGGCCGCCTGGCGGCTCGCATTGCGGCGGTTTTGCTTGGTAAACACAAACCGACGTTTACGCCGGGCGTAGAGATGGGCGATTATGTGGTCGTGGTCAACGCCGAGCGCGTTACTGTGACTGGCACCAAAACGACCTCGAAAATGGATTCCAAAGTCTATCATCGCCATTCTGGCTATCCGGGCGGTTTGACCTCCACTACCCTGCGCGACCAATTGCGCGTTCATCCTGATCGGGTGTTACGCGCGGCTGTGTGGGGCATGTTGCCGCATAATCGCATGGGCCGTTCGCTGCTCAAGCGTTTGAAGATTTACGCCGGTCCCAACCATCCACACGGAATGCAGAAACCCCAGCCTTTGGCATAGAGGCGCAGAAAGGAACGAGATGATGTCTGTTCAGTATTATGAAGGTGTTGGCCGTCGCAAAGAAAGCACGGCGCGCGTGCGCATCATGAGCGGCGCTGGCCGTTTGCTCGTCAATGGCAAGGAAGGCGAGGCTTTCTTTACTCGTCTGGGCGATTTAGAAGCCATCCTGGCGCCGCTTTCGGCAGCCAATCAGGAACGCTCCAAATATGACATCACAGTCGTGGTGAAAGGCGGCGGCGTAACCGGTCAGACCGAATCGGTGCAACTGGGTTTGGCGCGCGCCTTGGTCAAGATGGACGCCAACTTTCTCCCCGCCATGCGCAAGGGCGGTTTCCTGACCCGCGACGCGCGCATCAAGGAACGCAAGAAGCCTGGCCTCAAGCGCGCCCGCAAGGCTCCCACCTATACCAAGCGCTAGGTCTAAAACGTAAAACGTGAAACGTAATGCGTGATGGCTGTTGATTACGCATTACGTTTTACATTTAAGCCTTGTAGTGTGGACTCCGAAGTCTCTGACTTCGGAACAAAAGTTTCCAGACTTTGGAGTCCGAAAAGGAAAATTGGATGGACTTCTCGCTCGTGACCTCCACATTCGAAACCCTGCGCCTCGCGCCGCCCCCGCGCCTGGTTCTGATCGAGGCGCGTACCCTTTCATCCGTGCATGTGCCGCCCTACCCGCCCGACCTGCCCGCGCTGTTGCTCGGAGTGGACTCGCCCGAGTTGGCGAAGCGTCTCCGTGATGTGTTGCTGGCAGTTTATCCGAAGGAACATGGGGTGTTCCTGGTCGAGGGAGGCAAGAAACGAGAGGCAAGGATGACAGACCTGGAAGAAGGCGATTTTTCTGCGGCTACTTGCTTGTATGTTCCCCCGCTGGCCGAGGGGACCGCTTTCGAGTCCTTCCAGGAAATCGTCGCCCACTTGCGCGCGCCAGACGGCTGTCCGTGGGACCGCGAGCAGACACATCAGTCGCTGCGCACGCACTTGCTGGAGGAAACCTACGAGGCGCTCGAAGCGCTCGATGCTGGCGACTTTGCCTCTATGCGCGAGGAATTTGGCGACTTGCTGCTGCAAATCGTTCTACATGCCCAGATTGCCAGCGAGGCCAGCCGGTTCACTATGACGGATGTCCTCGAGGGAATTCACCACAAGATCGTCCGCCGCCATCCGCACGTGTTTGGGGATGTAGAGGTGGACGGCGTGAATGGGGTTTTGCAAAATTGGGAAAAGTTGAAGGAAAAAGAGAGAAGGGAGCAGAGGGTAGAGAGTGGTGAGCAGAGAGTAGAGAATAGTGAGAAGGGGATGTTGGATGGCGTGCCGCGGGCCCTGCCGGCATTGATCCAGGCACAGGAATACCAGGACCGCGCCGCCCGCGTGGGGTTCGATTGGCCGGAGATCGAAGGCGTGCTGGACAAAGTGCGCGAGGAAATCGAAGAAATCAAGCAGGCGCAGAATCAAGAACAAGTTGCAGAGGAACTAGGCGACCTGTTTTTCGTGCTGGTCAACCTGGCGCGCTGGAAGAAGGTGGACGCCGAGTCCGCCCTGCGGGAGACGAATTCCAAGTTCAAACGCCGCTTTGGGCATGTGGAGCGGGGCGCACAGCGACAAGGGCGGAGGCTTTCAGAGTTGACTCTGGAAGAGATGGAGGCGCTGTGGCAGGAGGGGAAACTGGATGAGAACAAATAAAGATGCGGAGACGCCGGAGATAAACCTGTCGAATGGGCCTTTCAGGGCATGGTTGGCTTTCCTGTGAGCAGTAGAATCAATTCTAGCAGGCTGTGAATGGTGGCGTGTTGGCTGCCTTGCCGCTTTTCGGACGAGTGCGGGTTGAACCACACGGCATCCAGCCCGGCCTGGTTGGCGGCCAGTACATCGTTCTCGAAACTGTCGCCTACCATCACGGCTTCCTCTGGCGAGGCGCCCAGGTCGCGCAAGATGTGGCGGTAGAAGGGCGGCGATTTTTGCAGGCCGGTATTCTTGAAGCAGTAGATTTTGGGGAAATAGGTATCCAGGCCGACGCGCGCCAGCGCAGCGCGGATTTGGGCTTCGTCCGAGATGGAGGCGCTGGTGGCGACGATGAGCGTTGCTTGCCCCGCCAGCCGCTTCAGAACCTCGCCCGCGCCGGCTACCGCTTCGACGACCGGCCACTCGACCATGGGCCGGTCGCTGGGAGAGTCTTTCATCAGGGTATTGCCCCAATCGAAGAGGACGTATTTGTATCGCATGGGTCTATGGCGCTCGTCGAAACAGGAGGACTGACTTGCCGTTGTCGTAATAGATGTAGAGGTTTTCATCCTGCACTGTAAAGCCGCTGGCGTTGTTCAGGCCGTTCAAGAGCAGGCTTTCTTGCTGCATGGCGTTCTGGTCGAGGCAGGCTATCAGGGTGGTGAACAGGTTGGAGAAGAGCAGTTCGTTGCCCACAATGCGGTATTGCCCGCTAAAGGTGTTGCAGCCGGCGTTGCCTGAAACATTCCCTTTTTCAAAGGTAATGTATGCTTTGGCCTGGGCGGGGGTAGGGTTGGAGACGGCGCCATAGGCCTGCAAATGCCATGTGCCGGCCAGGTCGTTGGGGCCGCGGCAGCCTGTCAGCAACAGCAAACAGGCCAGGGGGTAGAAAAAGAAGCGCAGCATCGGTCATTCTCCACAGGTAAAACGGGATAGGGCGCTATCCAGCAGGCCGGGCGCCAACCCGTCTTGCGCGGTGTAGACCAGCCAGGCGAAAGCGCGTTCGCCGCATTCCCAGGCAGCGGCGGCGCCGTAGGGCAGGGTGCTGTCGGGTGGCGGTTGGACGGGTTGGTAGAGCAGGTTGTATGAGCCGAACAGGCGCACATCCAGGTTGCCGGTCGCGGTGCCGCCAGAAGCCTGCACGACGCTTTCCAGTAGATATTGCAAATCGCTGGCGCCGGCCTGCCAGACAATGAGCAAGAGCAAGTCGCTGGTGTATCCCACCAATTTGCCGCCGGTGTAGTCGCTGGGAATGCGCTTATCGGCAGCGTTCAGGTCGAAGGGAAAGAGGTAATCGGGATGGCCGATGCAAAAGCCATAGCCGCAGAACAGGCCGTTCAAGAGCATGGGCGTCGGCGTGGGGTAGGGGGTGGGAAGGGGGTAAGGCGTATTGGTGGGAAGGGCCGCCACCGTAGCCGCTACGGCTGCCGCAATCTGACTGTTCAGGCTGGGAGCGGCATTCTTGGGCGCGCAAGCCGTCAGCGCCAGAGAGAAAATCAACGCGACGAAGAAGCCTGTTCGTTTCATGGGTTGATTATATACGAATAGCGCGCTTATTTGTGGTTTCGTGCAGCGGTTAGCGGCTGACGGCCACGCGGTTGCGGCCACGATGCTTGGCGACGTACATCGCCTGGTCGGCGCGGGCCAGAAGGGTTTCCAGCGTGGGGGTAACGTGATTGCATGTGGCTACCCCAATGCTGACGGTAAAGGTAATCTCGTGGCTGTTGATTTGCACCTTCAGATTGGCAATTCCCTGACGCAGCCGCTCGGCAATCTCCAGCGCAAGAGGGGTATCCACTTCTGGCAAGAGGACGACGAATTCCTCGCCGCCGTAACGGCAGGCCAGGTCAATTTCGCGGGTGTTCTCTTTGAGATATTGTCCCAGGGCTTGCAGCACCGGGTCGCCGCCTTCGGCATGACCGTAGCGGTCGTTGATGCGCTTGAAATGGTCAATGTCAATCATCAACAGCGAGCAAGGGCGCTGCAAGCGGCGGGCGCGCCCAAACTCGATATGGCCGATTTCGGAGAAGCCGCGCCGGTTGTAGAGGCCGGTCAAAGGGTCGGTGAGCGCCAGTTCCTGCGTTTCGGCAAAGAGACGGGCGTTGTCGAGGGCAATCGCCACCTGATCGGCAAAGGCGGTTGCCAGTTTGACGTGCGCCTCACTGAAGTGATTGGGACGAGTGCTGTCTATCGCCAGAATGCCGATGACTTTTTCGCGCACCATCAGCGGAACGCCCAGCCAACTGCGGATGTGCCGATGGGTGGGTTTGCGGAGTTCAGCGTATTGCTCAGGGTTGGAAACGATGAGCGGCTGGCGCTTTTCGACGACAAGAGTGTTCGGATTATCTCCGGGGACGGGAAAACGCAAGCCAGGAATCTCCTTTAGGTTCTTCCATCCCCGTCCGCCGACGATTTCGAGGTAGCCTGGGCGGAGCAATTGTACCGAGGCGCTGTCGTAAGGGACGACACGGGCCAGTTCTTCCAGAATGAGATCAACGGTCCTTTCGATGTCGAGGCTGATCGTCACAGCCGCCCCAGCGCGGCGCAGTGTTTCTGCTTCCTCGGCGCGACGGCGGGCTTCTTCGATGGCCTGGAGCTTGGCAACTGCCAGGGCAATCAGGTTGGCCGCCTGTTCAGCGACCGCGATTTCTTCTGGGCGAAAAGAATGCTGCTCGTCGAAACTGAGCAAAATGGCGCCCAGTTTCTTGCCGTCGGCAAGGAGCGGCAGGGCCAGCATCGAGCGCGAAGGGAACATTTTGGGGATGCGTTTGCTGGCGTAAGGAGAGTGGTGGGTATCTTCGATGACGAGCGGGTGACCGGCCTCCAAGACCGAGGCGGTGAAGGTCTTTTCGCCGGGCAGCGTCTCCGTGGAACGATACGTGTCTCGGAAGGGGCCGTAAGCAGCCAGCGGCAGGGTAAGACGCTGATTCTCGTCCCACAGGGTGATGAAGCAGCCGTCGGCGCCGATGAGGCTTCCCACGCGATCTACCAGGAGTTGCGCCATTTCGACCAGGTCGCCGGCTTGCAGGGCAAGTTGGAGAATGTCACGGGTCAGTTCGAGAGCGCGGTGATGCGCGCGCAAGTGCTGTTCGGCTTCGTGCCATTCCAGGGCGCTGCCGATCAGGTCGGCGGCGATCTTCAAGGCCTCCAGTTCGGCTGGGGACCATGGCCGTTCCTCGCGGCACTCGTCGAAGCCCACGAAGCCCCAGAACGACTTGCCTTTGAAAATGGGAACGACTGCAATCGAGAGAATATCCTGGAGACGCAAGAAGTCG
>DAOUCM010000287.1:0-3171 GCA_034431895.1 Anaerolineales bacterium
GTATGTTTTCAATTCAGAGTATCCTTGTCGTATTCGGATTTTTTCAAAATTCCGCCGCCCTTCGGGCGGAGGGCGAACAGAACGCAGAAAACAGAAAACAGACAACAAAAGATTACCTGGGGAAGGCCGCCACCCGAAAACCGAAGTTGTAGTACCAGTAGTACGGGGGGTCGAAGTCGCGGAGGGACACGCGGGCGATGTCTTGACTGCTGTACCACGAGCCGCCCCGCACAGCCAGGACATCGTGATCTTTATCCCGGAAGTTCACCATCCACTCCCAGACGTTGCCGCTCATATCCATCACGCCCAGCGGGCTTGCGCCCTGCGGGTACATCCACACCGGCGTGGTGCGCCCGATGCCGCTTTCATTCGTGTTGGCAAATCGCACGATGTCCTTTTTGTTTTTCAAAACACCCCAGGCGTAACGGCCGTCCTGCTCGCCGCCGGCGGCCTGCACCCATTCGGCTTCGGTCGGCAGGCGCAGGAGGCGCGGTTTGGGCAGACCCTGCCGGCCTTCCTCCAGACTGTCCCAATTCCTCAACAGCCATTTGCAATAAGCATTGGCCTCGTACCACGAAATGCCCACCACCGGCGCGGTGCGGCGCTGCGCGCCGAAACGTGCATCGCGCCAGTAGCGGGGGTACAGCACGCCGTTTTCCACCAGGTTATCTTTATTCTCCAATTCGCGTTTCAGCCAGTCCCAGCCTTCTTCGCCCCAATCGCCGATTTCTCGGATGTGACCGTTTTCATCCGGCTCGGAAAATCTGGGGAAGCCCGTCCAGAGCGATTCGTCCTCGAAATTCTCCCGCCGCAGGAAGCGCTCGTATTGCAGGTTGGTGACGGGGTATTTGGCGATGTAAAACGAAATTCCATTTCGTTCGATGGGGACGAAGGTAAACAGGTCGTCGGGCTGGTAGCCGAGTTCGTCGAGCGTATCGGCGGCGGAGGCGCGCTCACGCGGCGATAGCGCACACTTGATCACCAGATTATACAGGCCCTGGCGAATGCGCTGCTCGGCAGCCGGCGGCTCATTCCTGAAAATCGGGCGCGAAAGCGCCAGCAGGTCGCCGGCATACCAGAGGGCGCGCCAGTCCGGATGATCCTCGCTGGCGGGTATGTTTTTGGGCGCAAGCGCGCTCAACAAGGTGTCCATGCGCTCCTGGTCGCCCTGCGCAAAGCACAGGTACTCACCCAGCAGGAGCACCACCTCGCGCCAGCGGTCACTGCTTTGCACCAGTTGGCGGGTTGTCTGCCCAAAATTGGGGCGGATGAGATAACGCGCCGCCAGGTACTCCTCGAAAGTCAGGTGCGGGAAGGCATAGACACGGCGCGGCGGCGTGCCGGGCGGGGCATCGACCGGGGTGACAGAGCCTTGCAGCATCAGCAAGCCGTTGGAACTCTGGCAATATTCCAGGAAAATTTTCACCTTCTGCTCGTCGTGGAAATGCGCCATGAGCACACCGCTGAGCAGGTCTTCGGTCACCAGCGCCGGGCCGCGCTTTTTCTCTCCGCCATCCGAGCGGCCCTCGTGCGCCTTGAAGGCAATCTCCCACAGAGCGCGGTCGAGTTCGATGCGCGAGATTCCCATCTCGTCAATGATGGTGCGTTTCTGGGTCTTGTACGGCTGTCCGGCCACCGGGCGCTCCAGTTCCCAGCGCACGAGCAGCAGGTCCACACAGCGCTCATATACTTGGGCGCGCGTATTGGGCAATTCCCCGTAATGGGTATGCACCACGGCCATCATGGTCAAGATGATGGGGAAAGGCGCAATTTCGTACAGGCGGCGGCGGTCATCCGGCTGAAGGGAAAGCAGCAATTGCTCGCGCTTGCGTTCGAAATCTGCTTTGCGCGCCGGTTCGATGCGGATGTGCTCGTCGTGCCAGGCGTTGACGAAGAACCTGATTTTTTCGTCATCCAGGAGAGCCAGTTCATGCGTCGGCCAGCCGGTCAGTTGCCAGCGGGCGTCGTGGTGATACGAATAGGTGCGGCAGGTGACCAGGAAGCGGCTAGAGGGACATTGTCCATATTTCAGCACGAAATCTTCGACCGCCTGCACCACCACCGGGCGCAGGTTGAGGTCGGCGACTTCGTCCAGGCCGTCGAACAAGACCAGCCCGCCGGAGCGCTTCAGTTCCGACAGAATTTGCCCGCTAAACTCTCGCGAACGTTCGTCCTCCTGCAAGGACTGGCAGATGTACTTCTCGATCAGTTCGGCACTGCCTTTTTTGCAGTCAGCAGGGATGGTTTCGGCCATGCGGCCGAGCGATAGAATAACCGGCAGCACCGCGCCGCCCTCCCAGCCGGGGAGCAAATCCTTGATATTCCGGCTGCGGTCCACTTCAGCCTGCGCCATACGCAAAGCCAGATAGCGGACGAAGGTGGATTTACCCGTGCCAGGCAGGCCCAGCAGCACCATGCGCCGCCCTTCGCTCTGTGAAAGCGCCTCGAGGGCGCTCAGTGGTTCGCTTTTCTCGCGCCCAAGCATGACGCGGATATTTTCCTCTTCATCTTCGCCGGACGGTCGTTTTCCGCGTTGGCGCGCTTCTTTGTCCTCGCGTGGTGTGGTCGTGTCGAGCGAAATGTACAGCGATTCGAGCGTCAGCCCGCCGCGCGTCGGGTCGGAGGCCTGCGGGTCAAGTCCCACCAGGCGCATCTGGCGGCAGTCTGCAATCACGGCCTGGAGGTATTTCTGGCGGGCGTCCAGGGTATCAGTGACTTTTGCAGGAACGCCGTTTGCGGGCGCACCCGATGGTGCTGGGAGCGGTTTTTGGCTCTCTTTCTTCGCCGGCCGGCGATAGAGAACCACCTGCACCGTAAAGATCACCATCGCCAGGATGGCGACGATATAGACCAGCGCCTCGTAATCCGGCGGGATACGGCTGCCCCACAACGCCAGCAGGGCAATGAGCAGCACAGCAAAGGCCAGGATGGCGGTCAACTTCCCCGCCAGCGTTTCGAAGAATTTCATCATCCAGTCTTTCATCGTCGGCCCTCCAGCGATGGATTGGTTTGCCGCTAGTTTAGCACAAAAGGCCCTCACCCCCAAGCCCTCACCCCCAACCCCTCTCCCAACGGGAGAGGGGGGGAGCATGATGTAGGTCAGGCTTTTAGCCTGGCCATCACAAACGTTCCCCCTTACATGCAAGACTGTACTCCTCCAGGGTCCTCATC
>DAOUCM010000288.1:0-4944 GCA_034431895.1 Anaerolineales bacterium
GCGGTCGGCTTGAGCAGCCGGAGCCTGGTGTAACGCTTTGCTGTACCGCCGGCTTACGGTCGGCTTGAGCAGCCGGAGCGTGGTGTAACGCTTTGCTGTACCGCCGACCTACGGTCGGCCAGACCCGGCAGGGCCTGGTGTTACGCTGTGCTGTACCGCCGACCTACGGTCGGCTTGAGCAGCCGGAGCCTGGTGTTACGCTGTGCTGTACCGCCGGCTTACGGTCGGCTTGAGCAGCCGGAGCCTGGTGTAACGCTTTGCTGTACCGCCGGCTTACGGTCGGCTTGAGCAGCCGGAGCCTGGTGTTACGCTTTGCTGTACCGCCGGCTTACGGTCGGCTTGAGCAGCCGGAGCGTGGTGTAACGCTTTGCTGTGCCGCCGACCTGCGGTCGGCTTGAGCAGCCGGAGCCTGGTGTTACGCTTTGCTGTACCGCCGACCTGCGGTCGGCCTGACCCGGCGGATAGCCTGGTGTTACGCTGTTCTGCGCTTGGCGCGCCTGGCGGATCTATTTGCCTGGCTTGCTTTGGGCTACTATGTGTTTCAGGTCTTGCTCTCGTTGCTGGTCTTTGGGTTGCAAGTCGGACGCGGGCTGCTCGTCTTGCCTGGCTATACTGACTATGTCCAGCAGTTGTGGTGGCTCTTTCAGCCCTCTCTGCCAGGATTGTGGAATTTCATTGGCCTGCAAGCAGCGGGGAAAGTCCTGCTGATTTTTATGGACATCGAAGACAATACCCGCCGCATGGCACGAGGCAAGTGAACCTCGGCGCGATTTGACTTCTCTAGAAGGGCATGGTAGAATACTGCCCGCTCGAGGTGGGGGCTCGTCTAATGGCAGGACGACTGACTCTGGATCAGTTAGTAGAGGTTCGAATCCTTTGCCCCCAGCCTGCTCTCTTGTCCGCGCTGCAACCAAGCGGCGCGGAATGTTTTTATATGCCGCTCACGCCGGCGAGGGACAGGGTGTAGACAAGAATGGCAAAGGCAGCCGCGAGCGTGCCGAATCTGTGTTGTGTATGTGTAAGGATGAACTGCGTGTAGCCACAACATTCTTGTTGTCGGTCGCCTGCTCTGGCAACGCTGGCCAGTCTGCGGGTGCTGGTGGAGTGGGCAGCACAACCTTCTTGTTGTTGGCCGCCTGCTCTGGCAACGCTGGCCAGTTTGCGGGTGCTGGTGGAGTGGGCAGCGCTCCCGAACTGCGCGTATTAAGCCTGCGAGTGGCGGATGTTTGGGTTGGCGGCGTGCATGGCACCCAAGATGAGCAGGCAGATGCTTCCGCAAATCAGCAGGGTGCGGGGGACGCCCCAGGTTTGCGACATCCAGCCAATCAGCAAGCTGCCAAAGGGTGCTACGCCTTGGATGGCCCACAGGTAAGTGCTAAAGACGCGCCCACGCAGGCCGTTTGGCACCTGTACCTGGATGAGGACGTTCATGATCGCCAGTTGCGTCACGGTTCCCCAGCCGATGAGGGCCAGCAGGGGGTAGGCGGGCAGGGCCGTGCGCATGAAGGAGAGCAAAATCATGGCGAAGACGAAGGCCGCTTGCCCAAACGTCAACCACAGGCCCTTTTTCTTGTAGGAGGTAAAGAAGGCTACGGAAAAGGCAGCCACGAGCGCGCCAATGCCCTGGGCTGTGTATAGGGCGCTATTGCGCGTAGCCACAATCTGCTCGGTGTCGCCGGCCTGCGACAGCACATCTTTTGCCAGGGCCGGGATTTGTTGCAACAGGGGGAAGCCAAAGAAGCCTACTACGGCCATCATGATGATGATTTGGGCCACTAGGCTGTTCTGGCGGATGTATCTCTGCCCCTCGCTGAACTCGGCCAGCAGGTTGCGGCGGGCTGCCGTTTCTGGCTGAGACTTGTACCTGGTGCGCACCCAAAACAGGCCCCCAATCACGAACAGGTAACTCACGCCGTTCGATAGGAAGACCAGCCCGGCGCCCTGTGGAAGCGTCAACAACAGGGCTGCCAGCGAGGGGCCGATGACGCGCCCCAGGTTGAAGGCGGTGGTCTGCACGGCAATGGCGTTGGGCAGCGCCTCGCGGCCGGCCAGTTCGATGAGCATGGCCTGGCGGGCGGTGATTTCGACCGCGCTGGCGGTTCCCAGCACGAAGGCCAGCAGGGTGATGTGCCAGACCTGGATGCGTCCGCTGAGGGTGAGGGCGGCCAGGGCCAGGGCTTGCAGCATCATGACCGCCTGCATGGCAATGACCGTTTTGCGTTTGTCCCAATGTTCGACGAAGACGCCGGCCGGCATGGCCAGGAAGAGCATAGGCAGGGTGGTGGCAAAGCCAATCAGGCCGAGGTCGAGGGAACTGCCGGTGATTTGGTAGGCCAGGTAGGGCAGGGTGGTGTTTTGCATCCAGGTGCCGATGACGGAGATGAATTGCCCCACCCAAAAGATGGCGTAGTCGCGCGAGGTGAGCGCCGGGAAGTGACGGGCAAAGAAAGCCTGGATACGGTTCATTTCAGGCGCGTTGGGTTTTTAGAGGGGAAGCACGCATTCGGGGCGGTCGTTTTGGGGACGGTTGACCAGGGTGGAGACGGGGTGCGCGCTCATCTCCTCGGCAGGATAGGGCCGAAGCAACGGGAGCAGGTTTTCGGGAGTCTGAGGCGCGGGGTCGAGCCATTGCGTATAGTCATCGGAGCGCAGGATGACTGGCATCCGAGCGTGCAGCGAGGCCATCAGTTCGTTGGGTTGAGTGGTGATTATGGCGCAGGATTTGACCAGGCTGCCGTCGGGTGCGTGCCATTCGTCCCACAGGCCGGCAAAGGCGAAGGGGCGGCGGTTCTTGAGGTAGATGAAGTACGGCGTTTTGTCTTTTGCGCCGCGCCCGGTTTTCCATTCGTAGAAGCCGTCGGCCAGTATCAGACAGCGTTTGTACTTGAAGGGGCCGCGAAAGGCCGGTTTTTGGGGCAGGGTTTCGCCGCGCGCGTTGATGAGGCGGCTGCCCAGGGCCGGGTCGGCGGCCCAGGAGGGGATCAGTCCCCACACGAAGAAGTCGGCGCGCTTTCGACCGTCGTTGGGGATGGCCAGCAGCGGCTGAGAAGGGGCAATGTTGTAACGCGGGGCAAAGCGTTCTGGAAAGGTGTAGCCGGCGAAGGCCGCTTGCAAGTCGGCGGGGTCAACGGTGAGGGTGAAGCGTCCACACATCTTGTCTCCATTTTACCATCTTAGGCCGAGGATTCTTCGTGATATACTGCCCGCATGGACGTTTACGACTCGCCTGAGGCTTGTTCGGGTGCGCTTCATCCGCGCGCCAGGGAGGGGATTCTGCTGTTCAACAGCGGCCAATATTTTCAGGCGCACGAGGCGCTGGAGGAGGCCTGGCGGCAGGAAAGCGCTCCCATCCGCGATTTGTATCGCGGTTTGTTGCAGGCGGCGGTGGTGTATTTGCACGCCAGCCGCGCCAATTATGCCGGGGCGGTCAAGGTCTATGACCGTTGTATGCGTTGGCTGCGAGGCTGGCCGCCGGTTTGCCGGAGCGTGGACGTTGCGCGGCTGCGGGCCGATTTGGAGGCCTTGAGAGGCGAAATCGAGCGTTTGGGGCCGAAAGGTTTGAGCGCGCTGGATGCAGCCTGGCTGCGGCCGGTGGCGTGGGTGGAATGAAATTTCGAGACAGGATAGGTGGATATGCAGGCAGGTTTGGCTTTTTCTAACCGCATTGCTCTGGTGACCGGTTCTGGGCGCGGCATTGGGCGCGCCATTGCTTTGCATTTTGCTCAAAACGGCGCCGATGTGGTGGTCAATTTCTTCCGCAATCGCAAACCGGCCGAGCAGACAGCGCGCGAGGTGGAAAGTTTGGGGCGCCGCGCTCTGCTGGTCAAGGCCGATGTGGGCGACCTGGAGGATTTGCAGCGTTTGTTCGAGGAGACCGGCAAGGCTTTTGGCGGGCTGGATTTCTACATCCATAACGCCGCTTCGGGGTACAACCGCCCGGCCTTGCAGCAAAAGCCCAAGGGCTGGGAGTGGACGATGAACATCAACGCGCGCAGTCTGCTGTTTGGGGCGCAGCAGGCCGTTCGGTGGATGGAAAAGCGCGGCGGGGGGTACATCGTCAGCCTGAGCAGTCCGGGCGCGGTGCG
Organism: Anaerolineales bacterium; assembly: GCA_034431895.1. Taxonomy (GTDB): domain Bacteria; phylum Chloroflexota; class Anaerolineae; order Anaerolineales; family Villigracilaceae; genus JAABUE01. Next base: position 4,086 of record DAOUCM010000288.1, read on the forward strand.
CGTCTTGCCAGACTATGTGGCGGTGGGCGCCAGCAAGGCGGCGCTGGAGGCCCTGACCCGCTACCTGGCGGTGGAATTGGCGCCGATGAATATCGTGGTGAACGCGGTCTCTCCGGGCGTGGTGGAGACGGAGGCTTTGAGGCATTTCGACGCGGTGCGCTCGGAGGAGAATATCCTGGCGCGCGCTGTGGCGGCTACGCCGGCCGGCCGCATTCCCACGCCGCAGGATATTGCCGCGGTGGTGGCGTTCTTGTGTACGCCGGCCGCTTCCATGATTCGAGGCCAGACCATTGTGGTGGATGGGGGGTATACGCTGACGGTGCGGTCTTGATTGGTCTTGTCAAAAGCAGGAGGGGCAAGTATAATGCGCTCTGCTTCTCGAAAGGAAGGTCGCGGGGCGTGGCTCAGCCCGGTAGAGCGCACGGTTCGGGTCCGTGAGGTCCGCGGTTCAAATCCGCGCGCCCCGACAGTCGAGAGTTGGACGCCGCCCGCTTGGAGGGCGGTGTCTTTTTGTGTCCGCGCTTCTCCCATCGAGGGACTCGAAATCCGCGCGCCCCGACAGTCGAGAGTTGGACGCCGCCCGCTTGGAGGGCGGTGTCTTTTTGTGTCCGCGGTTCCTGAGTTGCATCGAATTACACGAATGTCTCGAAGGTTTTCCCTGTGGTTGCGGCTTGCTGCGTTGGTTCGCTTGCAGTTGCCTGCCTCCTGGACACTCGCCAGGACAGGCAGGCGCTTGTCCAGGGAACTGCGGCGTAATGCCAGTCGGATATTCGTTTTTAGACATTCTCCGCTTATCCGTTTCCTATCCACTGAAGGGCGTATCACCAGGCTCTGCCTGGTCTGGCAAAGGTAGCACAGG
>DAOUCM010000289.1:0-2375 GCA_034431895.1 Anaerolineales bacterium
TGTCCCCCCAATCATACCCATTCTGGAGCAGAAATAGCGCGAAAAAAGTTCCGAGACCTGCTATAACCTGTCTCCGCTACAAATGAAGAACACCTATCTTTTGTGCGAAAAATTAAGGGTTCGTCACCACTGAAGAGACTATAAATAGTCCGTTTTTCCAGCATAGCCTAACCTCGGACAATAAGCAACTTACACGAACTTGATACGCCGTGCGGCAAAGGCGACCATGCGCAGCAATAACAGTCCGTGTTTCCAGCGCGAGATGTTGGTTGTGCCGTAGGTCCGTTCACGGTAGCGTATGGGTAAGTCTATGATTTTGAGGTTGAGTTTGGCGGCGCCAAAGAGCAGGTCGAAGTCTCCAAAGGGGTCGAAATCGCCAAAGTAGGAGCGATTTGCGGCAATCTTTTCATAATCGCTTCTCCACAACACCTTGGTGCCGCACAGGGTATCTTTGATAGGTTGACCAAGCAGCCAGGAGAAGGCCAAACTGAAGAATTTGTTGCCCAAGAAGTTCAAACTGCGCATGGCTTGTTTTTCCATCGGATAGACAAGGCGCACGCCGTTGATGAATTCTCCTTTGCCAGAGACCAGCGCCTCGTAGAAGCGCGGCAGGTCTTCGGGCGGGACGGTCAAGTCGGCGTCGAGAATCATCAATACGTCGCCGCTGGCGCGCTCGAAGCCGAGACGCACCGCGTCAGCCTTGCCCACGCCCGTTTGTCGCAGGAGCAAGCCGCGGGTCGTCGGATGCGCGGCAAGTTCCCTTTCGATGACGGCGTAGGTATCGTCGCGCGAATGTCCCTCCACAAAGACCAATTCTGTCTCTCGTCCCATCTGGGGAACGCGCTCGAAGATGGCTTGGATGTTGCCGGCCTCGTTGCGCGCCGGTATGATGACAGAGACGGTGGGCGCTTGGCGTGGTTTTTCTGGCTGCGGGCGGGCAACCACGAAGTTGGAAAGTGTGAGTTCGCGGAAAGGCCAAAAGCGCGCCAGGAATTTGTTGAAGAAGCCCCCCAGCGGTAAAGGCCAAAGGATTTCCTGCCAGGCGCGGATGGTCTCGAAACCGGCCAGGCTGAGCATGTTGGTCACATCCTGACGGGTGAGCCAGTTTTGGCCCAGGGTAGGGGTGGCGAGGTCGAGCGTTTGGGCAAGAGCCAGGGGAAGTTCCCAAAGCCGGCTGTAAAAGTTCAGGATGATGCGAGTGCGTGGACTACACAAGGGCCGGATTTGCTCGAGGGCCAGTTGGACATCCCATAGGTCGTTGACGGTGTCGGAAAAGATGATGCAATCGAATGGCCCCTGGAGGGGGGGAAGAGCGTGCGCATCGGCCTGGGTGAATTGCAGGTCAGGGTGACGCTGCCGGGCGCGCGCAATCATTTCGGCAGAGAAATCAATACCCAGCCCATAAGCAGGCTGGAGAGCCGCCAGCAGGTCGCCCGTGCCGCTGCCGATTTCCAGCACGCGCTGACCAGGGCTGACCAGGAAGCGATAAATTTCTTGCAAGCGGCGGTGATACCAGCCGCCCATGCCGCGCCAGGCGTCGCGCTTGCGGGCGATAGCGTCCCAATGAGCAATACGAGTTTGCTGATGAAGGCGTCCGGCGGCATCGAAGGGGTGAATGTTCATGCGGGCTTATTTTACAGCAAAAGTAAATTTCGCGTAAAATGAGCAGGCAAGTGCCTCCCCTTCTCCATCCTTTTCGAGAAGATGCGGTTTTTTGCCTGGTTAGTGAAAAATCTCCGATAAAATAGGTTTATGAAGAAGACTCTTGCTTTACAATTCAATTTACTCCTGGCTGTGATTGGTGGTTCGATCACGCTTTGGGTGTTGTTGCATGAACCCAGCGAGGCGCAGGCGGCTATCTTTTGGGGCTTTTCTCTGCCGCGCTTGTTGATTTTGCTGGCGATTGCGCTTGTTCTCTTGACCAGTGTCTTTCTGTTTCTCGGCTCTCTTCGAGAAGATTTTTGGACAAGTCGCATTGGGAAGGCGCTGCATGGTGCTTTCATGGGAAAGTGGCTGGCGGGGCTTTTGCTCGTTTTGTCCCTGGTGCTGTATTTTTCCCTGTTCATGACCGATCAAAAGTTGGGGAGTTTGGCCTCGTATCGGGCGCGTTTGTATCCTTTGTTGGTTTGGTTCGAGGCGCTGGTCATCCAATTCTTGACGACCATCTTTGTCTTGCGCGCGCGTGAGACGGCGTTCTTTCATGTTCATAGGGAAATCTTTTCTAAGACGTTACTCGTTTTTGCCCTGCTGGGGCTGTTGGTTTTGTTCATTGCGGTCACCAAAGTAGGCTTGACGCCCGATGTCGTCTATTGGCAGGAGGCGGGTGTGCCGTTGTTGATTGAACAGGTGTTGTTGGCGTGGGGGGGAGGGGTGGT
>DAOUCM010000290.1:0-43708 GCA_034431895.1 Anaerolineales bacterium
AAGGGGATCATGTTGCACCTCCAGAGATTTTGCTATCCTCTGTATTGTACCGGTGTGGCCCCCCTTTGTCTCGTGGTTCGGCTATTCGGTTTTCAAGGTGCTGCTTACATTATGTCACTGCAAAAGTCGAGTAATTATAGCGAAATTTTTTTCTGAGTTGAGCATCAATTTGGCAATCCAAACAGAGAAGCAACCCCCTTGCGTCTGTGTACAATTGTGCATATAATCTGGAGCGATGAACTACGAATGGGATCCCAACAAAGCCAAATCGAATTATAAGAAACATGGCGTCAGGTTTGCAGATGCCGTCGGTGTGTTCGAAGATGAAAACGCCATCACCATTCAAAATGAGCATGAACACGAAGACCGTTACATTACGATTGGCAGGGATTTCCTGAGTCGAATCTTGGTTGTGGTGTACACGTTTCGCGACATTGTCATTCGAATCATCTCTGCGCGGAAAGCCACAGCGCGTGAAAGAAAAATGTATGAGGAGCAAAATGAAGAAGGAATATGACTTCAGCAAAGGCAAACGCGGCGCGCTCGTCCCCGCGCCGAAGGGGAAAACCCGAATCACCATCCGCATTGACGATGATATTCTGGATTGGTTTCGAGGCGCGGTGGAGGCGGCAAGCGGCGGAAATTACCAGACCTTGATCAATCAGGCGCTGCGCGAATATGTGAATCAACAGCAACAGCCTTTGGAAGAATTGTTGCGGCGGGTCGTGCGCGAGGAATTACAAAGCATAGCGCAATAAACAAGGAATTTGGTATGAATCTCGAAGAAGTAAAACAAGCAATAGCAAAGTAGTGTGAACTCCGAGCGCTTCACAGTTTCGGAGTTTTTTTGTTTGTGCGATATATCAATCCTAACAGGCGAAGGGAGAGATGGTCAGGGGGCTTTGTCACGGACCTCACCCCCCCCGTTCCCTCTCCAAGTGGAGAGGGGAGTTTGTCGGTGGATGGCGGGGGCGGTTTCCAAGCAGGGGTGATTTCACAACAGCGAAAGTTGATCAGTCTTCGGCGGATAAAACACACCAATAATCACAAATGGATTTGGGGCTGACATGGCGTGAAATTTCAAGGTTGTGCCAACAAAGAGGTGTAAATCCTTATCGGCAAACTCTTCGAGATATTTCTGCTTGACCAATTCAAGTGCGGCTTGCTCATCGCCATCCTTCTGGTAAAGGCATTTCCAGAACAATGCGCCGATTTCCCAATCTTCAATCATCATTTTGCGCGGTTCTTTGTCGCCTTCGGAGAAAAAGCGATATGAAAATTTGTACGGCAATTTCTTGACGAGTTTCTTCTGTCCACCACGCTGGGTGGGCAGTTCAAACATGTTGAATTGCTTGAGTTGGTCTTGCCATTCTTGTTTCCATTCACGCTCGTCTTCTTCGATAACAAAGTCCACGATGCGGGCAGGTTTTAGGGTGGCAAGCGATTTCCTGTGATTTGGGTCTTTGGCAAGAGAAATCAGTTCATTCATTGAAGTAAAAACTTCTTTGAGAATGTAACTTTTGCGCGCTGCCCATTCATGCGCCGTACCGATTTGCTCAAAAACCTTGATAGGTTCATCCACCCCAAGTTTTGGACTGTAACTTTCAGGACGAAAGTCATCCCTCTTGCGGGTTAAGTTGAGTTCAATCCACGAATACTTTGGATATTTCTGCTGGTCTTGTAGAAAGCGATATGGAATTGGATACATGCGAATCCATTTTTCGCCGTTCAAAAGTCCCGCCGTGCAAACCAATTCCGTGTAACTGCGAGACGGCAGAGGATACGTTTTTACGGTAATCAACACTCTGGCGTTCGGGAGTTCGTCGGGAAGGTAAGTCATTTGTTCCCCCTCGTGGGCTTATAGGTGAATAACGGCTCGCTTGAATGATTTATGTTCTTGCAAATGCTCGATTAACGCGTGGCGATGGCAGAAATGATGGTCGGCTTCAAAACAGACCAGGGCAATCCGCTCGTTTTGGTTGGTCAAGTCAATTAATTGCTTGATTGCAACTTCCTGCTTTGGCAAGAGTTCGTTTTCATAAGCCTTGAATAATGCTTTGTGGGAAACGCTTTCGCCAAGTCCCCTGCGCATGGCGGATGGAATTCCAAGTTCGGGGATATGGATATATTTCATCCCTGCACTTTCGATGTATTGCTTGAAACTCTTCTTGGAAAATCCATATTTCATGGATTGCGGGTTATTGCGAACGTCCACGACGACGGTGATATTGTTGGCGATGAGTTTGTGCAGGAAGGAGTCAATAGTCAAGCCTTCGTAGCCGATGGAAAATAGGGCAGGCTTGGTGTCTGTGTTCCATGCAAATTGAAGTTGACCGATTTCGTCAACGGTGAAATATCTGCCTGCAATTTTGCTCCGCGAAGTGTATTGGGGAAACTCACGATAAATTTTCTTGACGAGTTTATCCCCGCGTAAATCGCCAATCTGCGCCCTGAATTTCAGCAGGGCGGTTTTGTCCGCTGGGGCGAGTTCGCTCAAATACGAGCGTCTGGTGTTTAATTGGAAATCATCGGCAGATTTCAGCAATCCCATCTCGACCAGCCGCCGCTTGTCATAATACGAGAGGAAACTGAACGGTCCGTATTTGTAGGGGAAAAAGTCGTAGTGATTCTTGCCTGTCTGCTGGCAGAAGTTAAATAGAAGTTTTTCACAGTCTGTGCTTTGCAGACTGCCGCCAAAAACTTCAATCAAGGCAAGGAGGATTTTTCTGCGGTAGTACATGGTGTCCGTTTTGATTATAGCGGAAATTTGTTCGGTGTTACATCACAATTTGGCAATCCAAACGAGGGAGGAGAGAACCCCTCTCTGTCCAGAATTTACCCTGAGCCCGTCGAAGGGGACATCTTCCTCAAATATCAAAGTGCGAAATGGAGGCGAGACTCAGCAATGGGCATTTTCGCGGAGACCTGAGAGTTTCATCCCGTTTGAGTTTTTTACGAATGTTTCGAGATGCATTTGCCCTGGAAAATCCCCCTTTCGAACCAATCTTTGATATAATCTCGCCGCTTTAGTCAGGCGGTTCCATGTCTTTACTCAGCGTCGAAGAAGCGCGTGCGCGCATCCTTTCTCACCTCCAGCCCGTCCATTCAGAAAACCTGCCGCTGGAAGAATGCGCACGCCGCGTGCTGGCAGCCGACATCGCCGCGCCGCATGACTTTCCCCCCTTCGACAATTCCAGTATGGACGGCTTTGCCGTGAGAGCGGCGGATGTGGTGGACGCTGCGCCCGCTTCGCCCCGCACCCTGAGCGTGGTCGCCGATATACCGGCCGGCGTCTCGCCTGGAGTGCATCTGCTCCCCGGCCAAGCCGCGCGCATTATGACCGGCGCGCCCCTGCCAAGCGGCGCCGACGCAGTGGTGCCGGTCGAAGAGACCGATTACCACGAGCGCGCACCCGGCGCTCCCCTCCCCAACGTCGTCCAGGTCTACAAGGCCGTCAAGCCAGGTGATTCGGTACGCGCGCGCGGTATGGACGTGCAAAGCGGGCAGATCATTCTCCAAAGCGGACAACGCTTGCGCCCGCCAGACCTGGGATTGCTTGCCATGTTTGGCATGGCGCAAGTCCAGGTCTACCGCCGGCCGCGGGTAGCGCTGCTCTCCAGCGGCGACGAACTCCTGCCCGTCCAGGCTGCCCTGCAACCGGGCAAGGTGCGCGATTCGAACACCTACACCCTTTCAGCCGCCATTCAAGAGACAGGCGCCCAAGCGATACAATTGGGCATTGCCGCCGACCGGCTCGAGGAAGTGGAAGCCTTGCTCGAAAAAGCCGCCGCGCAAGGCGTGGATCTGATTCTATCCTCGGCCGGCGTCAGCGTTGGAGCGTTCGACTTCATCAAGCAAGCCGTCGAAGAGCAAGGCCAACTCACCTTTTGGCGCGTCAACATGCGGCCGGGCAAACCGCTGGCCTTTGGCGAATACCGCGGCGTTCCTTTCATTGGGTTGCCGGGCAATCCGGTTTCGGCTTTCGTGGGCTTCGAGGTCTTCGTACGGCCGGCGTTGGAAAAACTGGGCGGCTTGCGTCTCGCCGTCCGGCCGAGGTTACGGGTGCGTCTGGCAGAGACGGTCGAATCGGATGGACGCGAGAGTTACCTGCGGGCTGAAATCCGCGAAGAACATGGCGCCTTGACCGCCCGCCTGACAGGCCATCAAGGCTCGGGTAATTTGCTCTCCCTCGTGCAAGGAAACGCTTTACTTATCATCCCGCCTGGGGTAAAATCGCTCGCTGCTGGCGAAGAAGCAGACGCCTGGTTGTTACATTGAGGTCCTGATGGATAAGTGGCTCCACCGCCTTTCTCTGACCCTGGCAGGCATAGGCTTGCTGGTTTCGATTTACATGACGGTGTACAAGATTACCTCGAACGACGCCTTTTGCCTGGGCAGCGGCGATTGCTCTACGGTCAACGCCAGCCGCTATTCGGAGGTGTACGGCGTGCCGGTGGCGTTCATAGGGGTCATTGGCTATTTTGCCATCTTGCTGACCCACAGTTTGGAGGGCAAATACCCTTTCTTCTACAAGAACGCTCCCTTGCTGGTCTTTGGCATGGCGTTGAGCGGCTTTCTCTTTACGGTTTACCTGATTTACGTCGAATTTGCCTTGCTGAAAGCGGTTTGTCCCTTCTGCCTGGCCTCTCAAATTGCGATGACGCTTCTGTTTCTCATTTCCATTGTGCGACTTGCACGCCAACCATCCTAAACGAACAAGGAGGAAAGCATGCCCCGTATCCGCTGTCATTACCTGGATTGTGTTTTCGTTGACGACGGCTATTGCAGCGCTGCAGCGGTCGAGATAGATCCGGACACCGGCTGCGCCACCTATTCGCCTCTCGAAGGCGCAGATGAAGACGATGAATGGGTTGACGATGAACTGGAAGAATGGGAGGACGATACCGAGGAAGAAGACGAAGATTTGTGGCTGGAGGATGAAGACGAATTATAGACGTTTCCCCCTACCGTCGAGGGTGCAGCATGCGCTGCGCCCTATTGTTTTAAAGCATACAACAACACGCCGGCCGCTACCGCCAGGTTGAGCGAACTGACTTTCCCCCTCATCGGCAGAGACAAGACCACGTCGCAGGCGGCCAATTGCGCAGCAGAGAGGCCTTTCTGTTCGTTGCCCAAGAGCAAAATCCAGCGCTCATCGCCTGGCCGATAGGCGCGATAATCCAACGAAGCATGCGCCGAGGAGCCAATCAGCCGGCAGCCTGTTTGCCTGACCCAAGAGACGAATTCATCGAACGTCGCTTGCACGACCGGCTTCCAAAACAACGCGCCCATACTGGCGCGCACCAGGGTGGGATGATACAAGTCAACTGCGCCGCGTTCCTCCTGCGGAACGTGAAGCAGAAAGAGAGCGTCAGCCGCCACCGCATCTATGCTGCGCAAGATGGCGCCCACGTTGCCGGGATCTTGCGGCGAAACCAATGCCACAGCGGAGCGGAGGCCTCGCACAGTCTCCAGGCTGGCGCGGCGTTGTTCTACCACGGCCAACAGGCCCTGCGGGTTCTCCTTCTCGGAGAGCGATTCCATCACTTCGACGGAGACAGGCTGAGGCGTGAGTCCGAGACGGCGCGCGTCCCCCAAAAGAGAAGCGGCAAAGTCGCCGGTCAGCAAGTCGGGGGCGTAAAGCAAGGCTTCCAGCCGCCAGCCGGCTTCTATTGCCGCGCCAATATGGTGCAGTCCCTCGACCAGGAAGAGACCGCTTTCGGCACGCGCTTTGTGGCTGCGCAAGGCGCGCACTCGTTTGACAAGCGGGTTGGAGAGGCTGGTGAGTAGAGGACGTTCGACCATGCGCCCATTGTACTTGAAACGAAGGCGGTTGTAAGTGGTCATTTCCCCGCTCTCGATTGCCGTCATGTGGGCGCTGGTCTCGGGCAAGCGCAAGGTGAAGGCTGGATAACCCTCCAGAAGGCTTTTTTGGAGCAATTTTCCGGGCGAAATCGAGCCTTCACCCTGCGGGTACTTCGCGGGACGGTTCACAGGCTGGATAACCGTCCCGAAGGCTTTTTAGAGCCAATTTTGTGGGCAAAGGGGTGGAATGTGAATGCGAGAAAAGCCAGAAATTAACCAGCCTGCGCTTCGTTGCTGCGGTGGCTGCATAACGAAAGTACATCGGTCAGGCCGCAGACGCCTGGTGGATGCCGACCGGTAAAAGGCCAGGGTGTTTTGCGGCGCTTCAGAGGGGAGAAGAAAGCAGCATCAAAACGGTTTTGACAGCCTCCAAAATGTCGCCCGCCAGCACGCTCGCCTCGCTGCCCAACTCCCTGGCGGCTACCAAACCAGCCCGAGCATGGATCCACGCGCCGGCCACCGCTGAAGCGTAGGCATCCAGGCCCTGAGCGCGCAAGCCGACAATCAATCCAGCCAGCACGTCTCCACTGCCTGCGCGCGCCAACGCCGCAGAGGCTACCGGGATGGTTGTAGAGCGGCCATCTGGCGCAGCCACGATGGTAAAAGCGCCTTTCAACACCACTACATGCCCCCATTGCGCCGCATAGCGCACAGCCACAGCCAGGCGGTCGGCTTGGATGGCCTGGGTGGTGAGGCCGGTGAGGGCAGCCATTTCGCCGGGATGCGGCGTCAACACCGCCGGAGCAGGTAACAAACTGCTCCAATCATCCAGTTTGGATAACAGGCGCAGACCATCGGCATCCACGACCAGGGGCGGCAGTTCGACAGAGGCCGACTGCTCTGGCTGTTCGCCTTCGGATGGCAAAAAACCAATGCGCGGAGCATTCTTTTTGACGGCGGCCTTGCCGGTCAGCAAGTCGTGGAGAAAATCACGGGTGGTGTCTTCGGTCCCAAAACCCGGCCCCAGCAATAAGGCCGTAGCGCGCTCGAAGTGTTTGGAGAGCGATTCGGCGGCTTCGCGGGCGATTCCACCGCGCTCGTGAGGCAGCAACACCCAGGTGGCTTCGGGAAATTGCCCCGCTAAGATAGGATGCAGCATGGCCGGCACTGCCATTGTGACCAGGCCGGCCCCCACGCGATAAGCGGCTTTGCCAGATAACATGGCTGCACCGGTGTAATTGACCGAGCCGGCGGCTACGAGCGCCGTGCCAAAGGTGCCTTTGTGCGCATCCAGCGGCCTGACCGGCAGCAAGTCGGCAACCAAATTTTCATCTGCAACTTCGGTCTGGACGGCTTGCAAAGACGGCAAATCAGCAGGCAAGCCGATGTCTATGGTTTTCAAGTCGCCCACCAACGAAAAAGCCGGCATTTTCAACAAGCCTTGTTTGACGGCTGCCATGGTCACGGTCATATCGGCTTGCAAGCATTCATCGGCTGCCTGTCCGCTGTCACACTCCACGCCCGAGGGGCAATCCACTGCCACGACGAAAGGCGGCTCATCCAAATCATCCAGCGCCTGGCGGACAGCCGTCAACACCTCGCCCATCTCGGCCTTGAGAGGCAGTTTGAAGCCCGTGCCAAGCAAGCCATCTAGCAGGACATCGGCGGTTTCGAGAAAAGTGGACAGAGCCAGGAAGTCTTCATCCTTTTCTGCGTGAATGATCTCACCGCCGGCCGCTTGCAGGCGCTTGACCAGGTCATCGGGCTTGCGTTTGACCAGATAAGCGCACGTCCGCCAGCCTTGCAAAGAGAGTTGTTCCAGCGCCACCAGGGTATCGCCGCCGTTGTTGCCCGGACCGACCAGCCCCAAGGCTTCGAATTCATCCTCAGAGGCAAACAAATCCAAGACAGCATCGGCTACCCCCCGGCCGGCATTTTCCATCATGGTCGCATACGACAAACCATGCGCATCTGCTTCTTTTTCGACAGCAACCATTTGAGAGACAGTAACCAGTTTCATAACTACTTCCTCACTTATTTTGGGGCATTCTTACACCGTCCCGAAGGTTTGTGACCATCTCAAGAAGGCTTTGCCGGAAAACCTTCGGGACGTTTCCCCTATTTTGGGGCATTCTTACACCGTCCCGAAGGACAGGTGCTCAGCCACCTCGTCCAGCCCCAGGGAGAGGAGTTTTTCCCTGGTCGGGCGGCCCGTCGTCGGGTCCCAACCGCGAGCGGCATAGTAAGCGTTCAACATTTCATCGAAGGGAATAACGTATCCCGCTGCGCCGCCTTCCTGATATGGCTGCAACAAGGCTTTGGGGAGTTTGTCATCGGCGCGCGTCAGCCCTAAACGGTGATTGATAGCACGCTTGAGCGTCCAACCGCGCTCGCCGCAGCGCAGCATGTCTGCAATCGTCCAGTCGTAGCCACAGGCAGCATTGATGAGTTCCACTTGTGTCTGCGGAGGAACGTTGCCAAAGATGCACATCACCAGCGAGTCGTAGACCGTGCGCCAGTCTTGATGGCGGGCCACATTGGCCGCTTTTTCTGCGCCTGCATGGGCAGGGAAGAAATCAACGCCCGCCTCGTCGTTGATGTTCCCCCAATCTACCATGAAATAATCCGAGCGATTGTGGCAAGCGCCGCGCGGACTGGTGGCATACACCAACGCCATTCCGCTCACGCCGCGCGGATCGTGGTAAGGCAATTCCAGGCCATTGACCTGAATGGCTTCGTCCTCGGCGCCAAAATAACGGCCAAAACGGCGGGCGCCCTGCGCCAAGATTGCGCCAATGCCTTCCCGGCGCGCCATCCAGTGAATCAATTGCTCCACAACGGCCACGTTTCCCCAGGTCAATTCCAACCCGCCCGTATCGGCTGATGAAAGTATGCCCTGCTCGAACAAGTGGAACGCCAGCCCAAGGGTATTGCCAACGCTAATGGTATCCATGCCGTACCGGTCGCACAACTCGCCCAGGCGCACGATAGCGGTCAGGTCGTCGTTCAACAAGTTGGGGCCAAAGGCCACAATGGTCTCGTATTCGGGGCCTTTACGGCGCGCACCGTCTTCCAATGTCACCACCCGCCCGCAGGCAATCACACATGCCTGGCAGGCGCTGGTGCCGCTCAAAATGCTTTCGGCCATGCGGGAACCCGAGATAGCATCCACCCGAGGAAAACTGCCTTGATGGTAATACTTGGCAGGCATGGCGCCCAAATACTCGGAAAAATTGGCCGCGCCAGACGTCCCCAGGGCGTGAAGCACCTGCGACTGATTTTCCTGTTTCAAAGCGCGATTGGAGGCCGAGCGCAGCGCGGCAAAGGTCTCTGGGCGCGCCAGCGGAAGCGTCCTCTTATCGCCATGAACTGCTACGGCTTTGAGATTTTTGGCGCCCATCACCGCGCCCAGGCCAGTGCGACCCGCAGCGCGGCCATGATCGCAAAAGATGCCCGCCAGCAAGACGCCATTTTCGCCAGCCGGCCCAATTACGGCCACGCGCGCCCGCGGACGGCCGACCTCTTCCTGGATGAGACTCTGGGCTTCATAAATATCTTTGCCCCATATACGCACAGCATCGCGAAACTCGAGCCGGCCATCGTGCAACCAAAGATAGACTGGCGCCTCGGCCTTGCCCGTAATCCACAAGCCATCGTAGCCGGCTTGTCTGAGTTCGGGGCCCCAGAATCCGCCGATGTGAGACTCGGCCCATCGTCCGGTAGCAGGCCCCTTTCCGCAGATGACGAAGCGGCCGACCACCGGGCCGGCGGTACCCGTCAGCGGGCCGGTCATGAACAAGAGCGCAGACTCCGCCGAAAGCGGGTGCAAGTCGGCTGTCAAAGAGGGATACAGCAACCGCGCCCCTAGCGAGGCGCCTCCCAAAAAATCCTGCTCCCAGCGGGCAGGAACGTGAAATTCTTCGATTTCGTGCGTGGTGAGGTTGACTTTGAGGATGGGTTGCATAGGCTTGACGGGGAAGGTTGTTTGGGTTCATCCAACTCTTTAGAGAATGTCTGTGGTGACTTCACGCGCGCAGCGCACAAAGTCGAGGACGGTTGGAACGTTGCGCATCATGTAAGCCAGGCTGCCCTGCACTTTGAGTTTATTGGTCATCATGGCGGCCATAGGGTCAAGTTTGCCGGTGAGTACGGCGGTAATATCGGTGTAATTGGCGCGCAAAGCAAAGGCCGGCTTGGGATATTTCTCTGCCGGGGGGTTGTAGTCTACGCCGCGGCAAGCGCCGTGCCATAGATCAAGGTAAAAAGTCAATGCCTGCGACAAATTGCCCGCCGGCTCAATGAAAAAGAACAGGTCGCCCTCCCAATTCTTGGCAATTTGGGCGTATTTCTCATCTGAATTCAGTTTTGCTTCCAAAGCGTGAAGCCATTCTGCGGACGGAAATCTTGCGCTCACACCTGCCTCCTGTTTCGTAAAGTTTCAACGAACGCCGCTGATGTTGCCCATTTTACCACCGGCGCCTGAAGCAAAAATTTCGAAAGGGTGACGCGCGGATGCAAAGGTTGTCGAACCATCTGCAGAGCTCCAAAGGAGACGCTGTGACGCAGATTTTTCTGCGTAGTCTGTCAAATCTGCAGATTTTCCTCGTCACCCTGACATCTTTTGCGCGGGCGCGGTCGAAAGTGGCCAGCGGATAGGAAACGGATAAGCAGATAAGGCGCTTTCTATCCGCTTTCCATCCGTTTATCCACTTCGGTATCCGTTGACCCTCGCTTCGACATCCGTTGCCCGCGAAGACAAGGCCTGCGACTTTACGCAGTCATCCTATCCATGCCTGCTCATGAAACGTTCCAAACGGCGCAAAGCCTCTTCGATTTTTTCGTAAGCGGTCGCGTAGCAGGCACGGACGAATCCCTCTCCGCCGGGCCCAAAAGCATTGCCCGGCACCACCGCCACCGCCTCTTCCCTGAGCAGCGCCTCGGCAAAGGTCTCATCGTCCATTCCCGAAGCGGCAATGTTCGGAAAGGCATAGAACGCGCCGTGCGGCTCGAAGGTACGCAAGCCGAGACGGTTCAAACCGTCTACCAGCAAACGACGGCGGCGGTCATATTCTGCCACCATCTCTTGCACATGCTTCTCACCGTTTTGCATGGCCTCCAGAGCGGCATCTTGCGCGGTGGTCGGCGCCGACATAATCGTGTACTGATGGACGCGCAGCAACCCTTTGAGCAAAGAGGCCGGCCCAGCAGCATAGCCGATGCGCCAACCGGTCATGGCATATCCCTTCGAGAAGCCGCCCAGCAAAATGGTGCGACGCTTGACGCTCTCGCCCAGCGAGGGGACGCAGATATGCTCGAAGCCATACACCAGCCGGTCGTAAATCTCATCCGAAACAATCAACAAATCATTCTGCTCAGCGATGTGGGCAATCTCCATCAACGTATCGCGCTCGGCTACTGCGCCGGTCGGATTGCTGGGATACCCCACGAAAATTATCTTAGTGCGCGGCGTGATGGCAGCGCGGACTTCATCCGGATCCACCTGGAAATTGTTCTCCAATTTACTGGGGATTTCTACCGGCACACCACCCGCCAGCAACACTTCGGCCTGATAAGCCACAAAACAAGGCGTTGGGATAATCACCTCATCGCCGGCATCGAGCAAAGCCGTCATGGTCAGATATAGCGCCTCCGAAACGCCAACCGTAATGATGATTTCGCTGGCCGGGTCATAACGGACGCCGTATAGCCTGTCCAGGTGATCTGCAATGGCTTGACGCAACTCCATCTTCCCTGCATTGGAGGTGTAATGCGTCTCGCCGCGTTGCAAAGATCGGATCCCGGCCTGCAAAATCGGTTCGGGCGTGGTAAAGTCTGGCTCGCCAATGCCCAGCGAAATCACGTCCTTCATAGTAGCGGCAATATCGAAAAAGCGGCGGATGCCCGAAGGCTTCAACCCCGCTACGCGCCGCGAGAGATAACGTTCACCATCGAATTCTTGCATGAGGCCTCCCAACAATCAGATAGGTTGTATGTGCCATTCCTCGGGAATCTCGCGATAAGTCAACTCGAAGACCTGCCCGTCAACGGTTTGCACGCGAAACCCTTTTTCCGTTGGAGTGCGCCAGCGCGCCAGGATTTCAGCAATATCGAGACGCCGACCCTGCCAGTTCAAGGCCAGGGGACGTTCAGCGTACTCCCCGTCCGAGCGACAGACCACCGCGTCACGCTTCGAATCGGACATTGGAATTGTCGCCGATATTCAAGGAAACGGCCTTGCCCTGAGGCTGCATCCCGCCCCCCCTCACCACGCAGTTGCGCCCAACAAGCGAATGAGTCAGCGCAACGGAGGAGATTTCCGTCGCGGCTTCGATGATGCTGTCACGGATGACGGCCTGCGCAATCTTACAATGCGCTCCAATCGAAACATGCGGCCCAATCACCGCCTGGCTCACTTCCGCCGTCGGGTGGATGAAGACCGGCGGCTTTACATCCACCGTCGGGCGAGGCTCGGGCGCAGCCTGCATCCGCTCGAGCAGGTAGGCATTGGTTTCCAGCGTAGCATCTATGGTGCCGGTATCCAGCCAGGTACTGACGCTCTCGGTGCGCACCAATGCGCCCTGCTCGATCATGATATTGAGAGCGTCTGTCAAGAAGAACTCGTTTTTCAATTTTATGTTGCGGCGGAATTGTTCCTCGATGGCCGCCATCAACGCCTCGCCGCTTTGAAAGTAATAACAACCTACCACCACCTGGTTGTTGTCCAAACTTTGAGGCTTTTCGACGAAGCGCGTCACCCAACCTTTGTCATTGACCTCGGCCACACCAAAACGACGCGGGTCTGGAACCGCTTTCACCCAGGCCACTACGTTGCTCTTCTCGCGGTCGAGAAAGGAAAAATCTGTTTCGATGAGCGTATCCGAGAAAATCATCAACATTGGCCCGTTCAAATACTGGCGCGCCAAGTAAAGCGCGTGTGACTGTCCCTTCATCTCGGCCTGAACGACATAATGCGCCTTGATGTGCGGATACCGCTCAGCCACAAAAGCCGGAATCTGCATCTCTCCCAGATACGGCCCAACGATGAAAACATATTCTGCCCGTCCAGGCTCTGGCAGCGTCTCGAAGACATCCATCAAATGCTCGAGCGAGGTCTTTCCAGCCACGCTTACCAGCGGCTTGGGCTTGTTCCAGGTATGCGGGCGCATGCGCGTTCCCCACCCCGCCATAGGAATGACGATTTTAAGAGCAGCAGACAAGGGATACCTCCTTCGGTAAAATTATACCCGTAAACCCCATACAATTCAGTCAAGGACTCCGAAGTTTCATGAAGTTTACGTAGCGCGGGATTTTATCCCGCAACCCAAGACGGCATGAATGCCACGCCACAAAACCTTCACAAACGTGATAGATTCTGTAGAGTAATACCATATATAGCCCAAAGGATTCCCTGCGCAAGTTTTTCGAAGACGGTATAATGGTATCACCTATGCACGAACTAACAACCTTCAACCCCATAGATTACCTTGTCATCGGCCATGTGACCCAAGATTTGACACCCAACGGTGCGCGCCTGGGCGGTACCGCCGCCTATGCGGCCCTGACGGCAAAAACGCTGGGAATGCGCGTGGGAGTGGTCACTTCATGCAGTCCGCAGGCTGACCTGGCGGCTTTGACAGGCGTTCAAGTGGTAGCCTTGCCCTCCGAATACAGCACCACCTTCGAGAATCGCTATAGCGAGAACGGACGAAATCAAAACCTGTTGCATGTGGCTCGTCCTATTCCGTTTGCAAGCGTACCGTCAGCCTGGCAAAGAGCGGCCATCGTCCACCTCGGCCCCGTTGCGCAAGAGTTGGACACAGCGCTGCCGAAATCGTTTGCGCCCAGTCTATTAGGCCTCACCCCGCAAGGCTGGATGCGCGCTTGGGACGAGTCTGGCCGGGTGACAGGAAAAGCCTGGAGGGACAGCGAGCAAGCCCTGGCAGAGGCCGGAGCGGTCGTCGTCAGCATCGAAGATGTGGGCGGGGACGAAGAACAAATCGAGTTTCTGGCACAGCATACCCGCATCCTGGCCGTCACCGAGGCGGCCTGCGGCGCACGTCTGTACTGGCATGGCGACCAACGCCGCTTCCGCGCCCCTACCGTCCAGGAGGTAGACCCCACCGGCGCAGGCGATATTTTTGCGGCGGCGTTTTTTGTGCGTTTGTTGACCACCCGCGATCCATGGGAGGCGGCGCGCTTTGCCGTCCAACTCTCGGCGCGCTCGGTGACGCGCGCCGGGCTGGAGGGCATCCCTACTGTGGACGAAATCAAAAACTGCATGGTAGAAATTCTATAAGTTATGGGACGAATTTACACCTTGGTCAACCAGAAAGGCGGGGTAGGGAAAACGACCACCGCCATCAACCTGGGCGCATACCTGGCTCGTTTTGGGCAGCGCGTCTTGATTGTGGACCTCGATCCGCAAGCCAACGCCACCTCTTCCCTAGGCGTGGACAAGCACAAGGTTCAGGGCAGCACCTATGACGCTCTGCTAGGCCTGAAACCGTCTCCCTCCCTGGTGCTATACAACGAACGGTTGAAAATCGCCCTGCTGCCCTCTGCGCCTGCGCTGGCCGGCGCAGAAGTGGAATTGGTAGGCGAAATGGCGCGCGAAATGCGCCTGCGGCAGGCCCTGCAAGGGCTGGATAGCCGCTACGATTACATCCTCGTTGATTGCCCGCCTTCGCTTGGCCTGTTGACGGTCAATGGCTTGGTAGCGGCCAAAGACGGCGTCATCATCCCGGTACAATGCGAGTACCTGGCGCTCGAAGGTCTGGGACAGTTAACCCAAACCCTGCAGCGCGTCCGTGCGGCGCTTTTTCCCGAACTGACCGTGCGCGGCGTGGTGTTGACCATGTACGACAGCCGCACCAACCTCTCGACCGATGTAGTGACCGAGGTCAACCGCCACTTCCCCCAGCAAGCCTTCCGCGCCATTGTGCCGCGCAGTGTGCGCCTGGCAGAAGCGCCCTCTTATGGTCTGCCGATTTCGGCCTATGCACCCGGCTCGAGCGGCGCCCAGGCCTACGAGCAACTGGCGCGCGAGGTGCTGGCAAGCGACGGAGTCAAGTTCGACGAAAGCAACCTTTCGACGCAACAGCGGTGAAGTGAACGGAGGTTTGAAACAATGAATAGCGAGGTATCGTATGCCATCCCAACGTAGTGGCCTGGGTAAAGGATTGGATGCTCTCATCCCCGGTGGCGAGACAACGCCAACCGGCGGCGTGACACAAATAGCCATAGACGCCATCCAACGCAATCCGCGTCAACCTCGCAGCCAGTTCGATCCTAAGGATATGGAAGAACTGGCCGCCTCTATCCGCGAGCATGGCATCCTCCAGCCCTTGATTCTGTCGCCTGGTCCCGATGGCACCTTCACCCTGGTAGCCGGAGAACGCCGCTTGCAAGCCGCCAAACTGGCCGGCCTGCGCAGTGTGCCAGCCATCCTGCGCCAAGTCAGCGAGCGCGAATTGCTCGAACTGGCTCTCATCGAGAACATTCAGCGCGCCGAGTTGAATCCGCTGGAAGAGGCCGAGGCCTACCGCCAGTTGAGCGAAGATTTCGGTCTTTCACACGAGGAGATTGCCCTGCGAGTGGGCAAGAGCCGCCCCGCAGTGAGCAACACCTTGCGCCTGCTCCATCTCTCGCCAGCGGTCAAACAAGCCCTCATCGAGGGCTACGCCCGCGCCAAAGAAAACGACCACGACCTGCCGGATGGAGAGTCCGCTGCATTCTGCCTAAGCGAAGGTCATGCCCGCGCCCTGTTGGGGCTTGCCGGCCACACAGCCCAAGATGCGGCCCTGAAGACCATCCTGACCCACCGCCTGAATGTCCGACAGACCGAAGAGCTGGTCAAGAAAATGAGCGGGCAAAAGGCGCCCTCCCCACCGCCGAAAACTACGCCGCCAGAAGTCACCGCCCTAGAAGAACGCCTGCGCGCCAGTTTAGGAACAAAAGTCACCCTGCGGCATGGCCGCAAAGGCGGCACGGTCACGATTCACTACTACTCCGACGAGGAACTGGACACCCTGCTGGAGAGACTGCTTTGAAACGGGCACAACTCCTTTACAACGCCCGCATCCACACGCTGGATTCGACCCTCCCGCTGGCCTCTGCCATAGCCATCCAAAACGGGGACATCCTGGCGGTAGGCGAAACCCATGCTCTGCTCGCCGAGTTTGCAGACGCAGAAAAACAGGATATGCAAGGGCGCGTCATCTTACCCGGCTTGACCGA
The DNA here is from genome assembly GCA_034431895.1 of Anaerolineales bacterium. Classification (GTDB taxonomy): domain Bacteria; phylum Chloroflexota; class Anaerolineae; order Anaerolineales; family Villigracilaceae; genus JAABUE01. The sequence goes on from DAOUCM010000290.1 coordinate 16,042, forward strand.
CTCCCATCTGCATCTCGAGCAATACGCCCTCTCCCTGCAAAAAATTGACTGCGAAACCTCCAGCCTCGAAGAATGCCTGCGCCGCGTTGCCGAGCGCGTCCACAGCGCTTCTGCCGGCGAGTGGATCTTAGGACATGGCTGGAATCAGAACGATTGGGGAGGTTGGCCTGCCCTGGCAGACCTGGACGCCATTGCCCCCCACCACCCCGTCTACCTGACGGCTAAGTCGCTACACGCCGCTTGGGCAAACTCTGCCGCATTGCGCCTGGCGGGTATTCAGGCAAACAGTCCCGATCCGGCCAACGGCTGCATTCAACGCGATGCCCATGGCCAGCCCACCGGCATCTTGCTCGAAACCGCCATGGAATTGGTCAGCGCCATTCTCCCGGCCCCAGGCGTGCAAACCATCACGCAAGCCATCGAACAGGCCCAAGCGGCTTTGTGGCGCATGGGTTTGACCGGCCTGCACGATTTCGACCGCCGCAATTGCTTCATCGCCCTGCAACAACTCCATCAGCAAGGCAGGCTTGGCCTGCGCATCCTCAAAAGCATTCCCCTCGAAGACCTGCCCGCCGCGATTGGGCTTGGCCTGCGCAGCGGTTTTGGCGATGAGTGGCTGCGCATCGGCCCGGTCAAAGTCTTCATGGATGGCGCTCTGGGGCCGCGCACCGCCGCCATGTTCCAACCCTACGAAGGCGAGCCGGAAAATCGCGGCATCCTCAACATGGACGCCGAGGAACTGTTCGACATCGGTCGGCAAGCGGCTGAAGCGGGACTTAGCCTGGCCGTTCACGCCATCGGCGACCGCGCCAATCACGAGGTCCTTGATGCCTATGCGCAACTCAGGCGCTTCGTTCTGGACCGCGGCCTGCTTCCGGCTTCGGGAACCCTTTCCCTGCGACAGCGTATCGAACACGTCCAAATCCTGCACCCCCAAGATGCCGGCCGCCTGGCCGAACTGGGCGTAGTGGCTTCTATGCAGCCTATCCATGCCACCTCTGATATGCGCATGGCAGACCGGTTTTGGGGCGAACGAGCCGCCCTCTCTTATGCCTGGCGCACCCAAATTCGACACGGAGCGCGACTAGCGTTTGGCTCAGACGCGCCGGTCGAATCGCCCAACCCTTTCTGGGGATTACACGCCGCCATTACCCGCCAATGCAGAGACGGTTCACCCGCAGCGGAAGGATGGTATCCCGAACAACGTCTGACGCTCCACGAAGCCCTGACCGCCTACACCCTCACGCCGGCCTACCTTGCCGGGCTGGAAGACCGCGCCGGAAAACTAGCCCCCGCTCACCTGGCCGACCTGATTGTGCTGGAACAAGACCCGTTCCTTGTCCCCCCTTCCGATTTGATGGACATGCAACCGATTGCCACGATGGTTGGCGGCAATTGGGTCTGGCAAGCCTAAAAGTGACACAAGATGACCCAAACAGTTCAACTGACCCCTGAGATGCTTGTCCCACGCCTGGGAGAATACCTGGTTCAGCGCGGCTACATCACCGAACTTGACCTGCAAAAGGCACTGGCCTACCAGCAAGAACAAATGGAGCATGACCAGACCTACCTGCTCGGGCAGGCTTTGATTGACCTGAAATTGATCAGCCGCGCGATCCTCGACCAGGCCGTGACCGAGCAAATCATCCAACTGCGCTCGGCCTTGCAAGCCGCCAACCGCAACCTGGAACGCCGCGTACAAGAGCGCACGGCAGAACTGCAACAGGCCCTGCAACGTCTCTCCGAACTAAGCCAGGTAAAGGCCAATTTCGTCAGCAACATTTCCCATGAATTGCGCACGCCTTTGACCCATATCAAGGGCTATCTGGAATTAATGATTAGCGAGTCGTTGGGACCGCTCACCCCCGAACAACGACATGCCCTAACGGTGAGTCAGCGCTCCGCCAGTCGGCTGGAGGAAATCATCAATGACTTGATCATGTTCTCGTTGGCCTCCAAAGGCGAACTCAGCCTGCGGCTGGAAGCGGTAGACATCAAAAGACTGGGCAACCTGGCGGTCAAAACGGCAGCGGAGAAAGCCGCCGAGCGAGACGTGACAGTACATGCCGTCATTCCAGATGACGTGCCGCCCGTCCAGGCAGACTCGCAGAAAATTGCCTGGGTGTTATCTCAACTTCTCGATAACGGAATCAAGTTCACGCCGGCGGGTGGACGCGTAGTGCTGAACATCAAGCAAGAAATCGGCGATTTGGTCATGATCTCCGTCAGCGATACCGGTATCGGCATCCCCCCGGAAAAGGTAGAGGAAATCTTCGAACCCTTTCATCAATTGGACGAATCTTCGACGCGCAAGTATGGAGGCGCCGGGCTGGGACTTTCCCTGGTACGTCAAATCGTCGAAGCGCATGGTTCTTTGATTGACGTGCAATCTATCGAGGGCCATGGAACGACGTTCCGTTTTCCTTTACTGGCGATGAAGAATTAGACACAAGGCTGTCTCGTGAATGGTTTTTGAATCCAACGTCTATCCGCCTTGGCATTGATCAAAATGGATGATTCAAGACTCGACCCACGCACACTAGCATATCTCCAGACTCTGGCGCAAACGACCAACATGGACAACGACTGGAAGTCAGCGCTGGACAAGTTGTTGCTTGCCTTGCGGACCGAATTCGTGTATGACAATGTAGCCATTTACGTAACGAAGGGTAACGATCAATTCCTGGAGGTGGCTTATGCGCGCGCCATTGGACGCGGCAAGAGCGCCGAAGCAGATGTAGCCTGGGGCGAGGGCATTGCCAGCCAGGTCATTCATCGAGAAAGCATCATCATTCAAGACCCCGCACCGGATGCAAAAGACCGGCTGGCGCAAGCCTATTTATTGGGGCTGCCCCTCTACAACGGATCTGAAATATTGGGGGCCATTGTTTTCGTCCGTTTTGGCGGCCCACTCTATGAGCAAGGGCAAATTACGCTGGCGCTGATTTGCGCTTCTTGGGTCGCTGTGCTTCTCTTGCGCCGGCTTTACCAAGAAACCACCCAGCACCTAAAAACCTTACAGCAAAAGGTTCAATTACAAGACGACTTTGTAGCAACCATTTCTCACGAACTGCGCACGCCATTGGGTTTCATCAAGGGCTATTCCACCACTTTGCTGCGCGCAGACACAACTTGGGATGCCGAGACAACGAAAGAATTTTTGACTATAATAGATGAAGAAACCGACCGGCTAGCACAATTAATCGAGAATATCCTGGAATCGGCCAAATTGCAAAGCAGGTCAGTGCAATTGCACATTCAACTCCTACGCCTAGATGCTTTGATTCGCGATATTGTCAGCCGCGTCCATGTGCGCCAGCCGGACGTAGACATCGAACTGCATCTCGACCCGCTACCTCCCATCCAAGGGGACACCGTGCGCCTGGCTCAGGTATTCGACAACTTGTTTAGCAACGCGCTCAAATACGCTGCGGGCGCAAAGATCACGATTACAGCACAGCAACAAGGAGAGTCCATTTTGGTCACGTTTGCCGACCAAGGACCGGGCATTCCCGCTATTCACTTGCCAAATATCTTCGAGCGTTTCTATCGCGTACCGGTCGAAAACTCCAAAACAGGCAGCGGATTGGGATTATATATTTGCAATCAAATCATTATGGCGCATGGTGGTAAGATTTGGGTAGACTCAAAGGTAAATCAAGGTACAACATTCTACATCCAGTTGCCGGTTGACTTGCACGCTTGACGATCGTTTTTACAAGAAGGAGTTGTCATGTCCAAACGCATCCTGATCGTAGATGATGAACCGCGCTATCTGCGCTTGCTGGAAGCCAACCTGCGCACAGAGGGTTATGAAGTTGCGGCGGCCCAAGATGGTATACAGGCGATTGACATCTTCTCTTCCCAGCCCATTGACTTGATTCTTCTCGACATCATGATGCCACGCCTGGATGGATTTGCCACCTGCCAGCGTATCCGTGAGTACTCTACTGTGCCAATCATTATGCTGACAGCCAAAGGAGAAGAGCAAGACCGGGTACGTGGGCTGGATCTGGGTGCAGACGATTATCTGGTCAAACCTTTCTCTGCTACTGAGTTGCTGGCTCGTGTTCGCGCCGTTTTGAGGCGCAGTCAACTGCCCACTCCCAGCGGCCAAGCGCGCTTTTTTACACATGACGACTTGAAAATTGATTTTGCACGCGCAGAGGTGTGGATTAAAGAACAAGCCGTGTCGCTCTCGGCAACAGAATACCGCCTGCTGTTACAATTCGTCCACAACGTTGGCAAGATTTTGACCGCCGAAGACCTTTTGACCAGCGTATGGGGCCCAGAATACAAAGCGGAAAAGGAAATCCTGTGGGTCAGCATCGCCCGCCTACGTCAAAAGTTGGAACCAGACCCTCATGCTCCCAAATACATCGTGACTCGTTCTGGGTTGGGTTACTTGATGCCGCCCCCCGAATCCTGAAGGCAAAAGAATGCCAGACAAAACCATCCTGCTCGTAGACGCAGATAAAGCCAGCCTGAATTTCATGTCCCGCCTGATGCGGGAACAAGGCTATGCGGTCTTACAAACCAGCTTGGGAAAGGAAGGGTGGATCTATGCCTGGCGCGACCATCCGGATCTGATCATCTTCGACCCCACTCTGCAAGACATCTCCGGCGAACAATTTGTATCGAAACTGCGCCAAGACCCACGTTCCTCTGCTATTCCTATCCTGGCGCTCAGCAGCGATTTGCGGCCGGCCCGCAAAACTTCTTGCCTGGAAGCCGGATGCAACAAATACCTGGTGAAATCTGGCGAAGCGGTGACCGCCATACCCGAATTGGTTGCCGAGTTGCTTACAAGCAAAAAGACGCCTGTCAAAAAGTTGACCGAAGGTGGTTATTTGATTGTCTTCTTGAGCGCAAAAGGCGGCACAGGGGTCTCGTCGCTGTGCGCTAACTATGGAGTTGCTTTCTGCGAAAACAAACCGGAAGCGCGGCTTGTGGTAGCAGATTTGGTCCTGCCCATCGGCTCCATTGCCAATCTGGTTGGATACAAAGGAGAACTCGATCTCCTGACAGTTGCTCTGACGGCCGACGCTGAAATCAACAACGAGTATTTTCACACTCGATTGCCCCAACCTCCTGGCTGGCGCTTTCAACTCTTGCCTGGCGTTCCAACCCCGGACCACGCCAACGATTTGCGCGCTGACCGTATTCCAGAAATCATCGAGGCTTTATTGGCAGCCTATGATTACGTGCTGGTGGACTTGGGGCGTTCTCTGTCTCGCATTAGCATGCCCATTATACAGAGGGCCGATCTCTTGGCGCTCATCGTCTCTACCGATCAAAGCACTGCTACTTTGACCCATACCGTGTGGGAATACTTCCAAAAACAAGGCATCGAAGAAAAGCGCATCTTCCCAATCCTGAATCGCGTCATTGGGCTAGAAGGTTTGACCAAAGCCGAAACCGAAAAAATCATCGGACTCAGCATCAAAACCACCATCCCTTACATGGGAAGCAACTTCGTAATGGCAAATAATCAAGGCCAGTCCATTTTCGTGAAATATCCGGGCGATACCGCCACCATGGTCATCAAGGAATCAGCACAAGGGATGATCGAATTGCTCCCCCGCTTACGCTATGAAAGCAAGAGGATATCATGACCATTGAATATGACGACAAAGGCAAATATTTTACCGAAGTAGTCTCGAAAATTGCCATTCCAACGCTCGTTCAAACGACCCAGCACTTGATTCGCGGCAATGTGCATGTGCGCCGCGACGAACGCCTCAAAGATGAATTGGACCGAGATGAACTTTTCCTGGCAATGACGAATGCGAGCATTCTGGGGACAGATGGGCAAGTCATCCATCAGGTGCGTTTCCTGGCAGTTCGCCGCGCTCAAATTGTTTGGGTCATGCCTTTGGAAGACGAAGAAAAAGGGAACCTCGAATGACCATGCCAGCGCAAGCCAGTGTGTCTCGGCTCTCGGCCCAAGACTTGCTTCGACTCAAGAAGTATTTGCTAGACGCCCTTTCGCGCGCTCTGGAAGCGGAAGGAGTGCCGGCCAAAGAACGCCATGCTTTTGTCAAGCAACGTATCGAAGCCATTTATGCCCAGACCAATCTCAAACTTCCTGACGATGTGCGAGATAGCATCATCCAAGAAGTGATGTATGATTTGTTAGGATACGGCCCTATCCAGCCCCTGCTGGACGACCCCGATGTCAGCGAAGTGATGGTCAACGGCCCGAAAAAAGTCTATATCGAGAAAAAGGGACGCCTGATCAAAACGAATGTCACCTTCGATGACGACCATCATGTCATGCAAATCATTGACCGCATCATCCTGCCGCTGGGTCGCCGGGTGGATGCAGACAGCCCCACCGTTGACGCGCGCTTGCCAGATGGCTCGCGCGTCAATGCCGTGATTCCGCCGGTTGCTCTGGATGGCCCCTCCATCACCATCCGCAAATTCCGCAAAGACAAATTGAGCATCGAACAACTGGTCCGTTTTGGGTCGCTGACCGAAAACATGGCAGAGTTCTTGCGCGCCTGTGTGCTGGCGCGGCTCAACATCATCATTTCGGGCGGTACCGGTTCGGGTAAGACCACTCTGCTAAATGTCCTGTCGAGCTTCATCCCTGAAGATGAGCGTATTGTCACCATCGAGGATGCGGCCGAATTACAACTCCAGCAAGAGCATATCGTGCGGCTGGAAACGAAGCCGGGAAACATAGATGGGCATGGCTCAGTCACTATTCGCGATCTGGTGCGCAATTCGCTGCGAATGCGCCCCGACCGTATCGTAGTAGGCGAAGTGCGCGGCGGCGAGGCGCTGGATATGCTCCAGGCGATGAACACCGGTCACGATGGCTCCCTGACCACTTTACATGCCAATACACCCCGCGATGCCCTTTCGCGCCTGGAGACCATGATTTTAATGGCAGGCATGGATTTACCGATCAAGGTCATTCGCCAGCAGGTAGCCTCCGCCGTGGACCTCATTGTCCAACAAACGCGCTTGAAAGACGGTTCCCGCAAGATTACCGCTATAACTGAGGTGGCCGGCCTAGAAGGCGATACCGTCGTGCTGACCGATATTTTCAAATTCAACCAAACCGGCGTCAACGCCGAGGGTAAAGTCATTGGAGAGTTCAAACCGACCGGCATCCGTCCCCTCTTCTCACCCCGCCTGGAAGCGGCTGGCTTCAAGCTCAAACCAGAAGTCTTTGGTGTCAACGTCAATGAAATGGTCGGCAACCGTCCGCGCCATTGACCAGCCTACAACGTTTCTCTGCTATAATCCGTCTGGTTAGCCATTCGAAACGTACAGCGAGGAAACATGGACATACAGGCCCAAATCACCCTGCGCGCGAAAAAACTCGGCGTCCTCATCCGTGATGCGCGCATTGCAATGCGCAGAACTACAAAAGAATGCGCGCAAGCCATAGGCGTCACAAATGGGGTATTCAAGGCCTACGAAGAAGGACGCAAAGCGCCTTCGCTGCCAGAATTAGAAACCCTGGTCTATTACCTCGAACTGCCCATAGACCATTTTTGGGGTGCCGAAGCGCTCTCAGACGACGACCCGCCAACGGCTGAACTGGATTTGGCGCGTCTGACAGCCTTGCGTCACCGCATGATTGGCGCTTTGCTACGCCAGGAACGTATGAATGCCAGTTTGTCTATGAAAGCAGTAGCCGAACAAACCGGCATCTCGACCAGCCGCCTGAAGGCCTATGAACTGGGAGAGCGTCCCATCCCTCTACCAGAATTGGAAGCCTTGCTGCACGTCTTGGGAGGACGTATAGAGACATTCTTCGACCAAGGCGGACCGATTGGTCAATGGATGACGAAACAAAGAGAAATTCAACACTTCAAAGACATGCCCCCCGAATTGCGCAGTTTCGTTGCCCAGCCGGTCAATCAACCTTACCTGGAACTGGCGCGCAAACTCAGCGAAATGTCTACCGACAAACTTCGCTCGTTAGCAGAAGATATTCTCGACATCACCTTCTAGTAAACCGATGAACCTAGATCCTTCCCTTCTCGCCGAACAAGGCAAGCAAGCCTTTGCAGCCGGCAAATTCGACCAGGCAGCAGGACTATTTTCTGAAGCGGCAACCGCCTACAGTGCAGCGAATGATAGGTTGAGCGCCGCTGAAATGAAGAACAATCTGTGCGTGGCACTGTCAAAATTGGGAAAAGCGCAGGAAGCCTTGCAAGCCGTCGTCGGTACAGACAAGGTATTCGAAGAGGCCGGCGACATCCGGCGGCAAGGGATAGCGATTGGCAATCAAGCGGAGGCGCTTGAGTCTCTGGGACGGTTGGACGAGGCGCTGGCAGCCTACGAGCGCTCAGCCGCCTTGCTGGCCGAAGCGGGAGAAAATGAATTACGTTCCATCATCTTGCAGTCCATTGCAACGCTCAAATTACGGCGCGGTAAGATGATGGACGCTGCACTTTCCATGATTGGCTCGGTAGAGACGACGCCCAAACCCAATCTCGTGCAACGTCTTTTGCGGTTTCTCTTACGCTTTCTACGATGATTGGAATTCACCTCCAAGCCCGCCCAGCGGTATTCGAGGATCGCCAACGAATATCCAATTTGATCTTTTTCGAGGCCCATGTCCACCGTCACCTCGAATGGAATGAACCGTTGGAATGGCTGGGTTCCCCCCATTTTTGGGTGCTGGAAGAGAACGGCAACCTGCTGGCGGCTCTGGCCTGCCCCCTCGATCCGCCTGGAATGGCCTGGGTGCGTTTTTTTGCCCATGCCCATAAAATCAAAATGGAAGATGCCTGGTCTGCGCTTTGGCGCATTGCCCAAGGCGCAATTACGCAGCAAGGCGGCGCAACAGTGGCCGCCATTGCCCGGCAAACATGGTTCAATGACTTGCTCATCAGCAACGGCTTCCATCACACACAAGACATCGTCATGCTCGAATGGCAGCGCCATGCCTTGCCCCCAAACTGGCTCCAACCTCGCGCAGACATCCGCGCTATGCGGGCAGAAGACTTGCCGCGTGTGGCCGAGTTGGATGCGGCTGCTTTTCCTCCCCTATGGCACAACTCCATGCAAGCGCTGAAAAAAGCCCTGGGACAAGCGCAATTTGCTACGGTGATGGAAGATGCGCGCGGCCTGGCAGGGTATCAAATCAGCACCGGCAATCCGTTTGGGACCCACCTCGCCAGACTCGCCGTCCGGCCCGACGCGCAGGGACAAGGACGCGGCCTGGCGCTCGTTTGCGATTTGATCCGTCGGCTGGATTGGCACAGCGGCGCGCGATTGACGGTCAACACCCAAAGCGACAACCCTGCCTCCTTGGCTTTATATCGAAAATTGGGCTTCCGCTACACCGGGGAGAAATATCCCATTCTCTGTTTCGAGGCGCCGCCTCAAAAGGAGACGGTATGAGCCAGTCATTCTCTCGCCGTATTTTGCGCCCCTTCAGAGAAATCTTGATTAGCGAATTAGGGCAGGAAAACCTGTCTTTGTTGCTGGAAAAAGCCGGCCTACCTTCTGGGTGGGCCAACCAGGAGACATCCAGCGACGACCAAACTGCGGCTGAGATGTACGCCGGCCTGCAAAAAGCCCTGCGCAACTACTATGGAAGAGGCGCGCGCGGCATTCTTCAACGGGCAGGTGGTTTTTTATGGAAGCGTCTGCTGGAGGACGCTCCCTTGAACCTCCAAATCCATGCCGCTGTCGTGCGCAGACTGCCTGAGCCAAACCGACCCAAAGCGGCCCTGCAACTTCTAGCCGGCCTTCTGAGCCCTCACGCAGGCGACGTGACGGTTCACACCCTCGACCTGGACCTGCTCCTGGCCGACCACGCCAGCCCTGGCGCCCCGCCTCGCTCTTCCCATGAGCCAATCTGTTTCGTGACCCTGGGTCTGCTGCGTGAGTGCCTGTTTTGGGCCAGCGGCCAAGAATACGACATTCAGGAAACCTCCTGCAAGGCAACCGGGCAGGAGGCTTGTGAATTCACCATCAAAACCGGAGGATAACCTTATGAAAAGCAGCGAATGGAACTGGACAAGCAACGACAACCTGTCCATGTATGCGCGCAGTTGGGAGCCAGAAGGCAGCGCCAAGGCTTGCGTAATCCTAGTGCATGGCCTGGGCGAACATATCGGCCGTTACGAACACGTGGGCCTGGCCCTCACACAAGCAGGTTATGTCTTGACCGGCTACGACTTGCGCGGGCATGGCAAATCGGGCGGCGTGCGCGGCCATACGCCTTCTTATGACGCTCTGATGAACGACATAGAGAGGTTCCTGGATTTGGCGGCAAGGCGCTACCCGAGCCTGCCGCGTTTCCTCTATGGTCACAGTATGGGCGGCAATCAGGTCATCAACTTTGCTCTGCGCCGCCAAGCCGAATTGAAAGGGGTAATTGCCACCGGCCCCTGGCTCAAACTGGCCTTCGAGCCGCCCGCCTCGAAAATCTCGCTGGGAAAACTGATGAATCGCATCTTTCCTGCTTTCATCCAGGCTTCGGGGCTAGACACGAAAGCGCTTTCTCACGATGCAAGCGTTGTCCAGGCGTATGAAAACGACCCGCTGGTACACAACAAGATTTCAGCCCGCTTGTTCGTAGAGATTTACCAGAGTGGGCTATGGGCTTTCGAGCGCGCAAGGGAATTTCCCCTGCCCCTGCTCTTGATGCACGGCGGCAAAGATAGCCTTATTTCACCGGAAGCCAGCCGTCAGTTTGCTGCGACAGCAGGGGACAAGGTTGCGCTACGCATCTGGGATGGGCTTTTCCACGAAATTCACAACGAAGCCGAAAAAGCGCAAGTGTTTGCCGTCATGATTGCCTGGCTAGACGAACGGCTTAAAGCAAAATGAGTTTTTTCTACCCTTTCTGGACAAATTCCTCCTAACATGGCAAAATTACGCCGTTTCAAGCCATTCCCCCCTTTTTTCGAGAAGGGATCGCGGCAAAATTCAAGGAAATCTTTAGGAACCCCACTTTTTCGAAAAGAGACCCTTATCCATAGCGCGGCCCCCTGCCATGACAAAAGTGACCATCGGATAAGAAACGGATAATCGGATAAGGCGCTAAGCGCAGGTAAGTTTTTCAACGAATAAACGAATAGCGCGCTCCATCCAGGGAATTCTTTGTCCCATCCGCGGCCACATTCGTTCATTCGTTTCGCATTCGTCCATTCGTTTCACATTCGTCCATTCGTTTCACATTCGTTCATTCGTTTCACAAATGTTGAACGTATACTATATTGTCGAGGAGTCGAGAAATGACCGAGGAAAAAATCAGCAAACGTCAGATGCTGCGCGAGAAGCGCCGCCGGATAGCCATGCGTAATCGTTGGATCACCATTGGATTTGTCGTGGCAGGCGCGCTGCTGGTAGCGTTTGCGTTGATTGCCCCCAACCTTAAACCGGTCGGTGAAATCACTGCCGCCGCGCCGTCCCCCCGCCCTATGGCAAACGACAATGCCATGGGCGACCCCAACGCTCCCATCACCATCGAAGAATTCTCCGATTATCAATGCCCCTTCTGCCAGAGATTTTACCTGGAGACCGAACCTCAATTGGTCGAAAAGTACATCGCCACAGGAAAAGTGTATTTTATCTATCGTTCGTTCGGCGAGTTCATCGGGCCCGAATCGAGGGCCGCAGCCGAGGCAGCCTATTGCGCCGGTGAGCAAAACAAATACTGGGAATTCCACGACATTCTCTTTGCCAACCAAAGCGGGGAAAACGTGGGCGATTACACCGACCGGCGTCTATTGGCCTTTGCCGAAACGCTGGACTTGGACATGGGCGCCTTTCGCTCCTGTTTCGAGAGCGGCAAATACAGCCAGCGGGTAGATCAAGATTTTACAGACGGAAACGCGGCTGGCGTACAAGCCACTCCCTCGTTTGTGTTGAAATATGTAGTCAACGGCGAAACCCGCCAGAGCATTATTGCCGGTGCTTATCCTTTCAGCGAGTTCGAAGCGCAAATCGAAGCCGCACTGACAGAGATGGGGCTGAAATAGGGGCGCGAACAGGACTCTATCTCTGTAGCCAGCCTAATACCCACACAATCAAAGGAGCAACTGCCAGCGCCGGGAGGAAATTCCCGGCGCGAATCTTCTTGATTTCCAGCAGGCTGCTGACAGCCAGCGCCATCAGAATCACGCCGCCGGTAGCCGTCATTTCGTTGAGCATGGTCTCGGTCACAAGAACGCTCAGCCCGGCCGCCATCAGACTGATGCCGCCCTGGAAGACCAAGATCACCAGCGTGGAGAACAAAACCCCTACGCCCAAGGTCGAAGCAAAGGCCAGCGAAGCAAACCCATCCAACACCGATTTCACCGCCAGCAACTGATAATCGCCGGTCAACCCGTCCTGGATAGAGCCGAGGATGGTCATCGGTCCCACGCAAAAAAGCAGCGAAGCCGTCAAGAAACCGCGCACGAAATGACTATCCGAGGTCCCCTTCGGGGATGATTCCCCTGTGGGCAACGAAACAGGTTCAGGGTCGCGCGTGAAGCGTTCCTCCAGGCCGCGCCCCAAGCGCTGGAGCCGCTCCTCGATTTGTCCCCCTTCGCCCAGCAAAGCGCCTATCAAGAGCGCGCCCAAAACAATGAGAGGGTTTTCGGTTTCGAGGAACATCTGCACACCCAGGGCAAGGGTAAACAAGCCCATGCCGGCAATGACGGTGTGTTTCAAACGCTCCGGCAGGCGGGCGCCGAAGAGCAAGCCAAGCGTTCCACCAAGCAAAACAGTAAAGATATTGAGAAGGGTGCCAGTCATGTCGTTTTGTATTACTCCTTTGCCAGCGAAGTAGAACGGCCGGCAGTCTGATTTTCCAAAATTTCCAGCACGAAACACAACGAAGACAAGCGATTCAGATAACGTAACAATTCAGGATTGCTCAGTTCGCTCGAATCGAACAACTCACTCACGCGCCGTTCCGCCCGCCGCACGATGGTGCGCGCCAGCGAAAGCGCCGCCCCGCTCGGAGTATCGCCTGGCAGGATGAATTGTCGAGGCATAGTAACTTTCTGACTAATCGCATCGGTTTGAGCCTCGAGCCATTCCACGCGCGCCGCGTCGATTCCCTGAAACGTTGGGGCGGTTTCGGGTGTAGCAGCCACTTCGGTCATCAACCGATACAGGTCTTTTTGCGCCTGGCGCAACAAAGGAGGGGTTTCTTGCGCCAGGCAAGAGGCGCGCGCCAAACCCAAGGCAGCTGAAGCCTCGTCCAGCGCGCCCAGCGCCTCGATGCGAGGGTGATGTTTATAGACGCGGCCCGGCCCAAGCAGCCCGGTGGTACCGTCGTCTCCACTGCGGGTATAGAAAGACATGCCAGGAATTATAAACGGCATTGCAGGGATTGGTCAAAATGAAAAATTGCAGCCTTGCCAAAGCCCCAGGGATGACTTAGAATTCATTCAATTCAAATCAGAGGAGAATTGTATGAAAATAAAAAGGTCGTTCCTGGCTTTGTCAGCGCTGGCGCTGGCTGCGCTTGCCTGTCAACTTTTTTCGCCTCTCGCGCCTACCGAAGCCCCGCCAGCCGAAACCCAGTCCCCCGCTACTGGGCCGGCGGCTTTGGACATGGCGGCTAAACTGGCAGAACTGGGCGGTCAACCGTGTGAAGAAAATCCAGATTTCACTTGTGTCACAATTCAAGTGCCGCTGGATCACTTCGACGCAGCCAACACGGAGACTTTGGATGTGGTCTTTGCAGTTGCTCCGGCCAGCGGCGAGCGATACGGTATGTATGTGCAGGCCTTCCCCGGCGGACCGGGCGGAGAAGGCGTCAGCACGGGCGGTTTGCGATGGTTTTCTGACAGCATCTTGGAGCATTATGATATTGTCTACTTCGACCAGCGCGGGCTAGGATTATCTCATCCGCTGGCCTGTCCAACCGCCTACGCCAAAGATTTCCTGGGCTATCTGACCGAAACCGATCAAGGCGGGTTGGAAGGCTATGACCTGCCGCAAGAGCAACAGGCCGCCATCGAAGACGCCCATGCCTTTGTGGATGAATGCGTAGCCGAGATTGGCCCCGAGGCGGACAAACTGCGCTTCTTTGGCACCGATCAAGTAGCCGAAGACCTGGAAACCTTCCGCCAGATGATCGGCGACGAAAAGTTCTACTTGTACGGCGTGAGTTATGGCACCTCGGTAGCGCAGAGATATGCGGCCGCTCATCCTGAGCACCTGGCTGGATTGGTGCTAGACGGTACGCTCGATTTGACTTTGACCGGCGAGGAAGGCGCCCTGTCGCAAGAAAAAGCCTTCGACAAGGTGTTGGTGGCTACGTTGAAAGCCTGTGACGCAGACGAAGCCTGCGCTGCCGAATTAGGCGGAGATGCCTTGAAAGTGTACGACGATTTGGCGGCAAAAATCTCTAAGTCGCCCATTCCTTACGAGTTTCCTCTACCCTCCGGCGAAAAAGTCAAGCGCACATTTACCTTCAATCAGTTAGAGTTTACCACCGCCTACCAGATGTATTCGCTGAGCGGACGAATGCTCTTTTTGCGCGCCCTGGCAGCCGCAAAGGAAGGCGACATGGTGCCATTTGCGCGTTTGCTTTATCAGCAAGGCACAATTGACCCGGCAACCTTCGAGTATGTCGGCGACCCGACTTTCTCGGATACGATGTTTTACAGCGTTCTCTGCACCGATGATTCGTTCTTTGGCGGTACTCCGCAAGAGCGAGTCGAACAGACCATTGCAGCCGGACAAGCCTCCAACGGCACCGTTCCACGGCTGGATGGCAGCGTATATACCGGTTTGACCTGCGCCTGGTGGCCGAGCGCACCGGCAGAAATTGTAAAAACCGAGCCGCTGGTAGCAGAAGGTGTGCCAACTTTCGTATTGAATGCCACGCTCGACCCGGCCACCCCCTTCGAGGAAGGCAAGGCGGTCTTCGAGCGCCTGGCAAACGGATATCACCTGTACGTGGAAGGCGGACGGCACTCCATCTATGGCTTTGGATACGATTGCCCCGACCAATACATCACCGATTTCCTGGTGGACGGGAAACTCCCCGACCAACATGAAATCGTCTGCGAGGACTGGGGTAATGCGGTCATCCGCGAGTACGCGCCGCGCATCCAGGCCAAAGCCAGCGCTTATGCCAACCCGTTGGAAATCATGTATGCCATTGACAACGAAATTACCTACCTGCCGGAATATTTCTACGGCTATTTCGAGAAGGATGTCTCGGTAGGATGCCCCCTGGGTGGGTCGTTCACCTTTGGCCCTAGCGAAGCGGGTGAAACCTATACGTTTGAAAGTTGTACCTTCACACAAGGCTTTGCCATGAGCGGCGAAGGCGGTTACGACTACGCGAAAGGCCTGTTCACCCTGGATGTGCAAGTGAGTGGAGACAAAAGCGGCTCCCTCACCTATACCCGCGATGACAATGAAGGCACGTTTTCTGTCACCGGCGAGTATGGCGGCCAGACGATTGATTTGAAGCAATAAGACTGAGAAGAAAAAAACAACTTCCCGAAGGCTCGAACCTTCGGGAAGTTGTTTTAGGTCGCCTTACACCTGCGGCAGATTGCGCCGCAAGACATTATACATTCCCAAACCCCGCGCGGCGCCCTGCGCCACACAGGTCATGGGGTTATCCACGAGGTAGGCAGGGATGCCGAGGGATTTGGTCAACAGTTTATCAATCCCGCGCAGAAGCGCGCCGCCGCCGCACAGGGCCACGCCGCGATCGATGATGTCGGCCACCAATTCGGGCGGAGTCTTTTCCAAAACGCGACGACAGGTCTCGACGATGTCTTTGAGCGGTTCTTGCAGCGCCTCAACAATCTCGCCGGTCGTCAAGGTCACGGGGCGCGGCAGACCGGTGACCTGGTCTTGTCCCTGCACTTCCATGCTTTGTTCCATGTCTTGCGGCACAGCCGCGCCAATACGAATCTTCAACTGCTCGGCAGTTGGCTGACCGATGATGACTCCATACTTTCGGCGCGCATAGGTGATAATGGCCTCATCCAGTTCCAGGCCGCCGCCGCGCATGGTTTCAGCCGAGACGATACCGTACATGGCCATCACGGAGGCTTCGGTAGCGCCGCCGCCCAGACAAATGACCATATTCCCCGAGGGAGAACCAATGGGCAAATCAATGCCCAACGCCGCCGCCAGCGACTGCTGGATCAGGTAGGCTTCGCGGCTGCCGGCTTCCATGACCGCCTCATACACGGCGCGACGCTCGACGCTGGTCACGCCATACGGGACCGAGATCATCACACGTGGGCGGAAGATACGCATCGAGCCGCTGACGCGCCGCAAGAGATAAGAAAGCAGCGTTTCGGTAATTTCGTAATCGGCAATGACGCCATTTTTGAGGGGACGGGCGACTTCGATGCTGTCTGGCACGCGCCCTGCCATATCGCGCGCTTCCTGGCCAACAGCCACCATCTTTTGCTCATCTACAGCAATGGCAACAACAGTCGGCTCTTCGAGCAGCAACTGTGTGCTGTCGGCCAGGCGGGTGAACATGGTGCCTAGGTCTATGCCCAGGTCTTTGGAAAAGCCAAACACAAGCCTTTACTCGGATTTCTCTTCGTAAGGGCGCGCTGAGGCCTTGCGGTAACGCCGCACGGCATCCAGGCGCAAGTTGGAACGACGTAAAGCGGCTTCGATGGCCAGGAAATTGTCCATCTCAGCCGGCGCGGCGCCTTTGAGGGCTTCTTCGGCGCGTTTGCGGGCTGCTTCGGCGCGCTCCAAGTCAATTTCGCGCACGTTTTCAGCGGCGTCTGCCAACACAGTGACAAGATCGGGTTGAACCTCGGCAATTCCGCCGGCCACAGTGAAGATTTCTTCCTGTCCCTTTGTACGGACCTTGATGACGCCATAGTTCAGAGTGGTCAACAGGGGCGCGTGATGCGGCAGGATGCCCATCTCACCCGCTGAGCCCGGCAGGACGACGATGTCTACATCTCCCTCGAAGACGGTACGGTCCTGAGAAACAATTTCACAACGTATGGTCATGGCAAGTTATCCTTACGGATTACGGATTACGAATTGCGGAAAGCCTAACTCATCATCCGTAACGATCAAGCACCTTTCGCCAGTTTTTCGGCCTTCTCACGCACATCTTCGATGGTGCCGGCCATCATGAAGGCCTGTTCAGGCAAGTCGTCGCATTTGCCATCCAAGATTTCGCGGAAGCCCCGCACGGTCTCGCTCAATGGGACATAGCGGCCAGGGATACCGGTAAAGCGCTCAGCCACAAAGAAGGGCTGCGAGAAGAAACGCTCGATCTTGCGGGCGCGCGCCACGATGAGTTTGTCGTCTTCAGAGAGTTCGTCAATGCCGAGGATGGCAATGATGTCTTGCAGGTCTTTGTAGCGCTGCAAGACACGCTGGACTTCGCGGGCGACGAAGTAGTGTTCCTCGCCCACGATGTTCGGATCCAGAATTCGGGAGGTCGAAGCGAGCGGGTCTACCGCCGGGTAGATGCCTTTTTCCACGATGGAGCGTTCGAGAGCGATGGTCGCATCCAGATGGGTAAAGGTCGCCACTGGCGCCGGATCAGAGTAGTCATCAGCCGGCACATAAACGGCCTGCATCGAGGTAATCGAACCTGAACGAGTGGAGGTGATGCGCTCCTGAAGTTCGCCCATTTCGGTCGCCAGGGTGGGCTGATAGCCTACAGCGGAGGGCATACGCCCAAGCAGGGCCGAAACCTCAGAACCAGACATGGAGAAGCGGAAGATGTTATCAATGAACAAAAGCACATCCCGTCCCTGGTCGCGGAAATATTCTGCCATCGAAAGCGCAGTGAGGCCTACGCGCAGGCGCACGCCCGAAGGTTCGTTCATCTGACCGTAAACCATTACGGTATCTTTCATCACGCCCGATTCGAGCATTTCGCGATAGAGTTGCGTTCCTTCGCGCGTCCGCTCGCCCACGCCGGCAAATACCGAGTTGCCTTCGTGTTCCGTCGCCACCGAGCGAATGAGTTCCATGATGATGACAGTCTTGCCCGTCCCGGCGCCGCCAAAGATGCCGGTCTTGCCGCCTTTGGTAAAGGGCGCTACCAGATCAATGACCTTGATGCCGGTTTCGAACACTTCCACGCGGGTGGATTGTTCGGCAAAGGGTGGAGCAGGGCGGTGAATGGGATAGCGCAGGGAGGCTTGCACCTCGCCTTTCTTGTCCACCGGCCGGCCCAAAACGTTGAAGATGCGGCCAAGAGTGACTTCTCCTACCGGCACCATGATAGGCGCGCCCGTTGCACGCGCTGGGACGCCGCGCTGAAGGCCATCGGTCGAGTCCATTGCAACCGTACGCACCCAATTTTCGCCCAAGTGTTTTTGCACTTCGAGAACCAGGGGATCTTGTCCTGGGCGTTCGATTTCGATGGCTTCGAAGAGTTCGGGGATGTCTCCCTCTGGAAATTCGACGTCTACCACGCCGCCAAGAATTTGTACCACACGGCCAGTTGCATTTGCCATGATTGAGCCTCCAAGTATCGAGTTACTGAGCCAGCGCTTCCGCGCCGCCCACTATATCCAAGATGTCGTTGGTAATCGCCTGTTGGCGAACCTTGTTGTAAACCAGTTGCAGCGCGCCGACCAGTTCGTGGGCATTATCGGTAGCATTACGCATGGCCACCATACGCGCCGCATGTTCGCTAGCCTGAGATTCTAAAATCGCTTGGTAAACCTGTAAGCCGGTAAAGCGTGGGATGATTTCATCCAAAATTTCGCGCTCAGCGGGCTCGTAGATGTAAGCAGCCGTCATCTTGCGCGCCCCCTCAAGGGTGACATGCTCGTGTTTGGCTTCTAATTCCAAAGGCAAAAGTTTTTGCATTTCCACTGTCTGGCGCGACATGCTATGGAAGTTGGTATACACCAGCCAAACCTCATCCACTTCACCGTTCAAGAAGGAGTCCACCACCAGACGGCCAATGGCCGAGACATCGGCAAAGGAGGGGGCTGCCGGCAGATTGCTGAAATCAGCCAGCACCTCTTTACGACGCCGAATCAACAAGTCACGTCCCTTGCGCCCTACGGCAATGTATTTGACCGGCACCTTGTAACGGTCGAAATGCTGAGACACAAAACGAATGACGTTGGTGTTATACGCTCCCGCCAGGCCACGATCGCCGGTAATGACCACCACGAGGGCGTTCTTGATCTCAGAACGCTCGCTCAACAAGGGATGCAGTTGAGAACGTCCGGGCTGACCGGCAATGTGCGTCAACACTTGCCAGGCTTTGGTGGCGTAGGGGCGGGTGTCCATCACTGCCTTGACGGCGCGCCGCACCTTACTGGCGCTGACCGCTTCGAGGGCGCGGGTCACCTGCGAAATGTTCTTGACGCTGCGGATTCGCATCCGCATTTCACGTGCGGAAGCCATAGTTAACCCTGCCAGGAGTTCTTGAAGGTCTCGAAGGCCTTTGTCATGCGGGCGCGCAGGTCATCGGAGAGGACTTTCTTTTCGGCAATTTCCCTGCCAATTTCAGGATGCGAGGCTGCCATGAAACGCAACAGGTCGGCTTGCCATTGTCCCATCTTTTCGACCGGTACCTGGTCGGCAAAACCGCTTGTCCCAGCCAGGATGACCATCACCTGGTCTTCGAGTGCCATAGGCCGATATTGCGGTTGTTTGAGAAGTTCCTGCATACGCTGGCCGCGGCTAAGTTGCGCCTGAGTGGCTTTGTCCAGGTCAGAGGCCATCAAGGCAAAGGCGGCCAGTTCGCGGTAGGCTGCCATATCGAGGCGCAAACGACCCGCCACCTGCTTCATGGCCTTGGTTTGCGCGTCGCCGCCTACGCGGGAGACAGAAATACCCACATTGACAGCCGGGCGAATGCCCGCGTTGAACAAGTTGCTTTCCAAAAAGATTTGCCCATCCGTAATGGAGATGACGTTGGTGGGGATGTAAGCAGAGATGTCGCCCAACAGCGTTTCGATGATCGGCAAAGCCGTGAGCGACCCGCCGCTGCCGGCCACTTTGACAATCTTATACCGGTCTGCTTCTGCCATTGCTTTGAGGGCTTCGTTGGCCTGATCTTTAGCAATCGGACCCGTATAGACTTTGCCATCCACGCCGTCGGTCTGAGAAGCCTGGCCTTCGAATTCCTTATTGACGATAACATAGGAATTCGCCAGGCGGGCGGCGCGTTCAAGGAGGCGAGAATGCAGGTAGAATACATCGCCGGGGTAGGCCTCGCGTCCAGGCGGGCGGCGTAACAACAACGAGACCTGACGATAGGCCCAGGCATGTTTCGATAAGTCATCGTAAATCACCAGCGCATCGCGGCCCGTTTCCATGAACTCCTCGCCGATGGCGCAGCCAGCATAGGGAGCAATATATTGAAGCGCAGCCGATTCATCCGCCGAAGCCACAACGATAATCGTATGTTCCATCGCCCCATAACGTTCCAAAATGCCTTGCGTGCGGGCAATGGCGGCTTTCTTCTGACCAATGGCAACATAGATACAAATCAGGTCCTTCCCCTTCTGGTTGATAATGGTATCAATCGCCAGGGCAGTTTTGCCGGTCTGCCGATCGCCAATGATCAGTTCGCGCTGACCGCGCCCGATGGGAATCATCGAGTCGATGGCTTTGATGCCGGTTTGGACGGGAGTATCCACATCTTGACGCTGCACTACGCCAGGCGCAATGCGTTCGATGGGGCGATAACCGCTAAAGGCAATCGGGCCTTTCCCGTCAATTGGCTCACCCAGGGCATTCACTACTCTTCCAATCAGACCATCGCCAACGGGGACAGATGCAATGCGCCCCGTCGCTCGAACCGTCATGCCTTCAGTAATGCCAGAATAATCCCCCATGACGATTACGCCGACGCTGTCTTTTTCCAGGTTGAAGGCCGTACCCATGACCCCATTGGAAAATTGCACCAATTCCTGTGCGCGGACATTGGCCAGGCCGGCAACGCGCGCAATTCCATCGCCGGCTTCGGTCACCGTTCCAATATCGCGAACGCCAATTTCCGGCTCGAAGGCCTCGATCTGCTTTCGAAAATCACTGGTAATTTGATTGACTAAATCTGACATTTCGCCTCCACACCATGTGGTGAAATGATTTTATGCAGCAAGGTGCTGCGTGTTTCTTAAATGACGCGCAACTGCCCGGATACGGTAATACGATCCGGGCACGCCATAGGCTTCCGTAATCCGTTTGCTCTCGATTGTACTGCGGGCATAACCCTGAGAACGCCTTCTCAGTGGAGTGCGCATGTGAACCTGGTCACAGACGGGCGTAATGATACCTGAAAGAGTGCGGATTGTCTAGTTAGAAAAGTCATATTGGAGAAGACTGCCCATGTGGTAACATTGTTCAAAAGGTGCAAGCGCCAGGCGCTTGCGCTGAATAGAATAGAGTATTACCGCTCAACATTTGATTCTGTTGGCAAACTCATGCAGATGCGGTGGCTTTCATGCTGCCTCCCAGTCTTCGACGCGAATACCCATACGGGTACGATGAGTCGAGAAACGAGCGAAATACGCGAACTTCTTCTTGTTTCGCCAGGCCGCGCACTCTATAATTTCTTGCTGATACTTTCGCGCTTTTCGCCCTTTTCGCATCATTCGCGTTGAGTCAACACCCGTTGAATTCTGCCCGGAAGTTCCAGGCTTCAGGAGGCGTATGTCCACGCACTTCGCCAACAAACTTAACATTTACGTTGTCCGCGCCCATCTTGTTCGCGCTGCAGTTGAACTGCGGCGCAATGCCAGTTTCGTTGCGGCAAGAGGCCGCGTTATCTAAGTAGTGGAGAGTTTTGGATGAGCAATATGTCAGAATTTCGCTTCTATCACCCCATCGAGGTACGCTACGGCGACCTTGACCCGCAAGGTCACCTGAACAACGCCAAATACCTGACCTATTTCGAGCAGGCGCGCATCCAATATTTTGTAGAATTAGGCCTGTTCTCCCCCGGCCAGTCTTTCATGGACATTGGCGTCATCTTGGCCGAGGCGCGAGTCACTTTTCATGCGCCTATCCATTTCGGTCAAACGGTCAAAGTGGGAGTGCGCACCCTCGAATTGGGCAACAAGTCCATGAAAGTGGAGCAAGCCATCTTCCACGCCGGCAGTGGGGACAGGTTGGCCTCGGGGCAGGTTGTGTTGGTGGCCTTCGACTACCGTTCGAACAAAACAGTGCCTCTGCCGAACGACATGCGTCAAAGAATTGCACAATTCGAAAACATCAGCCCAGACCGGCCTTGATCGGTCTCGCAGGCAAGGCAGGGATTGGCGATATTAATCTTTCCCTACACATGCTTTTGGGTTTATGGTATAAGAAAAGCGGCCCTGCTGTGCGCGTGATGTTGCGACTACGGTTTTGAGCCAACACCCTTACATTGGGTTTCCATCTCACAGAAATAACGCGATAGGCCTGAGCCAAGGCGGCGTTTCTGGGTCGGAGCCCACCTGCGAAAGCAGGTTCAAAACTTTGCAGCACACGGCACGAGCGGGGTTTCCCTTACCGGGGAATAGACCTGACAGGCGCAAACCTGTCAGGTCTCGTTTCAAGAAGGCAACAAACATAACCCTATTCAACTTGACTCGATTTTCAGATGCGAGTACAATCGGGCGCAATACAGGCAAACCATCCAGCCAAAAATTGAAACGGAGAATGAGCGGCTGAGTCTCTGGGGCGCAATTTGCGCAACAGAGATAACGAGGTGGAGGTTCCCCCGTGCGAACGGGGCGCTAATCCCTCACCCCTACCCCTCTCGCGAGGGGAGAGGGAATGAGGGAGAAAATCGGATCGATCAGCGGATGCCTCTGGAGCCGGTCACAGGCTCCCTTCTCCCTTCCAAAGCAAGCGTAAGGAGCAGCAGGGTTCAAAAAAACGCTGTTGCTCTGCTGAAATCCACAGGGCGACCTGCGGGACAGGGCAACGCAGTGACACAGGCAACGAATCATGCCTGTTTGCACATGGAAGGGCTGCTTTTTTTGATGCAGAATTGCATTCGACAGGCATGCCCAGGCGTGCCTGTTTTGTTTACCACCCCTTCCTCTCACCCCCTCTCCTGGGGAGAAAGGGGCTTTAGGAGAAAAAATGTCAAGCAAATACCACATTCACACTCGAAATGCCCCTCCACCGACAGCAGGTTACCCTGCCGAATTTCTCATAGCAGAGGGCGACACTTACGTCAAATACGGCCACCCCGTTTTCGAGGGACGCGCACAGCGCGGCGATCCGTATTGGACAGCGGAAATCATCACCCAAACTTGGTACCAGGCCGAGACCGGACGCATCCCCATCTCCGGCGCAGGCTATGGCGGCAAATTTGCAGGCGAAGGCTTCGAAGACATGTGGCTCGACATGTCCGAGATTGTCCGCCCTACCCGAGACGGCATCCATGGGCGCGAGTACATCTCTACGCAAGTAGATATTGGCGCGGGACTGGAAAAACTGGTCTTCGACGCGGACGGCAAACTGACAGACTCGCTGCCGCGCTGGTTCAGCCTTCCGCTGCCGGTCATTCTGGACCCTCTGCCTGCTCCGTTTCCCGGACGCGGCGCCACCCGTTCCATCGTGGAGGCCGCCAAACGCCTCGGCACGCTGGCTTTGATCACCTCCGGCGAGTTTGGCGCTGACCTCGATACAGAAAATCTTGGCCTGGTGGTCACCCCCTCAGAGACCGAAGAGGCGTTACCTTTCACCCCCCGCTACCTGGAAGTAGAGCCAGGCTGGAAGGCTACCCTGGAAGAAATGTCCACTGCCTGCGCCAAAGCCACAGTCCACCACCCCGAGCCGATGCTGGGCTGCCGGGTAGCGCTCTCGCCCATCGCTGCCGAAGCCGCGCTCGCGTTGACGCGGCAGGGCGTGGCGGTCGTTCATCTCCTGGCAGATGAGGTAGGGCGGGACACGACCGGCCGCCCCATCACCGATGCCATCCGCGAGGTACACGGCGCGCTGGTGAGGGCCAACCTGCGCGACCGCGTCACGCTGATCGTCTCAGGCGGGATTGCGGCGGCGGAACATGTCGTCAAAGCGATTGCCTGCGGCGCAGACGCGGTGGCGATTGACTTTGCCATGCAAATCGCCTGGGGCTGCTCGTTGTGGGCCGACAAGGGCAAATGCCACGTCGAACACGAGGACATTGACCCCGCCTGGGGCGCCCAACGGCTGGTCAACCTGATGTCTGCCTGGCGCGACCAGATGCTCGAAGCGCTGGGCGCCATGGGTATCCGCGAAATCCGCCGTTTGCGGGGTGAGGTAGGACGCACCATCTGGCACAAAACGGAGGAAGAGACGTTCCGGGAAACGCTGGGGGGACGGAAACCCCTCGAAACGCTGCCCAGGCTCGAAGTCCAGGCAGGAGGGGAGGGCGATTTCCGTTGGTCTCAAAGCCTGCTCTTGGCGTCACAACAACAGGCGCGCACAGGCCAGCCCCCGGTCAATCTGGAATGGGATTACCGCTTCGGCACGTCGGACGGCGGGTTCGACAAACTGGCCTTCGCCTTCGAGTTCGAGATGGATCCGGCGCATCCGCCTGTCGCCGAGCCAAAGGAAGTTGACCTTTCCCTGCCGCTCAACCGGCGCAGGGATGGCCGCCCCGAAGTGCGGCTGCCGCTGCCCTGGTATGGGGCCGGCATGTCTTACGGCTCGATCAGCCTGCCAGTGATGACCGCCAGGGCGCAGGCAGCCAAGGCGCTAGGGACGTTCATCTCGACCGGCGAAGGCGGCTACCCCGAAGAACTGGCCCCGCTGGCCGACCACATCATCACCCAAGTGGCGACCGGCCTCTTCGGCGTGCGTGAAGAAACTATCCAGCGGGCGCGGGTGGTAGAGATCAAGTATGCACAGGGCGCCAAGCCTGGTTTGGGCGGGCATCTGCTGGGCAACAAGAACACCGAGACGGTGGCGCGCCTGCGCGAGGCGGTGCAAGGCACCTCGCTGTTTTCGCCGTTCCCCTTCCATAGCGTCTATTCGGTGGAAGACCACAAAAAGCATGTGGACTGGCTCAAACAGGTCAACGAACGGGCGCTGATTTCAGTCAAAGTCTCGACGCCCACCGACGTGGACATGGTAGCAGTGGGGGCGTACTACGCTGGAGCGCACATCGTCCACCTGGACGGCGCTTACGGCGGGACCGGGGCTGCGCCGGAAATTGCCAAGAAGAACATTGCTATGCCTATCGAGTACGCCATCCCGAAAGTCCATAAATTCCTGGTCGAGGAGGGCATCCGCGATGAAGTGACGTTGATGGTTTCCGGCGGCTTGCGCTCGGCCTGGGACATCGCCAAGGCAATTGCCCTGGGCGCAGACGGAGCGATCCTAGGGACGGCCGAACTGGTAGCGATCGGCTGCATCCGCATCGCGCAGTGTGAGAAGGGACTGGGCTGCCCGTTTGGAATCACGACCACCGACCCAGAACATGCCAAAAAGGTAGACGCGGCTGAAGCGACTCAACGGATCGTCAACCTGTACACCTCGTATCTCTGGCAATTGGCTGGCATCTTGAAGACGCTTGGCATGAGATCCGTGAGCGAGTTGCGCGGGCGCAGCGATTTGCTGGTGTATCTCGATTAGTGTCATGCTGAGTGAAGCGAACCATCTCCTGGCAAGCGAAAAGACTCTTCGCCCTATAGGCTCAGAGTGACATTCCTGGAACAAAGCAAGAATCGGGTGTATTTCGGTGACTGAGATTTGTAGAATGGGATCATATTTGAAAAAGGAGAAAAAATATGAACACCCCTGTCGCTGATTTCCACCAAATGGCCGAAGATTATCGGCGCATCGAGCAGGCCATCTTGTACCTTGAAAACCATGCCCAGTCCCAGCCTGAACTTGGCGAAATCGCCTCAGCAATCGGATTGAGCGAATACCACTTCCAGCGCATCTTCAGCCGCTGGGCCGGGATCAGCCCCAAGCGTTTCCTGCAATTCCTGACTAAGGAAAGCGCAAAGAAACTGCTGGCCCAGTCCGAGAACCTGCTGGACACCGCCTACAACCTCGGCCTGTCGAGCCTGGGGCGGCTGCACGGTTTATTCGTCACGACCGAGGCGGTCACGCCGGGCGAGTACAAATCCAGGGGCGCGGGCGTGACCATCCGCTATGGGCTGCATGATACGCCCTTCGGCAAAGCCTTGATCGGGCTGACGGAGCGCGGCATCTGCCACCTGGGATTTGTCCAGTCTCGCGAGGGCGAGGCCCTCGACAGGCTGGCGGCGGATTGGCCGGAAGCAAAGATGATCGAGGACTACCGGACAACGGCCCCGCTGGTTGAGCCAATCTTCGACCTGACCCGGCGCGGCTACGCCCCTTTGCGCCTGCACCTGCGCGGCACGAATTTCCAACTCAAGGTCTGGGAGGCGCTCTTGCGGATCCCGCCCGGGGCAGTGACCAGTTACCAGGCTCTCGCCGCCCAGGCCGGACGTCCGGGTGCGAGCCGGGCAGTAGGGACGGCCCTCGGGCGCAACCCGGTCGCGGTGCTGATCCCCTGTCACCGGGTCATCCGCAAACTGGGTGAGTTCGGAGATTATCGTTATGGGGCGGCGCGCAAGAAGGCGCTGTTGTTGAGAGAGACGGCTTATGAATCTGTCGTTGCGAGGAGCGGTGGTTGAGCAACCCGACGGAGTCTAGCGAGGCGTTTATAAACCACCCGATGAAGCAATCCCCGCCAACCCGGAGATTGCTTCGGTCGCTCCACTCCCTCGCAATGACAGAATGGAACAAAAGGAAAGAATGAAAACCAAAATCTGGCTGGCTTTACTGGCGCTTTACCTCGTTTGGGGTTCGACGTACCTCGCGATTCGATTCACAGTCGAGACCATCCCGCCGTTCATGTCGGCTGGGCTGCGCTTTCTGGTCTCAGGAGCAATCTTGCTTGTCTGGAGGTTCCTTGCCGGAGACGCCCTGCCGACGCGGCCACAGTGGCGTTCGACCGCCATCGTCGGAATTTTCCTGCTGTTAGGAGGCAACGGGCTGGTTTCGTTCGCCGAGCGGGTCGTTCCGTCGGGGGTCGCGGCGCTGATCATCGGCTCGGTGCCGCTCTGGATGGTGGGCATCGAGGCGGTGCGGCCGGGCGGCGTGAAACCCAACGGACAGGCCATTCTAGGGTTGCTGGTCGGCTTCGGCGGCATCTTCTTGCTCACCGGCCCGTCCGAATTGACCGGCAACGGACACACGTTCGACCCGCTCGGCATCGGCACGTTATTGACAGCCGCTTTCCTGTGGTCGGTCGGTTCGATTTACAGCCGCAACGCCGACATGCCGAGATCCTCGCTGGTGGCGACCGGGGCCGAAATGCTGAGCGGCAGTTTGGCGCTCTTCCTCGTCAGCGGTCTGACCGGCGAATGGAACGGTTTCAGTTTTGCCCATATCGCCCTACCTTCCTGGCTGGGGTTGGTCTATCTGATTACTTTTGGCTCGCTGATCGGCTTCGTCTCGTACGGCTGGCTGTTGCAAAATGCCCCGGTCTCGCTGGTTGCGACCTACGCCTATGTCAACCCGCTGGTGGCGGTTTTTTGGGGCGCCTTGTTTGCCAACGAGATGATCAACGCCCGTATCCTGACTGCCGGATTGGTCATCATCGGTTCGGTGGCGCTGATCAACCAGGCCAAGAGCAGTAAACCCAAAATCATCGAAGACGAAACCGTCCAACCGGCTTCCTGTGATTAGGAAAACGAATGAACGCTTCAGAAAAGATCTTGGAATCGCGTAAACCTTTGCTTGAATTGGCCCCCGCCTTCAAACGCGCCGAGGATGCGGCCGAGGGCGGCTGCGGCGTGCT
>DAOUCM010000291.1:0-12211 GCA_034431895.1 Anaerolineales bacterium
TTTTCAAGAACGGCGCGGTCTACTTCACCGACCAGTTCAAGACCCATTACGAACCCTGGCAAGCAGTCTGCCAGATTGGCCCCGGCACCGAAGAACCTGAAAAACTCGCCAAACGAAAGGGTGTGTGCCTTTCGTCGAATTGATGTGCAAGGTTTTTGCGCTATAACCTCTTCCCTGTTTGGGCGGCAGTTGAATAGCATCCCCTTTGGAGACCGCCGCCTTATTGGTTTAGCACCAATACTGTTCAGTTATGGCCTCCGAAGTCTCCAGACTTCGGGCGAAATCATGGGGGTCGCAGGATAAATCCCGCGCTACCCGCTACGGGTTTAGCACGCCAATCAAGTTTTTGCGTTATAATCTTTCGACGGAGATAAGTAGAATGGCATTCACCGTCCATGATTTTCAAGACCTGTTGCAACTGCTGGATACTCATCCAGAGTGGCAGCAGGCGTTACGGCGCAAAATCTTGAACGATGAGTTCATGCAACTACCACAGATCGTGCGCGAACTGGCCGAAACCCAGCGTGAACTGGCCGAAGCCCAGAAGCGTACCGATGAGCAGATACGGCTGCTGTGGAAAAGCGTGCAGGAACTAGCCGAAGCCCAGAAGCGCACCGAGCAGCGAGTCGAAGAACTAGCCGAAGCCCAGAAGCGCACCGAACGAAAAGTGGACAACCTGGCGCGCGAACTGGGCGGACTGAAGGCCTCCATTGGCGCCAGTTTCGAGGAAGAAGCCACTGCCGTGACCGAGACTGTCATGCGTCTCAAGGGCTTCCGTCTGCTAGAAGAAGCCCACAGCCTTCGTTTGAACGGCGAGGTGGATGTCATCCTGCGCGTCGAAGACCCCGCCGGGCGGCGTCTCACGGTCGTGGCCGAAGCCAAGACCCGCCTCAGCCAACGGAATGTGTTCACGTGGGCACAACGAATGCGCTCGCCAGGATGGCAAAAGAAGTTACGCCAGGCAGGCTATGAAGGCCCCTACCTGGTGTATGTGTATGGCATTCGCGCGGACCTGTCCGTCAAAGAAGCGGTGCGGGAAACCGGCCTGGGCTTGATCAAAGGAGAGGGAGAAATCATCCCGCCGGCCGGCGAAATCGGCTAACCACCAGACAGGCTCGAAGCCTGTCCAGGATCTCAAATTGACGGCCTCTGCGTTCGAACGTCGCCGCAGGCAAGATCATCACCCATGCAGATATGATAGAATATCCCCCTGTTGAAAGTGGAGTATCCATGATTAGTCAAGATTTGCTCGAAATCCTGCGCTGCCCGAGTTGCGTGCGCGAAAAAGACGGCCTGCTTACATTGTACAAGGACACCTGGCTCATCTGCCAGGATTGCGGGCGTAAATACCCCATTGTAGACGATATTCCGGTCATGCTGATTGACGAGGGCGACAAGTGGACCGAGACGGCTACCGAACGCCTGCCCGTCCCGCCTCCTGCGAGGTAAAAAGGGAACATATGCCTTTGCTGAACGAACTGCTGGCCGACCTGACCAGCGGGGACGAAACGCGCGCTGAGAAAGCCGCCAACGCCCTGGCAGAAATGGGAGAAGAAGCAGCCTCGGCTTTGCGCGTCTTATCCCACAGCGAAGACGCCGATCAACGCTGGTGGGCGCTGTGCGCGCTGGCCCAATCGCCTCATATGCGGACCGAGGACCTGCTCCCGTTTTTGGAAGATGCCGTCCCCGAAGTGCGTCAGGCAGCAGCGCTTGGCCTGGCAGGGCACCCTGACGAGACAGCCATTCGACCCCTCATCCGCGCCCTGAGCGACCCCGATTCGCTCGTCTCCACATTGGCCAGCAACGCATTGGTGGCTATTGGGCCGGCCTGTATCCCCCTGCTGCTAGACTTGCCCAAAGATGCACCGCAAAGGGCGCGCATCAACGCCACGCGCGCTCTGGCTGAAATTGCCGACCCGCGCGCCATACCAGCCCTCATGGCCGCCCTGGAAGATGACTCGACTATCGTGCAACACTGGGCTGAAGAAGGCCTGGAACGCTTGGGGCTGAACATGATCTACCTCAAGCCTGAATGAAGAAATGAAAAAAACACCCTTGAAATTTCCCCCCCTCCCACGCCTGCCGATTGGCCGCTTGATTCTGTGGGCTGCGGCAGTTGCGTTGGCGATCCCCGCTTTCCTCGTGATTCGCGGCTTGGTCACCTGTTGGACCATCACCGCGCTGCCGGGCGTGGCTCCTGCCAGTTGTGGAACCTCCAGCAGCGCCCTGACGGGACCGGTCATTCTAGACGAAGAAGGCACGCCGGTAGCGGTCAATACACCGGTGACCGAAATAGCCGCGCCCGAAGAGTTTGCTCCACCCTCTTGGGATGGCGGCAGCCGCGTTACTCTGTTGTTCATTGGTTTGGACGAGCGCGACTGGATTGCTGGCGAGGGCGCGCCGCGCTCCGACTCGATGATCTTGTTCACCATTGACCCGGTTAGCAAGACGGCCGGGATGTTGTCCATCCCGCGCGACATGTGGGTCAACATTCCGGGCTACGGCTACAGCCGCATCAACGTCGCCTACTCGCTGGGCGAAGGAAACAAATTACCCGGCGGCGGGCCCGGCCTGGCGGTCAAGACGGTCGAGCAGTTCATCGGCGTACCCATCCAATATTATGCCCAGGTAGACTTCAAAGCCTTCGAAGAAGCCATTGACGCGATGGGCGGGCTCTACATGTGCATCCCCGAAAAAATTAGAATTGACCCCATTGGGGAAAAGAAACATAAAGTCATCCAAAAAGGCTGCCAAACGCTGGCTGGCTTCGAGGTGCTGGGCTATGCGCGCAACCGCTACACTGCCGGCGGCGATGTAGACCGCGCCAACCGCCAGCAGCAAGTCATCATGGCGCTGGTTGACCAGGTCTTCTCGCCGCAGAATTTTCCCACCATGTTCGCCAAGGCGCCCGAAATCTACGCCGAAGTCCAGTCAGGCCTGCGCACCAACCTGTCTTTCGACGACGCCGCCAAACTGGGCGTTTTGCTCTCTCAAATACCCAAAGAGAACATCAAGCGCGGCGTGATTGATTACAGCATGGTGACATTCGACAACGTGGTGCTGAACGGTCAGCAAGCCAGCATCTTCAAACCCATCCCCGACAAGATTCGCGTCTTGCGCGACGAAATCTTCACCACCAGCGGGCCGCTCAGTCCGCTGGCCACCGGAGACGCCACCGCGTTGATGCAAGCAGACGGCGCGCGCGTGCGGGTGACCAATGGCACGTTCACCGCCGGCCTTTCGGAGCGCACCGGCAACTACCTGCTGGCCCAGGGGATGCAAGTGCTGGAAGCCAGCGCCTACGCCGACCGACAGTATGACCGCACCACTATCGTGGTGTACGGTCCCAAATTGTATACCTTGAAATACCTCATTAGCGTATTCGGCGTCAACGCCACCAATCAAATCATCTTTGCCCCCGACCCCGCCTCCCCCTACGACATCGAGGTGCGCGTTGGCGCAGACGCCATCAACTTGATTCCGCAATAAAACGAAGTCCAAAAACGAACATCCCGCGTCCTAAATTAACCTGAATTCGGGATACGCCTTCGGAACGGTTGTCCCGAACTGGCGTTAAATGATCGCAAAGGTCAACCTCCCAAAGATTGGCGCACTTTTCTAGCGCGCCTTTGGGATGTTTGCATTTATCCCGTATAATCAGATCATGCCTCGCTGGCTCGACCCTCCTCCTGTCAACGTTCCCGCCTCTTTCGCCGACCTGGGCCTGCCTCCGCTCATTGCGCAGACTCTCGTCCGACGCGGAATCAGCACCCCTGCCGCCGCGCGCGCCTTCCTGCACCCCGAAGAAACCCCCTCTACGCCTTTTCCAGAAGCCGAACACGCAGCCGCCCTCATTCATTCGGCTATACGCAAACAAGAGAAAATCGGCGTGTGGGGCGACTTCGACGTAGACGGCCAAACCGCTACTGCCCTGTTGGTGCAAACCTTACGAGCCATCGGCGCAGATGTGAGGTATTACATCCCCATTCGAGGCAAAGAGAATCATGGCGTGCATATCGAGAGCCTCGCACCCCTTCTCGATGGAGGCGTCCGCCTGCTCATTACGTGCGATACGGGCATCACCGCCCATCGAGCCATTGACTACGCGCAAACGCGCGGCGTGGATGTCATCGTCACCGACCATCACGACCCGCTTCCGCTCGAACGAAAGGCAAATGGCAGCGAAGCCCACGCTGCAGAGGACTTCGATTTGCCCCATGCTAACATCCTCCTCGACCCCAAGTTGCTGCCCGCAGAACACCCTCTGCGCCACCTGGCGGGCGTAGGCGTGGCCTACAAACTAGCCGAGGCGCTTCTCCTCGAACACGATCACTCCGCAATCGAGCCTCTCCTCGACCTGGTGGCCTTAGGCCTGATTGCCGACGTAGCCCTGCTGAAAGGCGAGACGCGCGCCCTGGCAAAACGAGGCATCCAGGCCTTGCGCAATACCTCCCGCCTCGGCCTGCGGGTGATGGCAGAAATCGCGGGCGCCGCTCTCGAAACCTTGACCGAAGAAACCATCGGCTTTACTTTTGCTCCGCGCTTGAACGCTCTTGGGCGGCTCAGCGACG
Source organism: Anaerolineales bacterium (assembly GCA_034431895.1). Taxonomy (GTDB): domain Bacteria; phylum Chloroflexota; class Anaerolineae; order Anaerolineales; family Villigracilaceae; genus JAABUE01. The sequence continues at coordinate 4,572 of DAOUCM010000291.1, forward strand.
CCAACCCGGCGGTCGAGTTGATGCTTACGAAGGATTCTGCCAGAGCGCGTGTGCTGGCTACACAAATAGAGGGGCTGAATGCCCAAAGGCAGTTGCTCACCCGCCAGGTGTGGGAGGCTGCCGAGGCGCTGCTCCAAAAAGAAACGGACTTGCTGAACGAGCCGGTCCTTGTGCTGGCGCACCCTCACTGGCCGGGCGGCGTGGTAGGCATTGTGGCGAACAAACTGGCAGACCGTTACCACAAACCGGCCATTCTGCTCAGCGAAGGAGAAGACGGCATCTTGCGCGGTTCGGCCCGTTCCATCGAAGGGGTGCATATCACCGAGGCCATTGCTACCCAAAAAGACCTGTTGCTTGGGTTTGGCGGTCATCCCATGGCAGCGGGGATGGCGCTCGAAGCCGGGAAGTTGACGGAATTCCGCCGAGGCGTGGGAAAAGCCGTGGCAGCGCAACTCAGTTCGCGGGTCCAGGAAGAAGCGGCGCAACAGATTGACGCCTGGCTGGGTTTGGACGAAATCCATCTCGCGTTGGCCGAGTCACTCGAGACCTTGGCACCCTTTGGCGCCGGCAATCCGCCTTTGATTATGGCTACGCGAAATGTAAAATTGCTCTCCGCCGTTCCCATTGGGAAGACCAAAGAACACCTGCGCTTGCAAATCGAGGATGAACACGGTTACACTCAAAGCCTGCTGTGGTGGAACGGCGCGGGTGAGACCTTGCCCGAAACAGAAAGCCGCTTCGACGTGGCTTATTCGGTACGGGCCACTTCGTATCGCGGCCAGCGGCAAGTCACCTTGCAATTCGAAGCCTTTCGGGCGGTCGAGGCGGCCCCCGTCGAGGTCAGGGGCAGGGAAATAGAAATCATAGATTGCAGAGCCGAAAGCAGCCCCAAAGTGGAAACGTTCGGCCCCAACGCGCTGGTTTGGGCCGAAGGGGAACATCGAGAAAGAGGCAGATCCCGCTTTGCGCTGCAACCGGCAGAGGAGTTCATTATTTACACCACGCCGCCCTCCCTCACAGAAGCGCGCAAGGCGATGCAAGTGGTCAAGCCGAGACGAGTGTATGTGTTCGCCGTTTCTCCCGCCGAAGACAAACCCCAGGAGTTTTTGAAGCGGCTGACAGGCTTGTGCAAATTTGCCCTGAACCAGAAGGGCGGCCAAACCAGTCTACGAGAATTGACGGCTGCCATGGCGGCGCGCGAGACGGCTGTAGAAATTGGGCTGGAATGGCTGGCCGCCGGCGGACATCTGTCTTTGACCAAAAACGAGGAGGAACTTGTCCTGTCAGCCGGCCGGCAAGAAAAGGATCCTTATCTACAGGCAGAATTGTTCATCGCCCTGCGGGGGGCGCTCGCCGAGACAGCCGCCTATCGGGCTTATTTTGCCACCACAGCCGACCTGGAAGGAATGTTGACGGGATAAAGAATCCTGACGAAAGAAAGAAGCGGGCTCATGTGGCCATCGCATTCGACGCGAATCACGCGAATTGGGCAATTACGCAGTTTTTTGTTAGCGCGTCAAACCCAGGGGGCGGCAGTCCCCAAAGGCGCTGCTACTGCCGCCCAAACAGGCTAGGATGCCAGCACTTTGACGCACCCACCTCGTGATAGGTTCTCGAAAGCAATACTCTATGGCGGTACGATGAGCGCGCTGCAAAATCTTCACGATTGTGATAGATTCTCAAGAGCAATACTTTATCGTCCCCGCAAAGTACCCATAAAGTGAAGGGGACCTGATTTTGCCCGAAGTCTGGAATGGAGTTTAACAAATTATTGCCGTAATCTTGTACCACCGACCTTTGGTCGGTGCGGCCAGGCAGAGCCAGGTGATACGCTAATCAGCCGTCGTACCACCGACCTTTGGTCGGTGCGGCCAGGCAAAGCCTGGGGATACGCTGAGCAGCCGTCGTACCACCGACCTTTGGTCGGTGCGGCCAGGCAGAGCCTGGGGATACGCTGTTTGCGCCTGGAGTCGGCTTCCAGCCGACTTTCATGCGCTGAGGCGGAGGATTGATTCCCCCGCCGGAGCCGCGAGGAAGGTTATCGAATTCTTTTGTTAACCTGAATTCGGGAGAAGCCTTCGAACCGTCCTGAAGGCTCGATTTTGCCCATATAATTGCTCTAAAAAGCCTTCGGGACGGTTATCCCGAACTGACGTTTTGTTAAACTCCATGAGATTTTGGAGCCCTTGACGAATGCAATGGAGGCAGCATGACATCTTTACTCTACCAAACGGATAGTTATCTCCAGGAGTTCGAGGCGCGCGTCACCGCTACGATAGCGGAAGAAAACGCCATTGTATTGGATCGCAGCGCATTCTATCCTGGAGGGGGCGGCCAGCCCCATGACGTGGGCGTGCTGAGGTCCGCTTCACAGACCTGGAAAGTTCTCAAGGTGCGCAAGGCTGGCGAAGAAGTGCTTCACCTCGTAGAAGGAGTCTTGCCGGCGGTAGGCGAAACCCTGCACGGTCAAATTGACTGGCAACGCCGTTATCAGTTGATGCGAACACATACCGCTTTGCATATCCTGTGCGGCGTGGTATTCCGCGATTACGGCGCGCTGGTCACAGGCGGTAACATGGAACCGCTGCAAGGCCGCATGGACTTCGAGTTCGAGCGCCTGCAAGGGGAACTGGTAAGCGAGATCGAGGCGGCGGTCAACAAGGAAGTGGAGGCCAGCCGCGAAGTGCGCGTCAAGATTCTGCCGCGCGAAGAGGCATTTCAAATCCCAGACTTGATCCGCACGAAAATCAACCTGCTGCCAGAAGGCATCCGCGAAGTCCGTACAGTGGAAATCGTGGGCCTAGACTTGCAAGCCGACGGCGGCACACACGTCCGCAATACAGCCGAAGTCGGGCGAGTCAAAGTAGTGGATTACAAAAGCAAGGGCGCCATCAACAAACGAATCTATATCGAAGTGCTTTGAATTAGGAGGCAAGCATGGAATCGCGTACACTTGGCAAAACGGGGCTTAAGGTCTCGCCGCTGTGCATGGGAACGATGCAATTCGGCTGGTCGGTAGACGAAGCCGAATCTCAGCGCATTCTCTCGGAAACATACGAGGCGGGCATCTATTTCTTCGATACCGCCGACATCTACTCGAACTGGGTAGAAGGCAACCCCGGCGGCGTGGCGGAGGAGATTCTCGGTCGTTGGCGGAAACAGGCCGGGCTGCCGCGCGACCGCCTTGTCCTGGCGACGAAAGTTCGCGGGCGGATGGGCGACGGCCCGAACGACGAAGGTCTCTCGCGCGCTCACATCTTCCAAGCAGTGGAGGCCTCCCTGCGCCGTCTACAGACCGATTACATTGACCTGTACCAAACGCACTGGCCGGACGAATCCACCCCCATCGAGGAGACCTTGCGGGCGCTGGACGACCTGGTGAGACAGGGCAAGGTGCGCTACATCGGCGCTTCCAACTATGCCGCCTGGGAATTGATGCAAGCCTTGTGGGTCTCTGATTCCTGCGGGTTGGCGCGCTACGATTCGCTCCAGCCGCACTACAACTTGCTGCACCGCGCCGAGTTCGAGCGCGAACTGCGAGCCGTTTGCCAGACGTATGGCCTGGGCGTTATTCCATACAGCCCGCTGGCAGGCGGCTTTTTGACCGGCAAATACCGCCGCGGTCAGCCCTTGCCCGACAGCCGCCGCGCGCCGCACCTAAAACACGCCATGACCGATAAAAACTTTGCGCTGCTCGACGCCATGGACGAAATCACCGCTGCACATGGCGCCACCGTCTCGCAAGTGGCGCTGGCTTGGATGCTGGCCGATCCGGTCATCACCAGTCCCATCATTGGAGCGACTTCGGTCGAACAATTGGAGGAAAACCTGGGCGCGTTGGAAGTGAAATTGACAGCAGAAGAGAAGGCAAGGCTGGACGCTTTGACGGCATGGCAAGAGACCGACGAAGAGGAGTGAGTTCAGGTTCTTTGCCGCTCGAGAAGCGCGGTCTTTATCCCCCAAAGCGCGCATCGCGCTGCAGAGTGAGACGCAAGCCCTTTTCCAGGCTGATGGAGGGATGGTAGTTGAGTTTCTGGGCCGCTAGCGTCAGGTCGGCTCTCATGCGTGAGACGCCGCCAGAGGTGTTCAGATTGACAAGCGTGTTCACTTCACGACCGGTGGCCTCACTGACTTTTTTCACCAGGTCGCGGATGCTGGTTTCCACGCCAGAGCCTACATTGATGACCAAGCCGTTGATATTGGGCGCAGTGGCGGCGGCAACCATCGCGCTGACCACGTCGTCCACGTAGACGTAATCGCGGGTTTGCTGGCCGTTTCCGTGCAGCACCAGCGTCCCACCGCGCAGGGCCTGGCGCAGAAAGTGCGGCACCACCGGCGGATGCGAGGCCGGCAGATGCTGGCCGGGGCCGTACGCATTGAAGATGCGCAGGCAAACCGTTTCCATGCCCCACAATTTGCCAATCGTTCGGACGTAATACTCGGCGGCCACCTTCGAGACGGCGTAGGGCGAGCGCGGATCAGGGGCAGCCGTTTCCTTGAGCGGTTGTTCACCCTGGTCGCCATACACCGCACCAGAAGAGGCCAGGATGACGCGCCGCACGCCCACATCGCGCATGGCTTCCATCAGGCTGACCGTGCCGCCGACGTTGACAGCGTTGTATTCGCGCGGATACAGCACCGACTCCGGCACTGAAACGCGCGCCGCCAGGTGATAGACGCAATCCACCTCCTGCAAGAGCGTCCACAACTTGGGGCGGTCGTTCACGTCGCCGCGCGTGAAATGGACATCGGGGGACAGCGCTTGCGGATCGCCGGTAGACAAGTCGTCCAATCCGCGCACTTGATGGCCTTCGCGGGCCAGGCGGTTGGCAAGCGCCGAACCCAAGAAACCGGCTGCGCCGGTGATGAGAAAATTCATTAGTGTAGATTATAAGGGAAAATGGTTTCAAGTTGTCATCGAACTTTTGGGCATCGAATGGTACGAAGGGCACGAAGGCAATCTTTTGAGCATCGAATGACGCGCAGGCACGAAATCAAACTTTGAGCAAAAAATCTATCTGGTGGGCAATGTAAACCAACTCGCCGCGCCGTACCTGTTCCCGCCGCTTCTCCAGCCAATCGGCAAAGGCGGCCTGCTCCAAACCAGGATGATTTCCCAATGACTCTTCGAAAAAATGCAAAATGAATTGGAGGAAGTAGGCCTCTTCAGCGGGATACTGACCCTCTTGCGGATACACCACCCAGTCCGACGCTCCGGCCGCTTCGATCCGCGCCCCGGCCTGCTCCAGGTACCCGAACAGATTCCGCCCCGAGCGGCTGTCTCCGCCGCCGGGACGAGAGTCCATCGTCTCGTGGTACAACCTTTCGATAACGGCATCCAGGTCCGGGTCCAGGTTGGGAACGAGGGTCGTCAGGCCGTCGAAGTTGAGGGTCAGCCAGGCCAGGTCGCTGGTCAGCGAGAGCAGCGGCGTCAGGCTGTCTGGCATGGGCAGCAAGTCGAGAAAGGCGTGGGCAATCAACAGGTCTGCCGCGGCGGGCCGTTGCGCGATGAAATCGAACACATCCGCCTGGACAAGTTGCACGCATACTTCCCGCCTGTGCTGAGCGCAGTCGAAGCGCTGTGCGTCGAATAGCCGCAGTTCGGTCTCACGGGTCGTTTCTACATTCAGGCCGTTTTCACTGGCCCATTGCGGCAGCCAGGAACGGGCAAATCGAATGTTCTCGGCCATTGCATCTACGAGCGTATAGTGCGCATGGGTGATGACTTCCCAGCGCAGCAAGCGCGCCAGCATGGTGCCGATTCCGCCGCCGACCTCGACGATGGTGAGCGGCCTAGCAGGCAGGCTGGCCTTCAACGCCGCGAGAACGTCTTTGTTCAGCGCGCGGTCGTCTACGCTTTGTTTGGCAAGTAAGTAGTGGGGGAAAGAATAGTTCATGGAAAAGCGGAGGGGAGAGGGTATGGTCAGGATGTGGCCATGCCATGCAGAAATTGACGGATGGTTTTGGCCGTATCGTCCCAGGCGGGCTGCCGGCGGTAGCGTTCCAATGCCTGGAGCGACATGCGCGCCAGCAGGACGCGGTCGGTTGCCAACATCGCCAGGCATTCGTACAAGCGCGCGGCATCTTCCGGCGGGACGAGGCAGCCGGTCTCGCCATCCGTAATGACCTCGGATGCGGCTCCGGCGGTCGTGCCAACAGCCGGCAGGCCAAAAGCCATGCCTTCCAGATAGACGATGCCGAAGCCTTCGTAGGAGGAAGGCAGGACCAGCACTTGCGCGGCGCGCAGTTTTTCGGCCAGCGCCTCCCGCTCGAGCGGGCCGTGGAAGCGGACGCTCGCGCCTGGTCCGAGGGCGGCGGCTTGTTCCTGCATGGCGCGCGCATACGCGGGCTCGGCGTTCAGTCCGCCTACCACATCCAGGCGGAAGGCTGAAGGCTGGCGGTCAATCGCTTCCAGGAGCGTGTGCAACCCTTTGCGGAGGATGAGGTTACCCAGGAACAATAGCCGCAGCGCGCCCGGCTCGTGCGCACGGGCGATGACTTCCACTTCCGTGACGGGATGCCCGAAACGGTCGGTGGGAGGGTAGGCAACCAGGTTTGGCTTCGAAGGGTTCGTTCCCAGGCTGTTCACGACGCTTTTCGTCGTCTGTGAGTTGAAGATGAAGCCGTCCACCGATTGCAAGTAGCGTTTCTCGATGAAGCGGTAAAAGCAGTTCTGCCAGGCGGGGCGTGGTTCGGAGCAGCGCAAATGGTGTACCAGGCTGACGAGCGGATAAGGGTGCGGCCGGCGGTTGGCGGCCAGCAAGGAGGGATGATTCAACTCATCCTGAATGAGCAGGTCGAGGCCCGCCGGCAGGCGAAAGCGCAGGTTGTCCGTCAGGTGGGCGGCGTAGTTCCGCCACGGCAGGCTGATGATCTCGACCGTATCGCCCTGTCTGCGCAGGGATTCGACCAGTTTGCGGTCGTAGAGATAACCGCCGCTCAGGGTGTCGAGGGAGCCGTAGATGAGCAATCCGAATTTCATAGCGCAGCAAACCACAATCAAACTGGCGTTCAGTCTCGATGTGCCCTTCGGGCTACTCGACCGCCGGGGTCTCGATATGCCCTTCGGGCTACTCGACCGCCGGGGTCTCGCGAAGCCGCGAACGTGCAATGCGGTAGGCCGCCCAGGCGCGCTCGTTTTCCCACAACACCACTTCCAGCGCAGTGACATTCGGCACGTGGAGACGTTCGTTCAGCGACTCGGCCAGGATGCGGGCGAAATGCTCGATGGATGGGTTCAAGCCCTGGAATTCGGGCTTCTCGTTCAGCATCTGGTCTTTGTAGTCGTGGACGATTTGGTCGAGATGTCGTTCCACCTCCACGATGTCGCACAGGTAGCCGTGCTGGTCGAGGCGCTCACCTTCAAGACGCAGTTCGAGCAGGTAGTGATGCGCATTGGGAAAGTTTTCCGGCCCCCAATCGCCCCCGATGAGGAAGTGACGGGCGATGAAGTCGCGACGGACAGCAAGAGTGTACATAGGTTTCTCCCAAATCAGAAGAAAGGGTTCTACCTTGACAATGTCACATTAAACATTTGTTCTAAAAACGCTATGTTTTTTGTCACTGCGAGCGATAGCGAAGCAGTCTCCCGGTCTGCCAGGAGATTGCTTCGTCGCAAAGAACGCTCCTCGCAATGACAA
>DAOUCM010000292.1:0-2545 GCA_034431895.1 Anaerolineales bacterium
TCATTCTGACCCGAAGATCGAACTCTTGGTGGGGATCTTCGGGAAAGATGAGCAGATTCTTCCCTTCCAACAACAAATCAACGCTTCGATGATAGGTGTCGAGCAATTGCTCGCCCTGCTGGACGGCGATACACCCTGCAGAACGCAACAGCCCGACAGAAATCCTCGAAATCGCCAGTCCCAGCCAACGACTGGCGGGCGGGGGGATATGCAATTGCGGCTCGACGAAATCCTTGACCAGATAAGCAGGGGCTTTTGCTTCATCCAACATATCGCCAATCACCCAGGGGTAGACCCGCACGGGCAGGGAAGCAAGGACAGCGATCGGCCCCATGGCCCCCAGGTGATTGGCAACGAACACAGCCGGGCCGCGCTCGGGCAGGTTTTCATCCCCCAGCAATTCCCCGCCCCACAGGAAAGCATTGAACAAAGCGGTGATCAAACGATAGGTCGCATCGTTCATTCCAGCCTCCATCATAAGCATACAACAAACCGCCCGCGCAGGCAAGCGGGGCGTGGGGCGTAAGGCGTAATGTGTGGAGGGTGGGAGATGATTTGGATACACACCAGTGACAGCGGAACTTGCATTGTTTTCTGACCGCGCGCCAGGGCAGTCTCCGCAATACTGGCTCAATTTACAGGCGGCTTACGACTTGAAGATCATGGAGATCGCTATCCGTGAACAATTGCAGTCCGTTACTGCGTTGGTTCCGGCGTAGGCAACTTGCAAGGCGCTGGCGCAATAAGATGAGGATTTGCAAAGGCCGGGCTTTATAGAGTATTACCCTTAGAATCCAGGAACTTTGTAGGATGGAGGCCGGGTACGGGCGTGCTATACTGGGTGTGCGGCGGGGCGCGTTTCCAAGAATACCACCTACAACCCCGACGAAATCTACAGCATCCTGCGCTTATACACGCGCGAGGTGAACAGCGCCTTGCAAGCCGGCGAGACCGTCAGGATAGACGGGCTGGTGAGCCTGGCGCCCAATATGAAAGTGGGCGGGGAGGTGGACCTGTCATTGCGGGGCGACCGCGGCGCGGTGGCGGGCTTGAACAATCCCAATTGTGGACAGCCGACAAGGTGATCAACCACGCCAACCTGACCAAAAGCGCCGAGGAGTTGTTTGACCTGTGGAATGCGGAACACCCGGATGACCAGGTGGAAGACTAGCCGGGCGTATCGACGCCTGGACAAATAGGGGTCTGCCCGCCCTCTCGACCCGCTGCGCCGGCGCGGCGGGTTTTTATGCGCTTCGCAGCGGGCGATAAAGGGAATCCCGGCGAGAAAGGATGGGATTCTCGCTGAGAAATGAGGGGAATCTCGGTGAGAATCGAGTCGAATCTCAGCGAGAAACGAGTCGATTCTCGGCGAGATTCGAGATGAATCTCAGTGAGAAATGGGGCGTGTGGGCGTGAGGCGTGCTGCGTAATACGTAATACGTAAGGCGTAATTCGTAATGTGTGGAGGGCGGAGGGCAGGTTCCAGGTGCGAGGTTTCGCGCGTCAAGCGGGGATTTCCGTGGGGAAGGTTGCGCAAGTTCAGCCAGCCTGTGTTTCGTGCTAAAATAACCACAATTGCGTTGGTAACGCAAGCAGTATATTCTTTTGTGAGGAATTCCAACATGCGCAAGACCAAAGGGTACATCGACCCAAATAGGATCGTCTCGATGTGCGCGTGGTGCGGCAAGAAGATACCAAAAGGCTCGGAGATTTTCAGCCTGGGGGCAAAGGCAAGACCCGGCATCGATCTTCACACCCAAACCGGGCGCGCTATTCGGCTTCGGCTGGCGAAAAGCCAGAAAACAGTCAACGCTATCGCGCCCACCGATACGTCGCAGGCAAAAAAGGACGGCAATGATTTCGTGTTCGCCCTGTGCGGCCCGCAATGTGCGGAGGCGCTCAGGCAAGCCCTGCAAGCGGAATTGGATGTTTTCGAGCAGGTAAATGACCCTCCGCCAAATTGAGTTGTGAGATGCGCTCTCCAGCCAATGGAGCAGGTTATAGTATTACTCTTGAGAATCTATCCTGGACATCCGCCAGGACATTCACAACCGCGAAGATTCTTTGGACGCTGATTAACGCTGATTCGCGCTGATAAAAAGAGAAAAAATCCGCCTTTTCTGCGTGAATCTGCGTCCCGTTTTGGTTGCGGCCCTGGCCTGACGCCAGGACAGGCTGGAGGCCGCGCTATGAAATTCAATGCGGCAGAGATGAATCCAATGAGAAGATCGGCAAGCGTGTATGGGTCTTGGGCGTCATTTTGGATCGACACGCTCCTTTTGTGACTTCATCAGGTGTACCGGGGAAGCCAATAGAAGACCCGGGCTTCCGGGATTGGTTTATCGAGGGAGAGGATGATGAAGTTGGGCGAGCGGATCAGGCGTCCAGCGGACTTTTTACGGCCAGGCCGCCGCGCTGCAGGACGTGGGTGTAGATCATGGTGGTCTTCACGTCTTTATGGCCGAGGAGTTCCTGGACAGTGCGGATGTCGTAGCCGTTTTGGAGGAGGTGGGTGGCGAAACTATGGCGGAAGGTGTGGGGGGAG
>DAOUCM010000293.1:0-13044 GCA_034431895.1 Anaerolineales bacterium
CCCATTACCGGCATGACCTGCGCCAACTGTGTGGCGACCGTGGAACGCAACCTCAAGAAACTCGACGGCGTCCAGACGGCGGTGGTCAATCTTTCGTCGGAGCGCGCCACGGTCGAGTTCGACCCCGCCGCGGTCGGTTTGGCGGACCTCATCGCCCGCGTCCAGCGCGCCGGTTACGGGGTGGCTACCGGCGAGGCCGATCTGGTCATCAAGCGTCTGGCCGATGACAACGACGCTCGCCGCCTGGAGAAGGCCCTTGCCCGGCTCGAAGGCGTGCTGGAAGCGCAGGTGACCTTTGCCAGCGAAAAAGCGCGGGTCAAATACATTCCCACCCTCATCACGCAGGCAGAGATTCGCCGGGCGGTAGCCGCGGCTGGCTTCGAGGCGCTCGAACTGGGCGGCGAAGCCGAAGACGCCGAGGCAAAGGCGCGTGAGCGCGAAATCCGCGAACAACGCCGCCTGCTGCTCATCGGTCTGCTCTTTACCGTCCCCTTGTTCCTGCTCTCGATGGGCAAGGACTTTGGCCTTTTGCCCGATTTTGTCTATTCCATGCGCCCCATGCCGGGCATGATGCCCGAAGCCAGACCGTGGTTCAACTGGCTGATGCTGGTGCTGGCCACTCCCGTCCAGTTCTACGTTGGCTGGCAGTATTACGTCGGCGCGTACAAAGCCTTGCGCAACGGCTCGGCCAACATGGACGTGCTGATTGCCATGGGGTCATCCGTGGCCTACCTCTACTCGGTGGTGATCACCCTGGGCCTGTTGAGCGGACACGTCTATTTCGAGACGGCCGCGGTCATCATCACGCTGATTCGGCTGGGGAAGTATCTCGAGGCCCGCGCCAAAGGACGCACCTCCGAGGCGATCAAAAAACTGATGAGTTTACGCGCCAAAACGGCCCGCGTCGTTCGCGACGGGGAGGCGGTGGAGGTCCCGATTGACGAGGTGCGCGTCGGCGACGTGATCCTCGTCCGTCCCGGCGAGAAGATTCCGGTGGATGGCGTGGTGCTCGAAGGCCGCAGCACGGTGGACGAATCCATGCTGACGGGCGAGTCGCTGCCGGTGGAAAAAGGCCCCGGCGACGCGGTGATTGGGGCGACGCTCAACAAACTGGGCATGCTCAAGTTCGAGGCGACCAAAGTGGGCAAGGAAACCGCCCTGGCGCAGATCATCCGCCTGGTGGAAGAGGCGCAGGGCAGCAAAGCGCCGATTCAGAGACTGGCCGACCAGGTCTCGGCCGTGTTCGTGCCGGCGGTGATTGGCGTAGCCCTGCTTACGTTTGTGGCCTGGTATTTCTTCGGCGCGCCGGGCGATTTCACGCGGGCGCTCATCAACATGGTGGCCGTGCTGGTCATCGCCTGTCCGTGCGCCATGGGGCTGGCTACGCCGACTGCCATCATGGTCGGCGCGGGCAAGGGCGCCGAGATGGGCATCCTCTTCCGCAACAGCGAAGCGCTGGAACGTGCCGGGCGCGTCAACGTGGTGGTGCTGGATAAGACCGGGACGATTACGAAAGGGCAGCCGGCGGTGACTGATTCAGTCATCAGTGATCAGTTATCAGTAAGAGGTACTGATCACTGGTCACTGATGACTGATGACTTATTACGCCTGGCCGCGAGCGTGGAGAGGGGGAGCGAGCATCCACTGGGCGAGGCGATTTGGGCCGAGGCAACCGCGCGGGGCTTGAGTTTGGCGGAAGCGGCCGGGTTCGTGGCCCTGCCCGGGTACGGAGTCCAGGCCGAGGTCGAGGGGCGGAGCGTGCTGGTGGGGAACGCGAAAATGCTCGAGGGCCGCGGCATCCCGCTGGGGAGTCTGGCTTCCGAGGTCGAGCGTCTGCAATCCGAAGCGAAGACGGCGATCCTCGTGGCGGTGGATGGTCAGGCCGCCGGGGTGATTGCTGTGGCGGATACCCTCAAAGAAGGTTCGCAGGAAGCGATTGAAGAACTGCACCGCATGGGGTTGAAAGTGGCCATGATCACCGGCGATAACCGCAAGACCGCCGAGGCGATTGCCCGCCAGGTGGGGATGGATATGGTGCTGGCGGAGGTGTTGCCGGAGGGCAAGGCGGCAGAGGTGAGAAAATTGCAGATGGCAGACGGCGGACCACAGACCGCTGTCCGCGGTATGCGGTCTGCGGTCAATGTTGTGGCTATGGTGGGGGATGGGGTGAACGATGCGCCGGCGCTGGCCCAGGCTGACGTGGGCATGGCCATCGGCACGGGCACGGACGTGGCCCTGGCTGCCGCCGCGGTGACCTTGATGAGCGGCGACCTGCGCGGCGTGGCGCGCGCCATCCGCCTTTCGCGTAAGACGCTGACGACCATCAAGCAAAATCTCTTTTGGGCGTTTTTCTACAACGTGATTCTCATCCCGGCTGCCGCGCTGGGATTGCTCAACCCGATGCTGGCGGCGGGGGCAATGGCCTTCAGCAGTGTGTTCGTGGTGAGCAACAGTCTGCGGCTGCGAGGGGCGAAGATTGAGTGTAACGCATGAAGACTGCCGCCAGGACCCTGAACCGTCTGCACTGGCAGCGCAGGCGGCGGTCTTTCCTGGGTGGGAAGTGACCAACGGATGTCAAGCGGATAAACAGATGGGAGCGCCTCATCCGCTGGTCGGTTCGACCAGGCAGAGCCTGGTGATACGTTGTTTGCGGCGCAACGCCGGTTTGATTGCGGCCTCCTGCGAAGAATGACACGGCAGGCCGCGTCCCCCTGCTTCACGAGCCTGCCGTGCGATTATTCGACATTCGACTATAGGACGATCTGGCTGTCCGACTATTTGGCTATCCACCTGCCTCCATCCAGGAACGATGCTCTATCCAATTAACTTGCGCACGGCTTCCAACTGGCCGGCGCTGCCCAGTTTTTCGTTCTTAGCGGCGATGAATTTGGCGTATTCTGCCATGAAGATTTTGCCGGGGTCGCGCAGGTCGAACTTTTCCGGTTTGTCGCGGAAGAATTCGCGATGGACGCGCGTCCACACCAGGCGGCCGTCCGTATCAATGTTGATTTTGGTCACACCCAACTGAGCGGCGCGTTTGAACTGGTCTGCATCTACGCCCTTGGCGCCTTTCAGATTGCCGCCGGCCTGGTTGATGCGTTCCACTTCGTCTTGCGGCACCGAACTGGAGCCGTGCATGACCAGCGGAAAGCCCGGCAAACGCTTTTGGATTTCCTCCAGCACGTCGAAGTGTAATGACTGCGTGCCGCTGAACTTGAAGGCGCCGTGACTAGTGCCGATGGCGCAAGCCAGCGAATCGCAGCCGGTACGCTCGACGAATTCTTTGGCCTGGTCGGGGTTGGTCAATTTCGCCTCCGCTTCGGAGACGCTGACATGCTCCTCGACCCCGCCCAATTGCCCCAATTCAGCCTCCACCACGATGCCCTTGGCGTGGGCCGCCTCGACCACGCGCCGGGTAATTTCGATGTTCTTTTCGAACGGTTCGTGGCTGGCGTCTATCATGACCGAACTGTAGAAGCCGCTGTTGATGCAGTCGTAGCAAGTTTCCTCGTCGCCATGGTCGAGATGGACGGCAAAGATGGCTTCGGGGAAGATCTCATCCGCGGCGCGAATCAAACCTTCGAGCATCTTCTTGTGCGTGTAGGAACGCGCGCCTTTGCTGATTTGAATGATGAATGGCGCCTGGCTGTCCAGGTTGCCGCGGAAGAGCCCCATCGTCTGTTCCAGGTTGTTGATGTTATAAGCGCCGATGGCATATTTCCCATAAGCGGCTTGGAAGAGTTGCTTGGTGGTGACAATCATGGAATGCTCCTTGTAAAACGTAGAATCGGTGGAAAACGAAAGAATAACTCCAATGCAAAAACCTTGAAGATTCACCATGAAGGCTCGGAGTTTCTCCTCCGTATAACGATACTTCCTGTCTCTGTTGAACCGTCCCGCGAAGTACCCGCAGGGTGAAGGCTCGATTTCGCCCATACAATTGCTCTCAAAAGCCTTTGGGACGGTTATCCCGAACTGGCGTCAACTATACTTCCTGTCTCTGTGCCTTGGCGGTTCGATGTTTATCTTTTGCATGGACGCAGGTATTATACTGCAACTTGCGGGTTCGTAAATTCGAGTAAGACCTTGTAGGATACAACTAATTCCCCCAAATGTCGTATACCTTTTTGAGCAAGGCCGCCGCAAATGGCAGTATAATCTCCCTACGACTCGTTGTTTTCATATCAGGAGGCTTACATGAGCGATTTTCTCGACAAAGTGACCGGCCAGCAAGACATTTTCAAGCAACTGGCCTCTCATATCCCCGGTTTCGATGGCTATATCGAACGTCAAAACCGCCGTGCCGCCGACAAGTTATTGCGTCAAACGGTGGCTGAGCGCTTCGAAGAGCAGTGGAGGCGCGCTTCGAACATGCAAGCCGACCTGGTAAGCGCCGGAATGTACGATTTGGTGGACGACATGGAAAAGGCGGTGATCCAATTGCGCACTTTCATTGACAAGATGCGCACCGCCAGTTATGGCTACAGCGGCTTTTTCGACGCCGTCAAAATCAACGAAGAAGAACTGGCGAAACTGTACCAGTTCGACGCCGCCTTTTTTCAAGTGGCTGAGTCGATCGGTCATGCGCTCGACACTGTGGAAGCCAGCATCGGAGACGCTCAAGGCCTCCAGGCCGCTATCCGCAACCTGATTTCGTTGGCGCGCGAGGCCGTGAACACCATGCAGCGCCGCTACGAGGTCATCACCGGCAGCGGACAGTAAGATTCCAGCGCAAGGTTTGTAGCGCGCCCTCGAAACAGCGACCCGTGGATGGACAGAGCCCTTCTAAACAGTATTGCTGTTAGCCGGCCTGTCCCTTCAGCAAGCGCAGCGCCGTCTCGACCATGACAGCCGTTCCAATCGGCAGGGCGCGCTCGTCGAGTTCGAATTGGGGGTGATGCAGGTAATACTCCTCGTGGCCTTTCTTTTGCACACCCAGCGTGAACATCGCGCCGGGGGCGTGTTCCATGAAGGAGCCGAAATCTTCGGCCCCCAACGTCTTGTGTATTTCACGGACGTTTTCCCTGCCCAGCAAGTCGCTTCCCACCTTCTCGATGGTCTTGGCTACAAATTCATCGTTGATCATCGGCGGCGAGCCGATCTCGAAGCGCAAGTCATAATCACCGCCCAGCGCACGCGCCACCTCGAAGGCGCGCCGAATCTCAGCGTGGAGTTGCCGCTGGATTTCTGGCTGGGTAAAGCGCAACGTGCCGGTGATGCGCACACTTTCGGGAATGACGTTTTCGGTGAACCCGCCGTGGAGCGAGCCGATGCTGACAATGGACGGCGCAAACGGATCGATGCGCCGCGAGGTGATGGCGCTCAACGCCAGCATGACGTGAGCGGTCAGGTAGAACGTATCTACGGCGGCGTGAGGGAAGGCCCCATGCCCGCCCTTGCCGCGAATCTCGCCGAACCATGAGTCCACGCCGCCGGAGGCCGGCCCGGCGTGGATGGCTATCGTGCCGACCGGCGCAGTTGGGTCCACGTGCTGGGCAATGACGAAGTCCACGCCTTCCATTGCGCCGTCTTCGACCATGCGCATCGCGCCGCTTTTTCCTTCCTCGTCTGCCGCTTCTTCGCTAGGCTGGAACAGGAAGCGCACCGTGCCGGGAAATTTCTCTTCAACGAGAATGGCCGCCGCTCCCAGCGCCATGGCGGTATGCGAATCGTGGCCGCAGGCGTGCATGGCGTTTTCCACCGTAGACTTGTAGTCGAAGTCGTTCAATTCTTGCAAAGGCAGGGCGTCCATGTCGGCGCGCAGGGCAACCAGCGGACGACCTGTCCCAAAATCGGCCACCACGCCGGTCTTGCCGACCCCGCGCCGCACGCGATAGCCCCATTTCTCCAATGTGTCGGCCACGATGCCGGCCGTGCGCTGTACCTCGAAGCCAATCTCCGGGTGCTTGTGGAAGTCTCTCCTCCACTCGATGAGTTCTTCTGAAAGCGCGTGTGTTTTCTTGAGCATAGAGTCTCCTTCTGAGTTAATCGAAAATCACCTCACCAGTTCCCGCTCCGCCGCCGCCATCAAGGCGTCCAGTTCACGGGTTTGCGCCTCTTCCAGCGGCTCGACCTCATGTTCGCGCAAAAGACGCTCGGCCTCGGCCTGAGCGCGCTCAGCCAACCCTTTGCGACCGCCAGCCTCCCATTGCTCCCAGGTATCGCGGTTAGCCAGTCGGGTCATCAGCACCTCGCCTGATTTGAGATACTTCATGGTGTGCTTTTGACCGAGGAAATTGTGGGAACCGTCCATGACTCTGGCGATGACCTCCACCGCCAGCGCCTCATCACTGACCTCGAACCTGTTCCGCGCCCGACGGACGCTCGCTGCGAGTTCGTTATCTGCCACCATTTGGGCCAGGGAGCCGCTCACCCCGGCTTCCATCTCACCGATGCCAGAGAGTTCGTCCGCGCCGGCTAGAGCCGGGATGACAGCGTTGACGCCGCGCTCGAAGCCGTTTTGCAGGTCCAGGCTGTGGCTGTTGGTCGAGAATCCGTACACGTTGACTGGTAGGTTGTAGCGGTGTCCAAGTTGAACCGTCGCCGCCGAGACGATGCCCAGTTCCACGCCGCCCCACACAGAAATGCCGGTGCGCGGTTCCATCATCGCCAGCCGTCCGCAGTAAATGATGGGCAGGCCGGGCTTGACCACTTGTGCCAGCACCAGCGGCGCCAACACCTCGGCGTTCTGTTGCGCCAGCGCGCCTGCCATCGAAAGCGGCGCGGTCGCTCCCGCTGTCGGACACGGCAGCGGCCCAAAGGCTACGCCCGCCCTGGCGATCTCCAGGATGGCCTCGGCTTCATAGGCCGGAATGTTGAGCGGGCTGACCGGTGAGACGGCCAACGTCAGCACTTCGGCCGGCGGCCCAATGACTTCGGCCATGCGCAGGGCATATTTGACTTCGCCGGGGTACTGCACGCCGGGGCCTTGCACGGGTTTGGTGGTGTGCGGCAGGGCATGGCGGTACATCATCAAAGACATCAGTTCGCCTGGCACATCGCGGGGGGTGAAGAAGGGTGTGATGGTGTTGCAGTGCTCGAGCGCGTCCAGCAGACGGGTGGCGTTTTGCAGGTCTTCGAGGGTGGCGTAGCGTTTCACGCCGTTGGCCGCGTCGAAGATGTCGCGCGCGCCGCCCAGGTTGTGGAAGTAGAGCGCCCCATCGCCCAGCGTCTTGACCGCGCCGCTGCGTCCACGAATGCGGACGGTTTTACCGGCATCGGCAATGCACCTTTCGACCAGTTCGGGCGGGAACTTGACGCGCTCGCCGTCCACGCGCGCGCCGGCTGCCGCGAGCAGGTCCTGCGTCTCTTTGTGCTTCAACACCACGCCGATCTCATCCAGGATGCGCAGGGTGGCCTGATGGATGGCTTCGATTTCCGATTCGCTGAGCAGTTTCAAATAGGACATGCCGATCTCCTGATAGGGAAGCGATCACGAAGGCACAGAGTCATGGAGATTTTTTCGAGTTTTTCTGTGTCTTCGTGACTCTGTGGTTAAGTCATTTTCCTTCCAAAATTCTAGCGAGGAATTCCACCCGCCGCGTTTCGGCATCAATGACATTTTCGATCTTCAAAAAGCCATGCCCCTCGCCTTCGTACAAGCGAAACTCCACCTGTTTGCCCAGTCCCAGGAGTTTGTCGCGGGCTTGGATGGAATCCTCGGCCGGGCAGCGCGGGTCATGTTCTCCGCAGATGAGTTGTACAGGCACACGGACGCGCTCCAGGAAGAAATAAGGCGAACGCTCATACCACAGGTCGCGGTTTTCTTGCGGGTCGCCCATCATTTCGATATCCCAGTGCTTCAGGTCATCGCGCGAACGCTCGTGACAGGTGAACCAGTTCATGAACGGCACGACTGCCGAACCAGCCGCCCACAGTTCGGGATAGCGCGTCAGGCAAGACATGGTCAGGTAGCCGCCATGACTGCGGCCGGTGACGGCGATTTTGGCTGGATCGGCCAGTTTTTCGCGTATCAGGAATTGCGCGCCGGCGGCCACGTCGTCGGTGTCTATGCCGCCCAGGTCGTAACGGTTGGCGGCTTGCCAGTTTCTTCCGTAGCCGGTGGAACCGCGATAATTGGGGGCCAGCACCGTCCAGCCGCGCGAGGCCAAATGAAGGAGAAACGGATTCCATTCCATTCGATAATGCCAGTTTGGCCCGCCGTGGATGACGACCACAGCCGGGGTGCTTTCATTTGCGTTTGCAGGGGCAAACAGCAGCGCCGGCACGGGCGCGCCGTCCATGCCGGGGTAGGAGATTTCTTCTGGCATGACGACATTTTCTAACGCCAATGTCGCTAATGGGGCGGATTCTGCGAATTTCTTTCGAGAACTTTGCGCGCTTCGTTCATTCGCGCCATTCGTGTTAAGGAAAGAAGGGGACAAAGAGTTTGTCAGTTGTTGCAATTCACCGCTTGCCGGGGTCAATTTCCACAAGCCGGGTGGGAAGCGCGGGTTGGTGAAGATAAAGATAACATGTTCCCCATCAGATGTGAAATGCGGCTTGTGATGGACACCTGCCTCTACTTGATAGGCAACGGATTTTCCTCCCAAAGTGTGGACGATGACCTGGTCGGTTGCGCCCTGAGCGCGGATATAAGCCACTTTCGAGCCGTCGGGCGACCAGGCCGGCGAGCCGCAGTCGGCGCTTTCGTCTGTCAGCCAGGTGATGAGGCGGCTGTCGAGGTCGAACAGGCCAATTTGATGCCAGCCGTTGGGCGCGTCGGAGTGAAAGGCCAGTTTCGAGCCATCGGGCGACCAGGCTGCTTCATGAGCATTGAGCATACCGTGTTCGTCTGCCAGAGGAAAGGCTTCGCTGCCGTCCAGCGCGACCAGGTAGAGGCCGTAATCCTGGCCGCTGGCCTCGAAATTCACCGCCAGCCACTTCCCATCTGGCGACCAGTGAACGTTCCAGCAAGGACGCTGGATAGCCAGCAGACAGCGCGCCGCCCCGCCGCTGGAGGGCATGACATAGGCGTCGAAGTTGCCGTTCTGGTTGGAGAGAAAGGCAATTTGCTGGCCGTCTGGCGACCAGCAGAAGTTGGGTTGTAACGCGAAATTCGTTTCGCGCTCTGGGGTCAGGTCGGTGTCGGTGCCGGTCTCGAAATCGCGGACGAAGAGATGGAAGTTTTCGCCTCCGTCGAAGTCTACCGCATAGGCCAGGCGGCGGCCATCGGGGGAGTATGTGGGAGCAAATTTGGCGCCCCTCACCCCTGACCCCTCTCCCAAAGGGAGAGGGGAAAAGCCCCTCGCCCCTGACCCCTCTCCCAAAGGGAGAGGGGAAAAGCCCCTCGCCCCTGACCCCTCTCCCAAAGGGAGAGGGGGAATGGGAGGGGGTTGTCCCGAAGAGAGAGGGGAGCCGGTTCCCTCTAGGGGAGAGGAGGCAGGTTTAACGGGAGCAGGTTCGGGGGAGTCCGAAGCGGTCAGAGGAAGTTCGTACAGTTCCCATTGCCCGCTCTTGTTCCACGAGAAGGCAATTTTACTGCCGTCCGGCGCAAGGTCGAAGCCGTACCCAGCCTCTACATAGGGGATACGCAGCAAGGTCTCCAGCGTAATCATGCCAGCGGAGGGAGGGCGCTCATGCCGGCCTTTTTTGCCAGGCGTTCGACCATGCCAACCAGTTCACGCTCTTGGTCAGGCTGGATGGGGGGGCGCTGGTAGGCGTCCAGCAATTGTTGGGTGCGGATTTTGGCGCGTTCGAAAGTGTCGAGGCCGCCGGCTTGCTGCCAGCCGCGGATGGAGTCGCGGTCAATGACTTCGGAGGGCAGGTATTGTTCTTTGGCGAACAATTCGCGGGTGACGCGCTGTTTGAGGAAATCACCTTTGAATTCGATGCCCTCGAACATGGCAGTGGCGAGCGTTTCTGTGTGCGTCTGGATGCCGGCGAGCAGTCGCTTGGCCATGGCAATGCCCTCGGCGTCTACGGTCAGTTTTTCGGCGCTTTGGCAGGCCAGGAAGTCGAGCATACCGGCGCCGGAAATCATGTTGACGCCCGCCAGCGCGCCGATCAAGGCCGACATGCCGCTTTCGAGTCCGGCTTGCGCATCCACGACTTTGGATTCGGTCGCGCCAAGGTAGCAGTGGGTAGGCAGGCCAAGCGCCTTGCCCACTTGGGCATACGAGGCGTCTATCATGGCTGTCTCGACTGCGCCCATTGGCGTGCTGCCCTTGCGCATGTCGAAGATGGCCGGTGCGCCGCCCCACACGATGGGCGAGCCGGGTTTCGCCAATTGGTGGATGACGATGCCGCTCAAACATTCGGCGGCATGTTGAACGACTGCGCCGAGCAGGGTGACAGGGGCGGCTGCGCCCGCCAGCGGCATAGACACCATCTCGGCCGGTACGCCCGCGCGCGCCAGTTCGATCAGGTTGCCGGCGCCAAACTTGCTCCAGATGAGCGGCGGTGAGGGACAGACATCGAACACGGCTTGCGGTTTTTCGGCCAACGCTTCGCGGCTGCCGTTTGCGAAGATCGCTAGCATGTCAATCATGACCTGTAGCGTATCGTTGGTGAAGGCTCCGGTCACAATCGGCTTGCGGGAGTACAGCAACACCAGATACAGGCGGTAGAAATCGCCGATTTCTTTTGGCACTTCGTTGCATACCACCGCCGTAGACTGAGCGTCATACTGAGGCAGCATTTCGGCCACTTTCACCAGGCGCACCAGGTCGGCGCTGTAGGCGGGCTTGTGTTCGAGCGTCTCAGGGTCCAGGATGTGGACGCCAGACGACCCCGGGTCGAAGTGGACGGCGTCGCCGCCGTAAGTCACTTTGGGGTTGCCATCGCGGTCATACAGGACGAATTGCCGGGGGACCGTTTCGAGGGCTTTTCTCACCACCGTTTCGGGAATATGAACCACCTCTTTGGCCTGTTCCACTTTACAGCCGGCTGAGCCGAGCAAGTCACGCGCTTCCTCGTACTGCACCTTGATGCCGGGCTTCATCATCAACTGGAAGGCCTCCTCCAGGATGCGGTCAATCAATTCTTGTGTCAGGAGTTCGATTTTTGGCTGCATAGATTATTTTTCCAGTGAAGCGATGATCTTTGCCATTTCGGTCGAAATCTTCGGGTCGAGCGGTTCGGGCTGATGCTCGGCCAGGATGCGGCGCGCTTTGGCCAGCGCCCAATCGCGGGCATCGTCTTTCTTGGCTTCCCACTCGTTATAGGGACGGCGATCCATGAATTGCGGCAGGAACAGGTCGCGCATGTGGCGGCGGGTATGCTTTTGGCTGAGAAAATTTCCCCCCGGCCCGACCGCTGCAATGGTCTCCAGCGCCAGCGTTTCATCGTCAACCACAATGCCTTGCATGGTCTTGTGGATGATGGAGAAAATTTCGGCGTCCATCATCATCTGGGCGTAAGACCAAATGCGGCTGCCGTGCAGAAAGCCCAATCCCAACAGCATATCAGACATGACCACACAGGCCATGAAAGCCGAGAGGGCGTTCTCCAGGCCGGCCTGCCAGTTGGGTTCCTTGGCGCCGGTGGCAAAGGCGCCCATCGAAAGCGGGATGTCGTAGAAATCGGACAGCACGTTGGTGGCCGCGCCAAACAGGAAATCTTCTGGGCCGCCGCCGGTATAGACGCCCGTGCGCGGTTCGGAAGCCGTCTGCGCCGCCGCGTAGAAGACCGGCGCGCCGGGGTAGGCCAGTTGCAGCAGGGCGGTGCCGGCTACCACTTCAGCGTTGCCGACCGCCAGAGTCCCGGCCAGTGTGGCGGGGCCGGTCGTCAGGCAAGAGGCCATCGTCATGAAGCCGGTCGGCAGGCCATATTCTGCTGCCACCAGGGCCGCGTCCAAACTACCGCCGTCGTGACCGAGCGGAGGGGCGGTGCATTGCATCACCGAAAGCAGCGGGCGCTCGCGCAATTTGTCCTTTCCGCCTGCGATCAAGGCTGCCATCTCGACGGCGGCGCGGGCTTCGGTCTCGTTGTAAATGGACTCGGTCTGCACGTGCTTGGTGGAGTTTTCCCATATCGTCTTGATTTCGTGTAAACCGCGCGTTTCAGGCGGCTTGTCTTGCGCGGAGAGCGGCACCCAATGGAAGCCCACTTCCTCGGTGGCATCGGCCACGCGGGCAATGTCGCGCACATCCGCGAGTTTGGACATGCGGCGTTGCCCGGTTTCGATGTCAATGATTTCCACGCCGCAGCCATCGGTGCCGGCAAAGACGTGGTTGCCGTCCAGCTGGCAATCCTGCTGCGGGTCACGGGCCGCCAGCGAGTAGGCAGGAGGCGCTTTCTTCATTGCCTCCTCGATGAGTTCGGGTTTGGCGCGCACGATCATCGTGTTATGGTCTACGGTTGCGCCGTGGGCTTCCCAAATTTCCAATGCCCGTTTCGAGGGGAAACGCACGCCGACGTGTTCGATGATGTGTAAGGTGGCGTCGTGGACCTTCTGCACTTCCTGTGGAGTCAAAATCTCCAATTTGAGTTTAGGGTTGGTGATGGATTTGATGTTCTTGGTCATTCTTTGCTCCATGTTTCGCCGCCATGGGATTTATTTGACACCCATCAACTCTTTAGCCACGTTGACGGCGCCAATGGCGTCTTCCGAGTAGCCGTCGGCTTCGATTTTCTGCACCCACTCGCGCGTCACCGGCGCGCCGCCCACCATCACCTTGACCTTCATGCCGCGCCTGGTCACCTCGTCTATCACTTCCTTTTGTTTGACCATGGTGGTGGTCAGCAGCGCGCTCAGCCCGATGATGTCGGCGCCCACTTCCTGCGCTTTGGCTAGGATTTCAGCCGCCGGCACGTCCACGCCCAGGTCGTAGACCTCGAAGCCGGAGGAGGTCAGCATCGTGCCTACCAGCGACTTGCCGATTTCGTGGATGTCGCCTTCTACCGTTGCCAGCACCACCTTGCCCAGAATCTGACGCGAGGTGCCAGAAGCCTTCATGGCAGGTTCCAGTACGGCGATGGCGGCTTTCATGGCTTCGCCGGCCATGACCAATTCGGGCAAGAAGGCTACGCCGCAGGCGAAATCATCGCCTACCTTGTTGACGCCGGGCATGTAGCCTTTGGTGATGGCTTCGAGCGGGTCGA
>DAOUCM010000294.1:0-2728 GCA_034431895.1 Anaerolineales bacterium
TGGATGGTGCGCAGATAGGCGCGAAAATCATAACGTTCTCTTTCCCTCTCCAGGGCAAAATCCAGGTCTTCGGAATATCGGGATGCAGCGTAGAGAAAGCGCAGGGCTGTGCCGCCGTGAAAGGCAAGCGGAATCATGGCGCCGGCGTGTTGCAGTGCACCGAGCAAGCGCGCTTGCAGGTATTCGCGCACAACATTGCGCGCCTGAAGCGGAGCAGGACTGGAGCGCGCCAGTTCAAGCAGGTATTCCTTCATAAGGCTTCGTACTCTTGCGCTTCGGCACGCGCCAGGTCCGCCACGATCCGGGCAGCCCGTTTCAATTTGGGACGGTTGCTATCTTCGGCCAGGCGCAACAGCTCGTCCAGGTGGAGGATCTCCAGGCGTTGCAGGCGCAGTTCGCGCAGGTAATCGGGGGAATCCGCACCCGCATACAGGTAAATCAGATCCAGCAGGGCTTTCTCTGGCGTGGCCAGGAAGGCTTTTTGCCCCCCACCCAGTTCCACCAGGCGATAGCCATGCAGCCAGGCAGTCTGAATATGACGGAACTCGAAAACGCCAAGGGATGTCCCTTTGCGACCAGGACGCCCAGTCGTAACACTGACCGTGACCGGCGTATATTCCGGGATCAGGCCATAATAAGCGAGCGCGGACTGACAACTGACATACGAGCCAGCGACCAGCCGGTTGGCGATGAGAAAGGGATGCGGTTTAACCTTCTGAAAGGGCGGCGCCAGCGCGTACAGACCGCGCCGTAACTGGTAGAGGCGGCCCAATCGGGTCCAGCGCGCCAGTTGACGATACACCTGACGCGGGTCCACCTCGCCTGCGAGGAGCAGCGCCGTCTCGAAAACCGCTTCATCGCCGACGATCTCAAGCAGGGTGGTAAACTCCATGGCTATATGATACCATTTATGGCAACTTGATGCAATGAATTGCGAGCATGGGACAGTTGACGGTGAATTGGCGGTCTCTTACGCATCCACATGAATCGTGCGCGTCCAGGTGAGCACGTTGACCTGGCACGCGCCGTGCCGCAGCAGCAGGCGGGTGATTTCCTCCAGCGTGGCGCCGCTATCGTACAGGTCATCCACCAGCAAAATCCGCTCTCCTGTCACCTCGCCCTGCACGGTAAAAGCACCGGCCACGTTGGCGCGCTTCTGCGCCAGGGTGCTCATCTCTTTTTGCGGGCGGGTGGGGCGCGTTTTGACCAGGCAGTTTTTCACCGGTTTGCCGACCGCCTGCGCCAACGCCTGACAATAGGCCTCCAGCGGCTGAAAGGGACGCGGCGTGGAGGGCGGCACCGGCACGATGGCATCGAATTCCGTCATCTGCGGGTGCGCCGCGAAGAGGGCGAGGGTGTGTTCCACCAGGGACGGCAGCACGGAGCGGTCATCTTCGTATTTGAGCCGATAGACCAGGTCGCCAATGACGCTGCGGTTCCAGTCGGCGCCGCGGAAACTGCTGTGGAAATCCAGCGCAAAGCCGACCTGCCAGATTCCTTTGAGCGGCCGGGGATGGTGGGAAGAAAGGAAGGCGGCGACGGGGTCGGCAGGCGGTGCAGGGGCGCGGGTGGGCGCATTGCCCAAAATCAAGTAACCGTTTTCGGCTTTTTGCAATTGTCCGTTTTCGAGCAGCCTGTCCACCCGTTCCAGCACCCTGGAACGCGATTCCCCATCGAGAGAATTGTAAAGCGGATGCGATTGATAGGCCTCCACCCGTTCGGAGGATGAGCCAATCAGCAACTTGGCAACACCGCTGCGGGGCAGTCGGTTGGGCAAGGACTTCACGCATTCCAGGATGGCGCGGTCAATTTCGGTTTCGCTGTGCCTGCTCGTTCGCTCCACCTTCGATTTCGTGAACGTTTCTCCACGCGCCGCCAGCACGCAGCGGATCATGCCGTAGTCTATGGCCTCTGGCAGCAGCGCCTTGATAGCCGAAAGCGAATCCGCCGTCTCGACCTGCTCGATGGCTGCCTGAATCTGCGCCTGTACCCCGGCAGGGACGACGCGCTCCACTTCCAGCGTGCCGCGCTCGATCAACTGCGCGCAGTGACCGTAAATCGTGCCGAGCGTCAGCCCGCGCCGCTGTGCAATCACTTCGACGCTCAGGCCCTCTGCCAGCAACTTCGCCGTATAAGCCACCGTGCCGCCGGCCTGCAGTTTCTCTTTGGCGTCTTGGACGGCCTCCGGCGCGAAGGATTGTGGCAGCCGCAGGGCGATGGCTTCCTTTTGCTGAATCGCCTGTTCGCCGCGCGGGGTGAGCGCCAGCACCGGATACTCGCCGCCAATCGTCTTGAGATAGCCCTTCTGGATCAACTGCCCGATGACCGCCTGGATGTCCCCTTGCAGCACCACCGCTAATCTGCCGTAATACGGATTGCGGTCGTGGTGGAAGCGGCGGATGTCCTGGGCTTTGGAGCCGTGCAGGATTTGCGCCAGTTTTTCGCGCCCAATCGGAACGCGGGCGCGGCGGACGCAATCCAGCACGATGAGCGCGGCGCGTTCCCCTGGCGCCATCTCCCCCGCTTCCTTCTGGACCTCGGGCCGGGTGGCCGTTCCCAGGCAGTTGTCGCAGCAGCGAGGCGCCTCCGCTGCCCCCGTATCCCCGAAGTGTTGCAGAATGACGCGGCGGCGGCAGGCGTTGGTCTCGGCGTAACGGACGATGCCCTCCAACTGGCGATAGCGGTGCTGGAGATGTTCACGGTTGCGGGCGATGGCCTGTGCGATGGC
>DAOUCM010000295.1:0-2402 GCA_034431895.1 Anaerolineales bacterium
GCTTGTTCACCGGCCTGCGTTAGATGGGGCAGCGCCTTGAGCGGGTGGTCGGAACGGGCATAGTGATATGCCAGCACAGCCGGCTCGGGCGGCGGAATCGATTCGGCCAGCGCCTCCGCAATCTGCCGATGCGTGTACTCGCGGCGGGCGCGGCTCAAGCGGCTGTATGCCACGTGGCGGAACTGGTCATGCCGAAAGTCAAAACCCGCTTCGCTCTCATAAACCAGACCGCGCTGCGTCCATTCCTCGATGAGCGGAATGAGCGCGTCGCTTTCCTGATGGCTGATGCGCTGAAGCAGGGCAAACGTAAACGAGCGCCCAATGGCGGCGGCCATCGAAAGCGCCTCCTGACCGGCAGGCGAGAGCCGCTCCAGACGCGCTTCGATGACCCGTTGGATGCTGGGCGGAAGAGCATGTAACTGCGGGCCCGCCTCGCGCGCGGCGCGCACCGTTTCGATGATGAAAAACGGATTCCCCTCCGTTTCCTGGTAGAGACGTTGAGCAAACAACGGGTCGGCGGCACGCTGCGAGTCCACATGCCGCGCCAGGGCCACCGTCTCCTCGAAATTCAGACGCGGCAGAGAAAGGGAAAGAGACGCGCCGCTGCGTTCCATCAACCGCAGAATGGGCAGGCGGTCGGCGGGCAAGTCTTCCTCGCGGCACAAACCAATGACCACCATGCCTTCGGCGGCTGCGGCGCGGCTGAGGGCAGCCAGCAATTCCCAGGTGGGCATGTCGGCCCAATGCAGGTCGTCCAGTACAAGATGGAACGGACTTGTGTATCGTTCGGACAAATGACGTGCCAGTGCCGTCAGAAGATGAATCCAGGCCTCGCGCAGCATGGAGGCTTCGCCGCTTTTCGCCGTACCATAAGGGAAGACTTTTTCCACATCGGGCAGCAGCGGCGCCAATGAAAAAATCCAGGCGGGCGGCCGGGCGCGCCATTCGGTCAGCAAGCTGAGCAGCGCTGGCTGCCCCTTCAGGCCATTTCGCAGCGGCGCGTAGGGTGTGATGCTGTCCAATTCATAACACAGGCAGTGCAGCGCGGGCAGTTGGGGATGACGCTGAAAATACTCCTGAACCAGGCGCGTCTTGCCGATGCCTGCCTCGCCCTTGACCATCAAGGTTTTCCCTTCTCGTTTCGAGGCGTTTTCAAGGGCGCGTTCCAGTTGACGCAACTCTTCCTTACGCCCGATTAGCGGAAACGGACGCGCCGCTGCGCTCTTTGGGCGTGAATCTGCCTGCCGCTTCATCATGGACGGGGATGCGGATTCCGTTTCGCCGGCCGATAGCCCCCCCCTTTGAATGGCGCGCAAAAGTTCCTGCGTTTCGGGCAGCGGTTCGGCGTTCAATTCTCTTCGCAGGGTTTCGGCAAAAGACTGGTATTGTTGAATGGCGCGCGGACGTTCTCCAAGCAGGGCATACAATCCCATGATTCGCCGCTGGGCGTTTTCGTCCAGCGCGTCCATCTGCGCCCAGCGGCGCGCCCAGGTTAGCGCCTTGTCGAATTGCCCCATGGTTTGCAGGGCGCGGGTGTAAGAATCCAGCGTCCGCAGGAAAAGTTCGCGCAGCCTTTCACGTTCGGGGGCAATCCACTCATCGTACAAGTCGCCCAGCAAGTCGGCGGTGTAAAGAGACAGCGCCTCTTCCACTTCTTCGAGCGAGGCCCCAGCGCGCACGCCTTGTTCGAAGGCTTCCACATCTACCCAAAAATCGGCGGCGGGGTTGAGTTGAACGGTAGAGCCTTCGGTGGCGAGCGCTTCTTCCTCCAGCCCCAGCGGTTGAAGCGCCTGCCTGAGGTGATGCAAATATTGGCGCAGGTTGCGCCGCGCTGCCGATTCGGGCGCATCGGGCCAGAACACGAAAGCCAGTTTGCGGCGGTCGAGCGGACGGGCGCGATATAAAATCAGGTACGCCGCCAGCGAGCGCAGGGTGGGCGAGCCGATTTCCAGCGGGCGTCCGTCTGCGCCGCTCACGCGCAGGGTCTCGAACAGGGTGGCGCGTATCCGACTCATGCTGAGAAGGCTTATCCCATCGGGTGACGCATCCGCTGCCCGCCGATAATATGCAGGTGCAAATGAAAAACGACTTGATTGGCGGCCGGCCCTGTGTTGATGATGAGACGGTAACCGCTTTGGGCAATGCCCTCCTGCTCGGCGATTTTCCGCACCGTGTAGAGCAGATGCCCCATCAGTGGTTCGTCTTCGGCGGTGATGTCATTCGTCGAAGCAATGTGCTTATTTGGCACAACCAGAATGTGCGTGGGTGCAACGGGGTGGATGTCACGAAAAGCAGTCACCTGCTCATCGCGGAAGACGATGGCGGCAGGAGACCGTTGATTGACGATGTCGCAAAAGATACAATGTTCGGAAACAGCAGGAGATGGCATGGCAAAACCTCTT
>DAOUCM010000296.1:0-12326 GCA_034431895.1 Anaerolineales bacterium
TGCGCCTTCGCCTGTGGTGCTGGCAATTTTCCATGCAGCGGACAAGCCGGATTTGGACAGATTTCTCCAGGTTTAGCAAATTGTTCCATCGCTCTTCCTCGCGTTCAGTTTATCCCAAGTTTACCCCTTTTCATGCCTGCTCTCAAGAGGAAGACTACCCAAAAGACGAACATCCGCTTACAAAGGTTCCTGCGCTTCATCGTCCCGAGAGAGTTGTCAAACCTGCAGGAGGCTTCTTTCTGCCCTGCAACTATACCACCTTATCGGCACGCAGCCATCCACGCCGGAACTGCCCTGCGACCTGCTTGAGAATCAAGCCCGTCCGCCAAAAAGCGACAGCGGCCATGCCATGCGCCAATACGGCAAACAGCGGCGGTTTTTGGTAGGTGTAATAAGTCCAACACTCGCGGGTGGTGCCCCACAATTCCAGAAAATAGCCAAGGCCGCTACCAGCCAGGAAGGTCAGAACAGCCAGCCGAGGGTCGGAGGGCGTCAGGATGAGCAGTCCGCACAACGCAAGGGAGAGCAAAGTATAGGACTTGTCCAAGGTCGGGGCAACGAAGAGCAGCATCAAGGCGTAGAAAGAGACGAAGGTCAGCCAATAGAGAGTAGAGAACAGGGAAGGGAAAGCAGTCGCTTTGTTTGTGGGTGTAACTTGCTCGATGAGCCAATCCAGAAAGCGCGTGATGCGGTCTATCGAGAGGCTGGCAATCGGCCAGGCAGGGATGATCCACAGTGGAGGACGTTCGGCAGTGTAGTAGTGCCACAGGTTCGTCTGCGTTCCCCACGATTCGATGGCCAGCCCGCCAAAGACGCCCACAAAGACGATTAGACCGTCGGTCTTCAGGTCGGCGCGCGAGATGATGGTGAGCGACATGAACAGGAAGATGCCCACCAGCAGCCAATCCATGTATAGCCACCAGGGACCGCTCCAGTCAATGTAAGAGAGCACCTCTTCTGCCAGCGGCCACCAGATATAGACGATGAGGAAGATGGTCAGCAAAAAGCCGCCCAACAGAATGGAAGAATGTTTCGTCCAGCCAAGGAGCAACAAAGCGCGGCGCATTGTTCGTATTCCCCTCTTCCCTTATCCATACACCTGCGGGTTGACGCAATGCGGCAGGCGTTCTCCTTTCAAACCTGCAATCAGGTTTTGGGCAGCCAGGAGCGCCATATTGTCGCGCGATTGCACGCTGGCGCTGGCAATGTGCGGCACGATGATACAGTTATCCAATTCAAGCAAGGGACTATCGAGCGGCAGCGGTTCGGGATCGGTCACGTCCAACGCGGCGGCAAACAGGCGGCCGGCCTTCAGCGCCTGATAGAGGGCTTCCTGATCTAACACCCCGCCGCGCGAGGTGTTGACCAGCACCGCGCCGGGTTTCATCTTCGACAAGAATTCAGCGTTGACCAGATGGCGCGTCTGGGGGGTAAGCGGAACGTGAAGGGAGACGAAATCGGATTCGGCCAACAGCGTATCCAAATCCGTCGCAACGGCGGGCAGGCTTGGGTGCGAGGGTGAAGGGCCGGGATCATAATACAGGATGCGCATATCGAAACCGCTGGCGCGTTTGGCAACCGCCTGCCCGATGCGTCCAAATCCAATTATGCCCAACGTGGCCCCAACGAAGTCCACGCCCAACAACAGGGACGGACTCCACGTCTTCCACTTGCCGGCGCGCAGGAACTTCTCGGCCTCCACGAGACGCCGTCCGGCAGCCATCATCAGCGCAAAGGTCATGTCGGCGGTGGCGTCGGTCAGAATGCCGGGCGTGTTTCCCACCGGGATGCCGCGCGCTGTGGCAGCAGGGACATCAATGTTATCGAAACCGACCGCATGGTTGCTGATGACCTTCAGCCCCGGGCCGGCGGCGTCCATCACCTCAGCATCTATACGGTCGGTCAGCAGACAGAGCAGGCCATCCACACCGCGCACGCGCTCCAGCAAGATTTCACGCGCCGGCGGCAGTTCGTCCGGCCAAATATCGGCATCGGCAAAATCCCTGACCAGCGCCAGTCCCTTTTCACGGATGACCCGCGTGACGAATACGCGCGCTTTCGGCATGGCGATTCATTCCTTTGCCACCACGCCAACCACCACCACCGTCCCGGCGCCGGTGTGGATGGACAAGCCTGGCAGGATTTCACCGCGCAGGATGTCGGTGGGGCAAGGCAGAGAAGCGCACAGCAATTGCTCGAATTCGCGCGCGGCTTCGGGCGCGTTGACGTGCATGACGGCGATTTTTTCGATGCGCCGCCCGGCGGCCCTTTCGCCCACCAGTTCGACCGTGCGCTGCCAGGATTTGCGCTGGGTGCGGATGCGCTCCAACAGTTCCAATTTCCCATTTTTCAAAGAGAGAATCGGTTTGATATCGAGCAAGCCAGCCATGCCCGCCGCCAATGCACTGACACGCCCGCTCATAGCGATATACCGCAAGGTAGCCAGCGACCCAAACAAGAAGGTGCGCTCGCGTATCTCTTCTGCCGCAGCCAGGGCTTCGTCCAACGACGCGCCCTGCTCAACCGCCTCGGCTGCCGCCAACGCCATGTAACCCTGCCCCACGCTCAAGGTGCGCGTGTCCACGACCTGAATGCGCCGCTTGGGGAACATCTCCGCTGCCTGGCACGCAGCCGCGTAAGTGGCGCTCATCTCACTGCTGATATCCAGGCACAAAATCTCGTCTGCGCCAGCCTCGAAGGCAGCCTGGAAGGCCTCGGCAAACTGGCCCGGCGCGGGCGCAGCCGTGCTAGGCAGTTTCTTCTCGCGTTCGATGCGCGCAAAGACGGTTCGATTGTCAATATCGTATCCATCGCGGAAAGATTCAGCGCCAAACTGAATCATGATTGGCACTTGGGTAATGCCATGTTTCTGCGCCACGTCGAAGGGCAGGCTGGCATCGGTATCGGTGATAATCGCAATCTTTGGCATGGAAGACCTCCTGAAACAAGACGAATGATAAACCGATGGGGCGGCAGTTCCACTGCCGCCCAAACGGGTATTGCGCTAACGATAATTTTACCACCCCTCGATTCCTTTTTTACAAATCGGCAAAAGGGGAGGGTAAAATGCAGGCATGGCCGCTCCCGAAACCTTTCGCACTTACAGTTTGCAAGACGAGCGCGTATGGCGCATCTTGTCCGCCGCGTTGGAGGCGGTCGAACCCGGCGCAGCCGTGCAGCGTTACCTCGAAACCCACCCCCTGCCGCCTGCCAAGCGCGTCTTTGCTTTGGGATTGGGAAAAGCAGCGCTGCCGATGACCCAAGCCTTATCCCGCTTCACCGACCTGACCCGCGCCCTGGTCATTACCAAACACGCTTCCTCTCCGACCGATTTGCCTGCTCACGTTATAGAGAGCGGACACCCCCTCCCAGACCCCCGTTCTGTTGCTGCCGGGGAAGCCGCGCTCGAGTTCGTCTCTGGCCTCACAGCCGACGACCTGCTGGTGTGCCTGATCTCCGGCGGCGGCTCGGCCCTGATGACCGCGCCCCTCGTCCCGCTCGAAGATTTGCAGGCGCTCACCTCTGCGCTGATGGCCTGCGGCGCGCGGATAGACGAAATCAACACCCTGCGCCGCCACCTCGATCGCGTCAAGGGCGGCGGCCTCGCCCAGGCAACCCAGGCGCGCGTGTCGAGCCTGATTCTTTCGGACGTGGTTGGCAGTCCGCTCGAAGCCATCGCCTCCGGCCCGACAGCGCCCGACCCCTCTACGAAGGAAGATGCGTTGGCAGTGCTGGAGAAGTATGATCTGTCCACTCATCTTCGCCCATTTTCACGACAATTAGCGCATTCTCTACCCCGCTCTATTCTTGACTCCCTGCTCTCTGCCCCCGAAACCCCCAAACCAGGCGACCCGCTCTTTGCGCGCGTGCAAAACGTCATTGTGGGAGACAACGCCCTGGCAGTCCAAGCAGCGCTGGAACAGGCGAAGAAGGAAGGCTTCTGGACGCTCGACCTGGGCAGCAATTGGCAGGGCGAAGCGCGTGAGGTGGGCGTGGAATTGGCTGGTCGGCTGCGTTCGGCTGCGGCCAAAAGTCCCACCCCCGTCTGCCTGGTGGCGGGCGGCGAAACCACCGTCACCCTCTATGGACATGGCAAGGGTGGGCGCAACCAGGAACTGGCGTTGGCGGCGGTCCCCGAACTGGCCGGGCTGGAAGGCGTGCTGCTCATCGCACTCGCCACCGACGGCGAAGACGGCCCCACCGACGCGGCCGGGGCTGTGGTGAGCGGGGAAACCCGTCAGCGGGCAGAAAGGCTGGGTTCAACGGTAGCAGACCACTTGTCCAGGAACGATGCGTACCCCTTCTTCGAGGCGTTGGGCGATTTATTGAAAACCGGTCCCACCGGCACCAACGTCAACGACCTGACGGTGATGCTGAAGTTGTAGTTCGAGCAGGCGCATCAAAGCGCACAACAAGTTGCTTCTGATGACGAGTCGCTCAATCAAAGCGCAGGGAGTTTTGGGCATGCGCAACACACCCAAAACTCCCCGCATCCCCCCTTAAGACTGTAGGAATTTCGTCGAACCAGTAGCGTCTATTTGCGCGTGGCGCGGACCAGGCCGGTGCGCTCGATCATCTTGCCCAGCCACCAGCCAAGCAGCCCAGAGAAAATGCCGCCAGAAATCAGATTGATGGGCGTCGCCATCCAATACTGAGCAACAACTTCGGGGGTGCTATCCCAGCCGAAGAGCCAGGCGGTCCAAACGGTGCCGAACTGCGAGGTAGCCATGCCAGCCAAGAAGAACGGCCACCAGCCAAATTTGCCGTAATTGCAAATGGCCATCACGATTTCAGCAGCCAGGCCTTGCGTGAAGCCCCAGCCCATCGTAGCCACACCAGAGGGGTTGCCCAGCAAGGCTTCCATGCCGGTTTCGAGCAAGCCGACAATCAACATGCTGCCCGGTTTGCGTACCAGGTAGTAGGCCAGCAAGTAGGCCCACATGAACGCGCCTTGCAGGGCAGCGCCGGCCAGCGGGCCGCCGGCCGAGTTGGCGGCTGCCCAGGCAATGCCGGTGCCGGTGTTGACGACGCCGGCGATAGCGCCAATGACAGCCAGGATGATCAAGTCGGAAGTGGTGAAATTGAAATTCCAGCCACCCTTGCCTTCTTCGTCAGCACCAACTTTGACGAACTTGGCAAGCAAGCCGAGAACGACCACGATCAACAGGTTGATGACGATCATTACAGGGAGAGTCATGGGTGAGTTCCTCCTTCAGGAATTAGGGTTTGACTCGATATCAGGGTGCATTACCCTGGGATACCTGTAGCAAGACTATACCTTTAAACCCATATCTTTCAATTCCGTTTTCACTTCCTCGTACATCTCGAGCCAAAAGTCTTTTGGCTGGATAGTCTGCAAATCGTATACCTGGTCGAAGGGTAGGCCGGGATTACCATCCTGGGTGAAGACATGTTCATACTTGGGCAGCAATTTCAGCGCCCACTCGTTGGCCTCCTTCAGGGTCATTTTCATTTTGTGCGAGGCCAGCGCGCATTCGGCCATCCAGCGCGCTTCGAGGCCGGAACAATGAGGGAGGTTGCCATCGGCCGAGCCGCAGCCTTCGAGGTGGCTGCCGGTCACGGCGTTGACGATGGCATTGGCCGCCGTTTCATAGAGCAATTCCTTGGTGCCGGCGCCAGACTTGGGATAGATGTCGGCCACGATGATAGCGGGCGCGTTGCGAGCAAAGGCCTGCCCGGTGGCGCTGATGACCCATAGCACTTCGCGCGTGGAGGTGGCGACATGCCGCACATGGATGGGATGCAGGATGTGGTAATCGGCCAGACAGGTCAGGTTGGCAATCAGGTAAGAGGCTACGTTGATGATGGCCGAGCCAACCGGCCCGCCGCCCAACCCGCCCACGATGACGCACGGCAGCGAGGCATTGATCATGCCATATTCGAGCGAGTTGACCGCGCGCGAGATGTTGCGGTGATCCATCTTGAGTTCGTTCAGCACCGGGACGAGATGCGAATCGCATGGACGCAGATAATCGGGATGCGCCACAGCCAGGTCGCCCAACTCGGAAACACTGGACTGCGCCGCCAACATCCCCATGCCGGGGCGTCCGGCGCGTTTGAGGCCCTGGCGCATGTATTGCAGTTCGCGGCGGGTGGATACGATTTCGATGGGGTTGCCGGTGCGCACTTCACGCCCGTCCACTTCAGTCAACGTGCCACAGGTAGCCAGGTCAATCAATGGCTCCTGCATGTAGGAGATGACATTTGGCAAGAAGTAGCGTTCAGGAATCGGCGTCCCCGGCGAGCCACCAAAAAATAACGGTGGCAGGTCATCGTCCAGGCGGCGAGCGCGCAAGGTGCGGGCGTCTTTGCCTTCGCCCATCACCAGCGTCTGGGGCATGTCCCGAATCCCCTGGTCAATTTCATCCTGCGAAAATTGGATGATGCGCTCGGTGGAACGACTGTAGGCGCCTAATTCGACTGCCATTTCATAGCCGGCCTGGTAGATGGCATCGGCGATGGCGGGGTCGGAGGTAACGACTTCGTTGGGGTCGTATTCGACTTTATACTTTTTGACCAGGCGGCGGGCGGTCATGGCGACCTTTTCGAGGTCCCAATTCTCCTCGCTCAGGTAGGGACCGCTGTTGGCGCGGTCGAGGACTTCCAGGTAGTTCAGCACATCAGGCTCCAATCAGTTCGCGCGCCAGTTTGACGGCTTCGGCGGCGTTGCGGGCGGTGCCGTCGGCGCCAATCCCTTTGGCCCATTCCTCAGTTACAGAGGCGCCGCCTACCAAAACGATGTATTTTTCGCGCAAGCCGCGCGCTTTGAGCAGTTCGATAAGATCTTTGATGAAAGGCATGGAAGTGGTCAGCAAAGCCGAGAGGGCAATCACCTGGGCGCCGAGTTCTTCGGCTTTGTCAATGATGGATTTGATCGGCACGTCCACGCCCATATCTACCACCTCGAAGCCAGCGGCAGTGAGCATGGAGGCGACGATGTTCTTGCCGATGTCGTGGATGTCGGTTTGCACGGTGGCGGCGACCACCGTACCTTTGACCTGGCTATCGGCGCCGGCGTATTTTTCGAGCAGGGCCGGCTTGACGATGTCCATGGCGGCTTTCAGAGCGCGCCCGGCCAGCATTAGTTCAGGCAGGAAGTATTCCCCGCTTTCGAAGCGCTTGCCTACGTCATCTGCGCCGCGCATCAAACCCTCATTCAGGATTTGCAACGGGTCGAGTCCGGCTGCGAGGGCAGTTTGGGCGCTCTCCTCGGCTGCGTCGGCGTCGCCGTCAATGATGGCAGCAATGATCTTTGCCAGGTGTTCGGACATCGTTTCTCCTTAATTCTCTACGGTTCATTGGGAATCTCTGTGATTGTTTTGCCAGCCATCCCCAAAGGGGATGTGGCGGGCGGCAGTTCCCTGGGCAAACACCAGGACAAGCAACTGCCGCCAGAACTGGGAGTATATCACGCCAATTTCCAATGAACCCAAAATAATTCGGTAACCTTCCTTACGGCTTCAACTCCAGGCTCCAGCAGGGCAGGCGCAAACAGCGCCTCGCTAGAGTCTGCCTGATTTAGCAAGGCCGACCGTACCACTTTGTGCCATTTCATGGCACAGGCGGCACGGCGGTTGGCCGACCCATCTTGCGAGATTATACGGCAATAAAGTATTCTCCTTGAGAATCTATCACAACCGCAAAGATTTTGCACGATGGTCAACCGTTCCTGGCTCGCTCCGCCATGGCTTGCCCAGGGAACTGCGGAGCAACGCCACTTTGGTTGTGGCTTGCCGCGTTACCCTACCTTAACGCCAGTTCGGGATAACCGTCCCGAAGGCTTTTTAGAGCAATTGTGTGGACAAAATCGAGCCTTCGGGACGGTTCCGAATTCAGGTTACCTTACGCATTCAAATCGCTATAACGTTCATTGATTTTATGCGACAAAAATCGAACGGTCAATGGGGGGAGGCCAGACGCGCCACCGGCACCACCAATCCCATGGCTGCCAGCATTTCTTCGTTGGTAGCAAACTTGAATTCCTCTAGGCCGCGCTTTTGGGCCTCTGCCGCTTCGATGGCTTCCAGGCGTTGGATATCTTCTTTGGTGACAACCGCTTTGTGGAGGGTTTTGATTCTCTTCTCCACCTCTGCCAGGTCGCCGCCTTTTGGCGGACTGACACGAAGGTATTGCAAGACGGCTTGAGCCGCATTGATACCGTCTTTGCGGGCATAACCAACCAGGCCGTCACTGGCCTTGCGCGACCAGCCGCCTACAAAGACGCCCTGGATAGGTTGGCCGGTTCGAGGATCGAAGGCTTCATACGACAAGCCATCGACCGGAAAGGCAGGGTTGGGGTTCTTGACGAATTCGTTCCATTCGACCGGCAGGCCAAAGGAGTCGTCCACTTTGTCGCCAATGGCAAAGATGACCGTTTCTACGTCCAACAAGCGTTTGTGGCCGGTGCCTTTGGCTTTGGTCTCGCCGCCCTGCAAGACGAGGGTGGTATCTTCGATTTCGAGGTGCGCCAGCAAGCCGTTTTCGCCCAACATTTGCACAGGCGAACTCAGGAATTCGAAACGGAAACGGGTATGGGAGGTGGGGGGATCCGCCTTGGGGAGGGCCTGCAAAATCGAGGCGCGGGCAGTTCGAGGGTCTTGGCCGACCGCTTGCATGAGCGGGCTGACGCGGGCGATTTCGGCGTCCAATGCTGACAAGTCAAGGTTGGCAATGATGTGTTCCATCTCCTTCTTGTCGAATTTGACCTCCGCAGGGCCGCGTCGCACGACAGCAATGACTTCTTCGACCTTTTGCTCGCGAATCAGATAGCGGGCGATGTCGGCCATGACATTGCCGGCGCCCACGATGGCGCAGCGTTTCCCAAAACGAAACTCCTTCTGGCTGTAGGGCGGCAATTGGTTGTAGTAGTAGACTACATCTTTGGCATGATAGACGCCTATCAGATTCTCGCCTGGCAACCCAAGCCATTTGGTGCCTTGCGCGCCGGCCGTGACCAGGATGGCCTGAAAACCCATTGTGCGCAAGTCATCGAGCGAGAGGTCGCCCTGTGAACCAATGGTGAGATTGCCATAATAGGTCATGTTGGGGTGCGCGAGTATTTGACGAAATTGACGGCGCAAAGCCTCTTTCATGCTGTGTTTGGCAGGGTAGATACCATACTCCGCCAGCCCTCCTGGTTTAATATCGCGGTTGAACAAAATCACCTGCACATCCTGACTGGCGAGTTCACGAGCGCCAAATAAGCCAGCCGGCCCGGCCCCCACGACGGCTACCCAGTGTTTTCGAGACACATTGTCCTCCTTAGCAATGGAAAAATCGTATCATCTCCATCCGGCCAGGCACAGGGATTTCAGACGTTCTGGACATGCCTGCCCCTGCCTGCCTTCTTCGAGAAGATACTGGAAATCTATTCAGGCAAAAACGGGCGGATTATAGCCAAAAAGTCTCTTCGAGACAAGTTGATTTCTTGGAAACATGGCTTTACTTGACCTGCTCGGCGGCTGTGCGCGCGGCTTGCGCCGGCAATGCCTCGCCGCTCAATACGGCTTGGATGGCTTGTTGGAAGGGTATCCCGACAATCATGATCAGTTCATTGGGCGGCAACAGGCGGGCCGAGGCGCTGATTTCTTCCAGCGCGGCGCGCAAAGGAGGGTCTTGCCAGGCGGCCAGGGCGGTTGGACGCGGAGGCAAAACGCCAGCAGCCTGGCTCCACTCAGCCAGGAATTCTCCTTCCGAGAGGAATTCGGCCAGTTCTACTGCCAAAGCCTGGTTTTCGGGCCGTGAACCGGCCAACGCCCAAACGCTGCCACGCGCCAAGGTCATGGAGGTCTCTCCCAAGCCTGGAAGAGGTGCTACCAGGATGGCGGCTGGTTTTTCTTGCAAATGCTCATCTGTCCAGACCACGCCCAAGTTGGCATGTTGTTCTTCGAGCGCTTTCCAGACGGCAGAGTTATCGCCGTAGGCCAGCACAGTCGAAGATAGATTTTCTTCGGCCACCGAACGCGCATAGAACGAAAGCACACTCTCCAGAGCGTCTTCATCCAGATGGGGCTGTCCCTGCACATCGGTCAGGGAAGCGCCGCTGGAGAGATACATTGCCAGTCCAAACGAGGCTTGGGGGTCGGCAGCCGCGAACAGGTAGGTTTTGTCTTCGAGCGCAGCCCAACGAGCCGGCAAAGGGTCTGCATAGCCGGCCAGCACCAACAGGTCACCGGCAAATGGCAGGCCAAACGTGGTATTTTGAATTTGCGCCAATTGGCGGGCATAGGGATACCAATCGGGGCCGTTCAATGCCAGGGTCAGGCCATCGAGCGGATGAAGCAAGCCCTCGAAGGCAGCCGCTTCCAGGTCGGCGCGCGAGAGAGCCACCAGGTCGGGCAAAATGGCGGGGGCAGCAGCGTAGGCAGCAGACAGGTTCTCGACCAGGCCATTTGGCCCCGAGGCGGCTTTGATGCGCACTTCCACTTGCAGGCCAGGGCGGCGCGCTTCGAACTCGTCCAGGCGGGCTTGTAACAATCGGCCTGCCGGCGTGTCGGCAGACGGATCGAATTGCGGCGGCAGCCACAGGCGCAACAGGCGCGTTTCTCCAGCCGCAGAGGAGGGAGCAGCGGGGGGAAGTGTGGGGCTGGGGAAACTTGTCGAAACGGAGACAGGCTCAGGCGTAGCAGGAAGCGCAGGCGTTCCCCCACATCCCGCCAACAGCATCAGCAATCCAATGCTACACGAAAGGCGCAACAAGGTTTTCATTCGATAGGGATGGGATTTGCCAGTAAGAGGGTGAGCCATTGGACGGCGATTTCGAGGTCGCCCAGGTGCATCCTTTCGGAGGGGGAATGCAGGTAGCGGCAGGGCAATCCCAGGCTGCCACTTGGCACACCTGCGCGCGCTTGGTGCATGGCGCTTGTCCGCTCTCCGCCTTCGTTGGAGACGTGGCGCTGGAGAGGCAGGCCAGCCTGGTCAGCGGTACGAATCATCCAATTGACCACGCGCGAGTCGGCAAAACCGAAGGCTTCTTTGACGACGACGGCCGGGCCTTTTCCCAAGACAAGGCCGCGCTGGTTGTTTGGAGGGGTATCCTCTGCCAGAGCAGGGGAGAGCAACAGGCCAAGTTCGGGATCGAGAGCATAGGCGACCATGCCGCTTTCCTGTCGGACGGTAAAGGCGGCCCACACCTCGTTCACACCCGGCTCGAGCCTGCGCAGCGTTTCGATCGCCACAGCCACCCCGGCGCGGTTTCCCAGCGCTTTGGCTGTGACATATTGCCCGCAGAACTGACAGGGTTGGTCGAAGGCAGCAACGGCGCCCACTTCGATGGGGCAATCGTGCGGGCCAGTTGCGCCCAGGTCTATGAAACGTTTTTCGATGGCTGGAGGCTGTTCGTCTTTTGAGGTATGGTCAGCGCCAATGACGCCTTGCGCGCCGTTGACAAAGCGCACGCGCACGCCTGGCAGCAAAAAAGGCGAGGCTTTGCCCAGCGCCGTGAAACGGACGAAGCCGTGCGCATCAATGTGATTGGCGATGAGACCACCTTCGTTCATCGCGCAGGCCAGCAGAACGCGCTTGCCGTGAGCGGCCTTGTTCCCGCGGCGGGCCAGCAGGTTGCCCAGCGCATCTACACGGAGTTCGTCTACCAGCGGTTCGATTTCCCGACGGATGATCTCCTGGATGGCGATTTCATAGCCAGAAGGGGCGCAAGTTTCAGTGAGGGTTTGGATGAGAGGTTTCATAGGGTAAAAAGATACGACGAATGAGGCAGCCAGATTGGCGAGGTCTCGGAAGTCTCACTCATGGCTGCTTGATGACGGTCAACACGGCCCCGTTGCGCGCAATAGCGTACACGATGGGCGCGGTAGGATAGGAAGTCAAATCCAGGTCGTAACGGCTGGTAGCGACCACAAAAT
The DNA here is from genome assembly GCA_034431895.1 of Anaerolineales bacterium. Taxonomy (GTDB): domain Bacteria; phylum Chloroflexota; class Anaerolineae; order Anaerolineales; family Villigracilaceae; genus JAABUE01. The sequence continues at coordinate 11,883 of DAOUCM010000296.1, forward strand.
CGTAACGTTCGGCACGCTCGGCCTCGTAGGTCGAATACAGGTTGAGGTCGTCGCGCAGGTACATGTGGAGCAGGTGCGCCGGTCCCTCCACCCACACATTGGCCTGTGGGGGGGCATTTTCGTTCAGCCAGCCGGCTGCCTCGCGGTACGAAATGCCCCAGTAATCCAACTCGAAACGGCGGAAGGCGCCTTGCTCGCCGCCCACGAGTGAATTGTAATAGATATATTCGTATGGATGCAAGCGGAAGATTCCAACCACGCCCGGCAGGACGGCAAGCGCAATCAACACGATTTGCCAGATACGCCGGAGGCCCTCACCCCTAGCCCCTCTCCCAGGGGGAGAGGGGTGGCCCTCACCCCTGACCCCTCTCCCAACGAGAGAGGGGTGGCCCTCACCCCTGACCCCTCTCCCAACGAGAGAGGGGTGGCCCTCACCCCTGGCCC
>DAOUCM010000297.1:0-24577 GCA_034431895.1 Anaerolineales bacterium
GGGACGGGGGTGAGGCGCTCCCCTCTCCCACCGGGAGAGGGGACGGGGGTGAGGGAACGACCCAGCCCCAGGTCCCGACCGAAGCGGCGGCAGAGCCAACCGTCAGCGACGAAAAAGCCATCCTTTATTTGCGCATCATGGTTCACCTGGAAGGCTGGAATGACGACCAGGACCAGGCACGCTTTGCCCGGCACGTTCAACTCATGCGCGAATACGCCTCCCTGTTCGAGACCTACGGCGCCAAATTGACCTGGGAGAGCAAGGAAGTGACCGACGGCGCGCTGAAATGGGGCGATAACGTATTGCTCGAAATGCAGCAACGCGGACACGGCGTGGGCGTTCACGCCGACATCGGCGGGCAGAAAAACTACAATTGCGGCAACTTTGCCGCCGACCTGCGCGCCGAGAAGGAACAACTCGAATCGCTGGGCGTCACTGTGCGCCACGTTTCAGGCATCGTCTCGCACTGCGATTGGGTGACGGCTGCCGCCGACGCCGGTTACCTCTTCACGACCGGCAACGTGGCGTATGCGGTGATGTCTATGCCGCCCGAAAGCCGCCCGCCGGAATATCGCAATTGCCCCAACCCGGCCGCCTGCCACGACACCTTCCCCTCCGCACTGGCAGACCGCCTGCACCCGTGGCGCATGAACAGCGGACAGGATTGGCTGACCCCCTCCCCCAATGGCAGGCTGGTGCTTATCCCCTCCGGCGGCGGGTTGACTCACATGGAGGAAGATGCCACCGGACGGTCGCCCGGCAAAAACGAAGACTTGACCCAGGCAGATATTGATTATTTCACCCAGGAACTGGAACAGGCCATCGCACTTGCCCAGCCGGGTCAGGTGAACACTTACTACGTGAGTTGGAGTTTTGGCACGCCGCTCGACCCAAAGATGCTCGAAACCTGGCTGCAACGCATTGACGTTTACGTGAAAGCCGGTCAGGTGGAGTGGAAGACCCTGCCGGAGATGTACGATGCGTATGTTCGAAATGAGCATTGACCGCCAATTGCCATGCCAACAAAAGATTGACGGTGACCCATGAAATCTCGAATCGCCTGGCTATCTATCAGTGCATTTGTAGTGCTCCTCGTCTGGGTTCTCTACGAGGCGATTCGGGAGGCCATTGCCGAGGGGCGTTTGATGCAAATGCTCTCGTCGTGGGTCATCGTGTTGATTGGGGGGCTTGTTTTTCTCGCTGGCGTGGCTGTGGTGTTTCTGGGAATAGAAAAATTGCGTCTGCAAATCCGCAAATGGTGGTTTCGCCTTCTGACGGGTGTAACGATGGAAACGGCTCTGCGCGAATCGCCGTATGAACTGCGGCATGGGATAAAGGACTTTGGGGAGCCGGATTACGTGGTGGACAAGCGAACCGGTGAGTTTGTCGAATGGGAGGATTCGGAGGGCGCGGAGGCGTGGATCCTCCGGCAGTATGTGCAACAGCGGCGAAATGAGGAACGAAACAGGACTTCGGGTTGAAGGGCGTGCATAGAGCGTCCCGCATCCGACAATCGCGCGGCTTTTGAATTCGTCCGTTTCAAGGAGACATGACCATGAACCTGCTGGGATTCAATTTTCTCTCGTCTGTTCGCCAGCGTGTGCGTTCCATGCTGGCAATCACGGCCATTTCCGTTCTCTGCCTGCTGTGCGGCGGGCTGATGGCCTTTGGCCTGGCTCCTGCGCAGGCGATTCAAGCCTACCGCATTTCCCGCCTGCCGGTGACAGAAAATGCCGCGCAGGTGGCAGCGGCACAGGCTGAGGAGGAACTGCTGTTCACCGGCACCCTGAAAGGCAACCCGCCGCTGCTCGAAGGTCTGGATTTCGTCGCCTATTCCGTCGAAGAATGGAAAGTGACCTTGCCTTCAGACGAGGACGACGATTCGCAACCGAGCGGTCGCTGGGAAAGCGCTGAAACCGTCGTCCCCGCCCTGACGATCGAGCTCCAGGGGCAGCCGGTGTCGCTTCTCAAGGCAAGCAGCGCTCGCTTGAGCGGCGATCTCCATATTCTGATCGTGAAAGGGGATGGCCCTCATCAGGCCGAGTACGAAGGAGAACGCTTGCCCGATGGCTCGAAGCGTTATCGCGGTCTCTTCGACGGCGACCTGGTGACGGTCTTGGGGAAGAAATCGGCGACCGGCAGCGTTCTCCCTGAACATATTTTCGCCGGAGATCATCTGCAATTCGTAGAATCGCAGCGGCAGGCGGCTTCCGGGCTGTTCGTTTCCGGTCTGTGCATGATGGCTTTTGCCCCCCTGTTGCTGGTCGGCGGATTGCTCTTTACGCTCTTTCGCAAATCCTAAGGCCGAAATCGAACTTTCATACGCAAACTTATGCTCATGCTGTCAAAAGGAAAACGATGACTACGCTTCCCCTCCAATCCCAAGCACCCCCCCTGTCCCACAAGATATTCCTGGGCGTCACGCCGGCGCATCTTCTCGTTGCGGGCATCATGCTGCTTTCGGCTGTGCTGCACTTTGCCAACCTGGATGCCATCGGCGATGCCAATACCTATTACACGGCAGCAGTCAAGTCTATGCTGCAATCCTGGCACAACTTCTTCTTCGTGGCGGCGGAACCGGGCGGCTCAGTGACGGTGGACAAGCCGCCGCTGGGACTGTGGATCGAGGCCGCCTTTGCCTTCGTGCTGGGTGTGGAGGGTTGGGTCGTCTCGCTGCCCAACATCCTGGCGGGCATTCTCAGTGTGCCGCTGCTCTATCACCTGGTCAGGAAATACATGGGCAAACTGGCTGGGCTGGTGGCTACGCTCGTCCTGGCTGTCACGCCGGTCGCCGTGGCCACCGACCGCAACAACACTATGGACGGAATGCTGGTCTTCACCTTGCTGCTGGCCGCCTGGGCCTTCGTCGCTGCCACCGAGAGCGGAAAATCGCGCTGGTTGTTCGTGGGCGCGTTCCTGCTGGGGCTGGGATTCAATATCAAGATGCTGCAAGCCTTCCTGCCGCTGCCTGCCTTCTACGCCCTGTACTTGCTGGGCGCAAAAAGTGGTTGGTGGAAGAAAATCTTCAGCACCGCCCTCTCGGCGGCCATCCTGCTGGTCGTCTCGCTCTCATGGGCTGTCATCGTGGACCTGACGCCCGCCGAGCAGCGTCCCTACATCGGCAGCAGCCAGGATAACATCGTCATGGAACTCATCGTCGGGCATAACGGCCTGTCGCGGCTGTTCAACCCTCGCGCGGGGGGAAATGCGCCCCCGCAAAGCAGCGCGCCGATGACTCCTGCGCCCGATGCCGGCCCTGGCGGGCAGCCTGCCTCTGGCCCGCCGTCCAATTCAGGAGTACAGGCTCCCCCGCCGCAAGCGCTGACGGCCTGCGAAGGTCAAAAACAAGATGCAGCCTGCTCTTTCACCCTGCCGGATGGCCGCTCCATTCAGGGAAGTTGCATTTTCCCGCCGGGGATGAATCAACTGGCTTGCGCTCCGCGCGGCTCTGTCCCGCCATCCGGTCAACCGCCCGCCACCGCCCCCGGCGGCCAAACCAACCCGCCGCGTCCCGGCTTCGACCCGCCGCCCGGCGCGCTGGGCGATGGTCCCAACGTCAGCCCCAACCCCAACGCGGACGGCCCTCAAAATCCCGCTGGCGTGCCTTTCAGTCGTGAGACCGGCTCGCCGGGCATGGCCCGCTTCTTCGTCCCGCCGCTCTCCAAACAGATGTCCTGGCTGCTGCCCTTTGCGCTGGTTGGGGCTTTTATGACCGTTTTCGCGGCCCGTCCCCGTCTGCCCTTGCAGGTTGAACACAAAGCGTTCGTCTTGTGGGGCGGCTGGCTGCTGACCTGCCTGATCTTCTTCAGCGCGGTGGAGGGCATCTTCCATGCCTATTACACCATCATGCTGGCGCCGGCCCTCGGCGCAGCGGTTGGGGCCGGGATGACACTCTTTTGGCGGTGGCAGGCTCGACGTCCGGTTGTGAACGCGGGGTTGATTCTCATCGCGGCTGTCACCCTTGCTTTCCAGGTCTTCACCGCCGCGCAATATGGATTCCAGTCCATCGTAGTCTATGCGCCTGTGGCATTGCTGGCAATCGGCGCAATCTTATTGTTCGTCAAACTCTTACGTCCAGCGGCGTACCTGGTCGTGCTGACCGCCCTGGTCTTCATTCCTTTGCTGTGGACGGGGATGACCGTGCTGGATCGGTCCCCGGACGTGAACCTGCCGACCGCGTTCGACAGCGGGAATGCGCCTCAGGCCCAGCCCCGGCCTGCTCCCGCACTCAACGAGCCAAACCGCGCTGACGAGGCGCTCGTGACCTTCCTGCAAGCCAACACGCAGGATGTGGAATACCTGGTCGCCGTGCCGAACGCGCATACCGGCGCGCCGTTGGTGTTGGCAACCGGCCGCCCGGTGCTATACATCGGCGGTTTTGGCGGCCACGATACGGTGATTGACGCCGCAGGCCTGGCAGAAATGGCAGCCGAGGGCCGCCTGCGCTATGTGCTATTCGGCAACAGCCCTGAAAAGCAAGACATCGTTCAATGGCTGGCCTCCTCCTGCACGGTCGTGCCGGAATTCAGCCGCAGCGGACCGCCCGCCGCGCAAGGCGCAGGGCAGCGCCCCGCCCAAAACCAGCCAACCACGCTCTACCGGTGCGGCCCATAAGGGAAACGATGACCCACCCCACTATTCAACGGAGGGTCGAACCGAACTGTATCCTCATGAAGCGTGATTGTCGTGGTCTACCATCCCTTTCATCACCTGATATACCCATGGCCCCACCCATCCCTTGAACGTGCGCGCCCGCAAGGCGCGATCCAAATCGCGAATGAGATCATCGGCGCTTTCCAGCCCGATGCTGGCGCGGATGATGCCCTCGCCCGTCCATTCGCGAATGCGGCGCTTCTGTTCGGCGGTGTAAAAAGGCATGGCGTCAATGTACAGGTCGGCGGGATAGTAGAACAGCAGGCTGTGGGCGTGTCCAAGCGACGTGGCGTAGGAGAACAACTTTATCTTTTCGGCGAGTGTGATGGCCGCGCCTAATCCGCCTTTGAGACGGAAGGTGAGCATCCCGCCAAAAGCGGACATCTGCCGCGCGGCCAGTTCGTGGTGCGGATGGCTTTCCAGGCCTGGATAGAAAACTCGCTCGACCTTCGGATGACTCTCCAAAAACTGGGCGATCTTCAGCGCACTTTGACAGTTCTGCTTCATGCGCATTGGCAAAGTGACCAGTCCGCGCAGGATGAGCCAGGCGTTGAACGGACTGAGCGCGCCGCCGAGGTGGACGAGCATCTTCTTACGGATTCTCTGCACGTTCTTTTCGGGCCCGAGAACTGCTCCCCCTAAAGCGTCACCGTGGCCGTTCAGGTATTTCGTCAGGCTGTAGACGACGAAGTCCGCGCCGAAGGCGAGGGGCTTTTGGATGGACGGCCCCGCTCAGGTGGAATCCACTGCAAGCAGCGCGCCCGCCTCGCGGAACAGTTCACGGGCTTGCTTGTAATTGACCTTGATCCCCACCTCGGCGAGAATCTCCATCGAGGCAGCGTGGATGCGTTCGACTTCGTGCGGACCGAGGACTTCGAAGGGGGCCGTTTTCATAGGGGCAATCCTTTCTGGTATGGAAGCAATATTCTGGCTGGATTTGAAAAAAGGCTATTAACCTGTAAGCCTTCGAACCGTCCCGAAGGCTCGATTTCGCCCATACAATTGCTCTGAAAAGCCTTCGGGACGGTTATCCCGACCTGGCGTTATTATCTCGAGCAAAGAGGCAGTTTCTCATGCGGCGGCAGACGGATGGCGATTTCGCGCCCCTTGCCACCGCGCAGCGCCCATTGACGAATTTCTACGCGCACCGCCCCCCCTCGCGCCTTCCCACTTTCGGCAAAACCAGCCAGAGGCGCCTCCACAATCTCCTCTCCACAACAAGGATGGGCCACTGCAAAAAGGTAAAAATCGAACCACTGAGACACGGAGACACCGAGTGTAATAATGGGAGAAATCTCCGTGACTCTGTGTCTTCGTGGTGAAACTTCAAGATTTTTGCAGCGGACTCAAGTATACAATATCCTGGTGCGCTTGGGCTTTGGAAACCTGGCAATTCCCAAAGAAAAAAGGCGCTCAAAAGTCTTTAGCGCCCTTTTTCCACTCTCCCCTTGCCCGTTGGACAGCGCAGGCAAGCGCCTCCTCTACAATGACCGGAATTTCAGCCAGCCGATATTCCTGTGAAGCCCGCAGCACATTCCCGCGCGGTGCGCTCTCGCCTTGCGCAATCTCAGCCGCCCGCTGGAGATTTTCTGTGGTAGGAAAACGCCCCTCGAGGAAACGCTCTGCCGCTCCTGCCCGAAACGGACGCGGCGCAACCGGACCGATCGCTATCCGCGCCTTTTTTACTTCCCCGCTTTCGTTCAGAAATATATTCGCCGCACAGTTGAGGATAGGCAGCGTCAGGGAAGGGCGGCGTACAAGGCGGATCCAGGCCGTGCCTCGCCTTTGCTCACAGCGTGGAAAGCGGATGCGCGTGAGTAGTTGCCGGGTTGAGTCAAGGCTTGATTTGCCGGGAGCGAGAAAAAGGGTGTCGAGCAGCCGCCAATTCACCTGTTCCACGTCCGCCACCTCCACTTCCGCTTCGAGCGCAAGGCAGGCAAGTGCTCCGTCTGCCGCAGGCATGGCATTGACAATGTTACCTGCCAGCGTGGCTGTGTTTTGAATGGACAGCGAACCCACGCTCCGCGCCGCGTCGGCCAAAACATGAACCCACCGATTGATATACGGATGATGTTTGAGGTCGGCAAACGTCACTGCTGCGCCGATGACCACGAACTCATCCTCGAGCGAAATGTGATTCAGTCCGTCAATCCTGTCTGTGCTGACAAAGCATTGCGGCGCAACTTTTCCCTTCTCCAAATCCAACATCAGGTCGGTGCCGCCAGCGATGACCCGCGCCCCCCCTTTCCAGTCGGCAAGCGCCTGCACAGCCTCTGCAACCGTTGCGGGAAAAAGGTATTCGGCTGGCTTATTCATAGAGTCAATCCTTCCAGTTGGGATTTTCTAATCGCTTCTCTCACCCGTTCTGGCGTGGCAGGGATTTCTCGAATCCGCTGGCAGATGGCGCGCGAAATGGCGTTCACAATGGCGGGCGCAGTGGGCAGCATCACCGCTTCGCCGATCCCCTTTACGCCCAGCGGACCGTGCAGGCTGGCGACTTCGACAAAATGCGTTTCGATTTCGGGCATGGACTTGACCGTTGGCACATAGTAACTGGCAAAACTGGTCGTCGCGCCGGGGATGACTTCTTCCATGATAGCAGCGCCGACGCCCATCATCACTGCGCCTTCGATTTGTCCCTGCGCATCCACCGGGTTGACGGTCTTGCCCATGTCTTGCGATACAACCACCCGAAGAACTTCCACCGTCCCTGTCTTTAAATGGACCAACACCTCGGCAACTTGCGCCCCCGTGCAAAACAAAGGCGCGTACATTGGGCGCTTGTCGTTGGGGAAATGAGGCGTCAGGTCGAAGAAGCCGGGCATTCTGCGTCTTTTTCCTATGCGGTCGAATTCCGCCGCAACATCGCTCAAGGAAACCGTCTTGTTTGGATTTTGCTGAGAGTAAACTGTATCCCCGTCCAAGGCAACATCGGCTGGTTGGCAATCCAGCATTTCGCTGGCAACTGCTTGAATGGATGCACGAAGGTTCTCTGCCGCCTTACAAACCGCGCCGCCAACGAAATACGTCGAGCGCGAAGCGCCCTGGATTCCGCTGTCAGGCACAAGAGCGGTGTCGGCGTTCACCAAGCCAACCCGCTCTCGGGGCGCTTGCAGAATCTCCGCTGCCAGTTGAGTCAGCGCGGTGTTTACGCCTTGCCCGTAATCGGGGGCGGTGGCATAAACGACAAAACTCCCGTCCGCCGCCAACTCGCAGTGCGCTTCGATTCTCAACGTGCCAGATTTTCCAAAGCGGTACCAGGTCCCAGCCAACCCAATTCCCTTGCGAAAGGGTTCGCCGTTCGCGCGGGCAGCAGCGTTGTACGCTTCGGCTTGATGGAGAGATTCCCGAAAGCGCGGCTGGAGCGCTTGCAAAACTTCCCGATAGCCGATGGATTCCCCGATGGGATACCCCAAAAACGAAATGGAGGATTGTTCGAGGACGTTTTCAAGCCGCAGGTCGAGCGGGTCCATCTTCAATTTTTGAGCCAGTTCATCCAGCGTACATTCCAGGGCAAAGGCGCTCTGGCTGGTGCCAAAGCCGCGAAATTGTCCGGCTTTGGGGGCGTTGGTATAGACCGTTTGGGCGTAAGCGTCCACCGCCTGCCAGCGGTACGCCCCGCCGCCGCTGGTGACGGCGTAATCGGGGATGTATTGTCCGTGCGCGTCGTAAGCGCCGGTGTTGGCATGGATGCGAAGATGAACGCCCGTAAATCGCCCGTCTCGTTTTGCGCCAATGCGATACTTCACGTCATACGGGTGACGTTTTGGCGTGGCGGAGAAGACTTCATGCCGCGAGTAAGCAATTCGCACGGGGCGGCGGGTGAGAAAAGCCGCCAGCCCGACTGCGACAGCCAGCATGGGGTCTTGTTTGCCGCCAAAAGAGCCGCCAATGGGCGGAGTGATGACTCGGACTTGGGACAGCGGCAGCGCGAGAGTCGCGGCGATGTAGTTGCGATGCCAGTAGGGTTCATGGTTGGCGCAGACGACGGTAAGAATACCCGCGTCGTCCACATAGGCAAGCGCGGCTTCCCGTTCCAGCGCGCTGTGTTCCACGAAAGCGGTGCGGTAGCGCGTCTCCAGCGTCACGTCGGATTCGGCGAAGGCGCGGTCAAGGTCGCCATGCTTGACCTGAAATTGAGTCAAGATATTGCCATGCGGATAAATCGGGTAAGCGTCTTCCGCCAAGGCTTCCTCTGCGTCGAAGACATGCGGCAGGATTTCATATTCGGCGCGGATAGCGTTCACCCCTGCCTGCGCCTGCTGCGCGGTTTCGGCGACCACCAGGGCGATAGGCGCGCCCCTCATTTTTGCCGTATCGCCCAGCGGCGTGAGAATCGGCTCATCGCGGCTGTAATCTCCCAGCCCGTTTTCGCCGGGGATATCGGCGGCGGTGATGACGCGAATCACGCCCGGCATTTTTTCCGCTTGCGAAACGTCCAGCGAGAGCAAGCGGGCGTGATGATGCGGACTGCGTAAAATTTTGCCATGCGCCATGTTTGGCATGACTATGTCTTCGGCGTATTTGGCGGCTCCCGTCACCTTGTCTACGGCGTCCACGCGGCGGTATTCTTTTCCGACAACAGGATATTCATTCTTGAATTCGACAGGTTCGCCTTGCAACCTGGCAGCCGCCATTTCTATTGCCATGAGAATTCGCTTGTAACCGGTGCAGCGGCAGAGATTCCCCTCGAGAAATTCGATTATCTCTTGGCGTGACGGGTTGGGGTTCTGATCTAGCAAACCTTTGGCGGCCACTAACATGCCCGGCGTGCAGTACCCGCATTGGACGGCTCCAGTATCAATGAAAGCCTGCTGAAGGGGGTGCAAATGCTCTGGCGTTCCCAATCCCTCCACAGTGAACACCTGACGCCCTTGCGCTTTGCCGACTGGCGTAATGCAAGAGCGAATGGTCTTGCCGTCAAGCAATACGGTGCAGACTCCGCATTCGCCTTCGTGGTCGCAGCCTTGTTTTGTCCCCGTCAACCCTAGTTCCGTCCGCAAGACATCCAACAGGGGAGTCGTCGGCGGAACATCCACTGTAACGGATGCACCATTCACAAAGAATGAGAGCGGCATGTTGCAACTCCTTGTTGGTTCGGGATAAGCAGAACAATCATCCCGAAGGCCTGCCATGAGCGTATCGAAGGGTTGGCTTTGCTATCAAAATAGCGCTCTGCAAAACCTTTTGGACGTTTCGACATTCTATCCCAAATTCAGGTTATTAGCATGCGCGCGCACGTCACCGCGGACTGCAAAATCTCCGCATTTTGCTCGAAAGTCGGCAGACTTTCGACTCTGCACCTGACAAGGTTTGCATGCGCATTATTTTGCAGAAAACTTGACAATCAAAAGGACTTATGTCATACTATATTGTATAGTTGTATATATGTTTACATAATAATACGAGTAAGCCGCGCGGTCAAGTTCTCTGGAATGTTTGAACCCTTTTGCCGGGAGAAGCCAGGTCGAACATGATACAAATCGAGCAAGGCGTCATACCTCGTTACTATCAATTGAAAGAAATCCTCGAAAAACGCATTCAGTCGGGGGAATTTCAGCCGGGTGAAAGATTCCCCACAGACGAGGAACTTTGCCAGGGATACGGTTTGAGCCGCGGCACAGTGCGTCGCGCTGTTGAAATGCTCATCCGCGCTGGGCTGCTGCGGCGCGAACAGGGCAGAGGGACATTTGTCAATTCTTTGCAACAATCTCATGTATTTTTCCGCCTTGGCAGTTTCGACGAAGAGATGAAAGCCCGCGGCTGGAAGCCCAGCGCTTCCTTGTTGAGCCGCCGCGTGTTGCCGGCCAGCGCCGAAATCGCCAAACATCTACAAATTCCAGCGGGGGAAAAGACAATCGAAATCATCCGCCTTCGCCTCGCCGACGGGAAGCCAGTCGCCTACGAAACCCGCTATCTGGCTCACAAAACCTGTCCGCAGTTGATGGAAGAAGACCTGGAGACACAGTCCATCCATTCCTTGCTCATAGATAAATACGATATCCCCTTGATTCGCGCCTGTTATACCATCGAAGCGCGGGTTTTATCTCAGAAGGAAGCCGGCTATTTGCAAGTCGAGCCTGGTTCCGCAGGTTTTGCCGTCGAGCGTGTGACGTATAGCGTCAACGACAATCCTGTAACCTGGTATCGAATTATCTATCGCGGCGACGTTTATCGCTTCTCGGCAGAACTTTAGCCGACATTGGAATACCTTCTCAAAAGAAGGGGGAAGCGGGGGATGAGAGCGTGCGCAGGCCCCCGCACCCACTTCATCGAGAAGTTGCGCATTCGATCCTGTGGCTTCCAGATGCAAACATTCTGGACGCCCAAAATATCCATTCTTGCGAGGTACCTATGACAATCGTTCTGGATGGTCAAAGCCTGACCGTCGAAAAACTGGTTCGGATTGCTCGCTGGGGAGAAAAGGTGGAACTTCACCCAGACGCGCTGGAGCGGATTCGCCTTTGCCGTAAAATGCTGGAGGATAAAATCGAGGCGCACGAAATCATGTACGGGGTGAACACGGGGATTGGCGAATTTTCGGAAGTTGCGCTCAGTGATGAACAGGTCAAACAATTCCAAAGATATTTGATATACAACCACGCAGCAGGCATTGGCGAACCCGTATCCATCGAAAACGTCCGCGCTGCGATGGCGGGGCGCGTCAACGTTCACGCGCACGGCAACTCGGGCTGCCGCCCGGAAATTACGCTGACTCTCGTTGAGATGCTCAACAAAGGCGTGACGCCTGTGGTCTGCCAGAAAGGCTCCGTTGGTGCGTGCGGAGACCTTGCCCCCATGTCGCAAATTGCCCTGTTAATGATGGGCGAAGGCGAAGCCTTCTATCAGGGACAAAGGCTGCCTGGCAGGGAAGCACTGGAGCGGGCCGGAATCCCCATTCCCGGCTTGCAAGCGCGCGACGGGCTTGCCTCCATCAACGGCTCGAACCTGTTGACGGCCATGAGCGCCCTTCAATTGTACGATATGAACCGCTGGCTCAAACAAGCCGAAATTGCCTGCGCCATGAGTTTGGAGGCCCTACTGGCAAACATGAAGCCCTACGATGAGCGCGTCCACACGGCGCGCGGGTTTGCAGGCGCAATTCGCAGCGCAAACGCAATTCGCAAGTGCATTGCAGGCAGCGACCTGGTGACCGGCAAGATGAAAGTGAAAGTACAGGATGCCTACTCGATGCGCTCGACGCCGCAGGTGATTGGCGCGGCGCACGACGCCATTGCCTATGCCAAGAGCCAGGTCGAAATCGAATTGAACGGTGTCGGCGATAACCCCATTTTTCTTCCCGAATACAAACTGACCCTGACGGGCGCAAATTTCCAGGGGACGCCGGTCAGCCTGCCGATGGACTTGGCGGGGACGGCCATCACCATGGTCTGTGTCCTCTCGGAGCGCAGATTCAACCGTCTCACCAATCCTGCCCTGAGCGTGGGGCTGCCGCCTTTTCTGACGAAGCAGCCCGGTTTGATGTCGGGAATGATGCTCAGTCAGTACACCGCCGACATGCTCATTGTGGAGCAGAAGATTTTGTGCGCGCCCGCGAGTATCCAATCCATCCCGGCCGCCGCAGACCAAGAAGACTTCGTTTCGATGGGCATGAACACCGCCATCAAGAACGGGCAGATTTTGGACAACGCTTACGGCATACTGGGAATCGAATTCATGGGCGCGGCGCAGGCGCTAGACTTCCGCGAGTTTACACCGGGGAAGGGTGTAGCGACGGCGAAAGAGGTCATCCGTAAATATGTTGCTCACCTCGATGAAGACCGTCCGCTTCACATTGACCATAACCGCATGAAGGAACTGGTCAAGTCTGGCGAGATTCTGGAAGCCGTCGAAGCGGCCGTCGGAAGTTTGGAATGAACTGTGTTGGTGCCCAACGATTCCCGTCGTTGGAAGTCAAAAGTCTGGAGACTTTTGAGTCCATCTTTCATAAACAAGGATGATCAAGTATGACAAAGCGAGAAATCCACGCCCCGCAGGGGACTCAACTCTCTTGCAAGAACTGGCAAATCGAAGCCGCCTACCGCATGATTCAAAACAACCTCGACCCCAAGGTCGCTTTCGACCCAGACAATCTCATTGTCTATGGCGGGCGCGGACGGGCCGCCCGCAATTGGGAATGTTTCGACGCCATTCTCGAATCGCTGAAAAACCTCGAACCCGATGAAACCCTGCTGATTCAATCCGGCAAGCCGGTGGCGGTGTTTCGCACCCATACCGACGCGCCGCGCGTCCTGCTGGCAAACAGCAACATCGTCCCGCATTGGGCGACGCAGGAGAACTTCGACAAGTGGGAAAAAGAAGGCTTGATTATGTTCGGGCAGATGACCGCAGGCAGTTGGATTTACATCGGCACGCAAGGCATTTTGCAGGGGACGTATGAAACCTTCGGCGCGCTCGCCCGCTTGAACGGCTGGGGAACGCTGAAAGGCAAACTCGTCATCACGGCAGGGCTGGGAGAAATGGGAGGCGCCCAGCCGCTCGCCATCACCATGAACGAAGGCGTGGGCGTGCTGGTGGAAGTGGACCGCTGGCGCGCAGAACGCCGCCTTTCTCTGCGACAAGTGGACGCCGTGACCGACAACATCGAAGAGGCGATGACGTGGGCGGAAGACGCCCTCAAAGCAAAACTGCCCAAGTCCATTGCGCTCATCGGCAACGCATCGGAAGTCTTGCCCGAACTGCTGGCGCACGGCGTCGTCCCCGACGTGGTCACCGACCAGACCTCCGCGCACGATGTCATGTACGGCTATATCCCCGCCGGCCTGAGCCTGGAGCAAGCCTCCGACCTGCGGGTGAGAGACCCGGAAGAATACAAAAAACGCGCCATGGCTTCGATGGCAAAGCATGTCGAGACCATGCTAGCGTGGAAAGCAATGGGCAGCGTGGTCTTCGACTATGGCAACAATCTTCGCCAGCGCGCTTTCGATTACGGCGTGAGCAATGCTTTCGACTATCCTGGATTTGTGCCTGCCTACATCCGCCCGCTGTTCTGCGAAGGCAAGGGACCTTTCCGCTGGGTCGCGCTGTCGGGCGATCCCGAAGATATTTACAAGACCGATCAGGCAATCATGGAACTTTTCCCTGAGAACGACCACCTCAAACGCTGGTTGACGATGGCGCGGGAAAAGGTGGAGTTTCAGGGATTGCCCGCCCGCATCTGCTGGCTGGGATACGGCGAACGGGCAAAGGCTGGACTTAAGTTCAATGAGATGGTCGCCAGCGGACAATTGAAAGCCCCCATCGTCATCGGGCGCGACCATCTGGACTCTGGCTCGGTGGCCAGCCCCAACCGCGAGACGGAAGGGATGAAAGACGGCTCTGACGCCATTGCAGACTGGCCGCTTTTGAACGCGCTGATCAACGCGGTCAACGGCGCGACCTGGGTCAGCATCCATCACGGTGGCGGGGTTGGCATTGGCTACAGCATTCACGCCGGGCAGGTCATCGTGGCAGACGGCACGCCCGAAGCGGCGAAACGCATCGAGCGCGTCCTCACCACCGACCCCGGTATAGGGGTCGCCCGCCATGTGGACGCGGGGTACGAGGAAGCGATTCGCTTTGCGAAAGCCAACGGCATCAAGGTACCGATGATGAAATAAAAACATGAACGCCCTGGACCTGACCGCGCAATTTATTTCGTCCATCACGTGGGACAAACTGCCCGAAGCCGTCCAGCGCAAGGCGTGGATGTGTCTGGTGGATAATCTCGGTGCGACCCTGGCCGGTACACTGACGCGCGTCAGCCAGATTGGCTCGGATTACGCCGCCGAAACCTGGCGCGGCGACGAGGCGACGATTCTCCTGCGCGGCAAAAAGGCTTCCGCCGTCGGCGCTGCGTTTGCCAATGCCTGCGCCTCGAACGCGCTGGATGTGGACGATAGCGCCCGCTATGCCTACGGTCATGCGGGCGCGCAAATCTTCCCCACTGCGCTAGCGGTTGCTGAAGCCCTCGACTTGAGCGGGGCGCAAATGTTGTGCGGTATGGTCGTTGGCTATGAAGTGGCACACCGCGTTGGGCGCTGTTGGCACGCCTCTCGTCAGGAATATCAGGCTTGCGGGTCGTGGGGTTCGGTTGCCTGCGCCGCCGCTGCCGCCCATTTGATGGGCTTGGATGAGGATCGAATCAAACATGCGCTGGGCATCGCCGAATATCATGCTCCCAACCTGCCGATGATGAGAGACGTGGACGCCCCCGCGATGGTCAAGCATGGCATCGAATGGGGAGCGATGACCGGCCTCACCTCGGCGCAACTCGCCGCGCGCGGCTTTACCGGCATCCCCAGTCTCCTCTCACTGGACGAATATCAGGAATGGGGGCAGGACATCGGACGGGAGTATTTGATGGTAGACGGCGTGGCATGGAAGGCGGAACGCTACGCCTGCTGCGGGTGGGCGCACGCCGGCGTCGAGGGCGCACGCAATCTGGTTTTGGAAAACGACATCGCGCTAGACGACATCGCCCATATCCTGGTCGAAGGTGGGCATGGAACCATGCGGCTGGGTACGCGGCTCCCGACCACTACGGAAGAGGCGCAGTTCAATCAGGCATGGCCCTTGGCTGCTATGCTGGTGGATAGCGAAATCGGTCCCAATCAAACGCTCGAATTTCGCCTTTCCGACCCCAAAATCCGCGAACTGGCGCAAAAGGTCGAAGTCGTCGAAGACCCGGAAGTAGAAGCGCTCTTCAAACTGTACGCGCAGGGCGACCCCAAAGGGCGTTTTGCAAGCAAGGTGACCATTACCCTGAAAGACGGCAGAACCTTCCGCTCTGGTCTTGTGGATGGCGGGCTGCGGTTTCCCCCCACCGGCTGGAGCGAAGAACGCATGGTCGAAAAATTCCGCTGGCTGGCCGGCTTTGTAATGGACGAGCAAACGGCGGAGGATGTCTTGAAAACCTTGTTCGACTTTCCCGTTCTGTCGCAGGTACGAGAATTGACCGGGAAAATTTATGCAAACCGCACACTTGTCCCGAGGAAGGAGAGAAAAGAGTCGCCATAGAAAAAAACACCCGCTTGCCCCCTATCGAAAAGTTTCAAAATATCCTAGACAAGGAGAGAACCCATGCAGAAAAAACTTTACATCCTGTTCGCGTTTGCGCTGATTGTGTCTGTGCTGCTTTCAGCCTGCGGTGGCGCCGCCCCCGCCGCTGAAACGCCCGCCGCGGAACAACCCGCCACCGAACAGCCCGCGGCAGAGCAGCCCCCTACAGAGGCCCCCGTTGTCAGCGATAAATACGGCGGCATTCTGCGCCATGCCACTTATGCGGTGACCGTCCTCGATCCGGCTTTCCTCACCTCCGTCCCCGATGATGAAGCCGCCCGTCAGTGGCATGACTTCTTGGTGTATATCGGCGAAGACAATGCACCCGACCCCGCCCGCAGCATTGCCGAAAGTTGGGAATACAGTGAAGACGGCTTGACCTGGACCTTCAAACTGCGCCAGGGCGTCCTCTTTCATGACGGTCGGGAAATGACCTCGAAGGACGTCAAATTTACCTTCGACCGCCTGCGCGACCCCGAAATTGGCGCCGCCACCGTCGCTTTGTATTCCAACATCGCGGACATCACCGCGCCCGATGACTATACTGTCGTCTTCACGTTGAAAAATCCCAACCCCGACTTTTTGAAAGACCTCGGCGATTATCACGCCCTGATTGTGGATTCCAATGGCAAAGACTTTGCCACCGAATGGAATGGCACGGGTCCTTTCATCCTCAAGAGTTACACCCCCGAAGACCGTATCGTCTTTGAGCGCAATCCCAACTATTGGATGAAGGACGCGGACGGCAATCAACTGCCCTACCTCGACGGTATGGAATTCATCTTCATGGGCGATACGACCGCCCAAGTGGAAGCCCTGCGCGGCGGACAGATTGATTACCTGATTTACCTCCCCTCCGAATATGTCGCCGTTTTGGAAGGCGATGGAATTCCGGTCTACCAGAGTCCCTCCAATACCGCTTATGTGCTGCGTATGCGCTCTGACCGTGGGCCCGCGCAAGACAACAAAGTGCGCCAGGCGCTCAAACTGGCGACAGATAACGAAGCCATTTTGCAAGGCGCGTTCCAGGGCTTGGGCTCGTTGGGCGGCTTCACGCCCTTCGGTCCCATTTACGGCGAGTTCTACCTTGACGAACCCGCGCCCGCCCGCGATGTAGAAAAAGCCAAGGCGCTGCTGGCAGAAGCCGGCTATCCTGACGGCTTGACCATCGAAATGACCTGCCAGGAGCCTTCGCCCGTTCCCGCTATGTGCACGATTTGGAAAGAACAGTTAGCAGAAGCCGGCGTGACGGTCAATATCAACGTAGTTCCCGCCGATGTGTACTACGGCGCCGACAACCTCTGGCTTGAAGCGGACTTTGCCATCACAGACTGGGGCTCCCGCCCGTACCCGCAGCCCTACCTTGACCTGGCTTACACCTGCAACGCCAAGTGGAATGAAAGCCACTGGTGCGACGAGGAACTCGACACCCTTGCCGCACAGGCCGCCAAGGAACTCGACCCCGCCAAGCGCGTCGAGCAATATCTCCAAATTCAGCGCATCTTCAACGAGCGCGGCCCCATCATTGTGCCGTTCTTCGTCAACAACTTGTGGGCAACCGCGCCCAACCTCAAGGGCGTTACCCCTACCATGGGACTTGGCACATCGCTTGACCTGCGCCAGGTGTATTTCGAGAAGTAAACCAACAACGCAACACCCTGGGCTCCAAAGTCAGGAGACTTTGGAGCCCAACGCCTGGAGTCGTTGGGCCCCGATTCTTGAAGTTCAGAAGGAGTCGCTTATGCAAAACCGAAGAGCAACGCCAGTGTCACAAATTGCCCGTTTGTTCAAACGCCTGCGCCGCTATCCGGCCACTCTGTTTGGTTTTACGGTTGTCGGCGTCTTTTTTTTGATGGCGATTTTCGGTCCGCTGATCGCTCCTTATAAATATTCTGACCAGAATCTGGCAAACAAGTTGAAGCCTGCCTCCGCCGAACACTGGTTCGGCACCGACCAATTCGGGCGCGATATTTTCAGCCGCATCCTGACCGGCAGCCGCGACGTATTCACCGTTGCTGGTTCGGGGACCTTGCTTGCCGTTTTTCTGGGGCTGACCCTCGGATTGCTCTCAGGCTACTTTGGCGGCATGATAGACGAATCGCTCATGCGTTTGATGGATGTCTTGCTCTCCATCCCGCCCTTGCTGCTGGCGATGATTATTTTGGGAACGGTAGGACCTTCCCGCTTGAATATCGTCCTTGTTGTCGGTTTTCTTTACATCCCGATGGTGGCTCGCGTGGTCCGCAGCGTTGTGCTTGATATCAAGACTCGCGAATTTATCGAAGCCGCCAAGATGCGGGGAGAAAGCAATTTCTACATTTTATTCCGTGAGATTTTACCCAACGTATTGCCGCCGCTCGCCGTCGAAGCGTCCATGCGGTTTTCGTATTCGATTTTTTTGGTGGCGTCACTTGGTTTTCTTGGTTTGGGAATCCAGCCGCCTTCACCCGATTGGGGCATGATGGTCAGCGAAGGGCGCACGTGGTTCAACCTTGCGCCCTGGGTTTTGCTCTACCCGGCGGGGACCATTGCCCTGCTGGTCGTGGGCGTAGCGTTCATGAGTGACGGTCTGCGCCGCATGTTGCTGCCCGGCGGTGTGACTAGTTGATCGGAGGCAAAATGACCCTAGGCGATAAATCCACAGTTCTCGATGTCAAAAATCTTTGGGTGACCTACGCCACCGAAAATGGACCCTTGCACACCGTCCGCAACGTGACGATGAAAATTGGGCGGGGTGAAATCTACGGCTTGGTTGGAGAATCGGGGTCCGGCAAGACCACTCTCGCCCGCGCCCTTGTCCGCTATCTGCCGCGCAATGGCAGTATCACGCAAGGCTCCATCTCTCTGGCTGGAGTGGACTTGCTCGCGCTTTCCCCAAACGATCTACGCAAGGTGTGGGGCGCGCAAGTGACCATGGTGCATCAGGACCCTGCCAAGGCTATCAACCCCTCCATCCCCGTCGGAGAACAAATTGCAGAGATGGCGCGGGCGCATTTGGGAATGTCGAAAACGCAAGCCAAAAAGAAAGCCCTCGAAATGCTGGAAAAGGTTCAACTGCCCGATCCAGAATCGGTAGCGGGGCGCTACGCCCATCAATTAAGCGGCGGCATGTTACAGCGCATTCTGATTGCCACGGCGCTGACGACCAATCCGCAATTCCTCATCATGGATGAGCCGACTACCGCCCTCGACGTGACCACCGAAGCGGTCATTCTTGACTTGGTGCGCGACCTGCTGCGCGAATACGACACGGCGGTTTTATACATCACTCATAATCTCGGCGTAGTGGCGCGCATCTGCGACCGCGTGGGCGTGATGTACGCCGGCGAGTTGATGGAAGAAGGCAGTATCCAGCAGGTTTTCAAGGAAAACTTACACCCCTATACGCTCGGCTTGTTGGGCTGCGTGCCGCGCATTGACGCCAGCAAACACGATGTGGACCTGCATACCATCCCCGGTTACATTCCCCGCCCCGACGAACTTCCGCCGGGATGTATCTTTGCGCCGCGCTGCGCCATTGCCGAAGACGCCTGCAAAGCAGAGCACCCTCCCCTGGTAGAAGCCGCCAGTGGACACTATACCGCCTGCCGCCGCTGGGCAGATGTGGCGAAAAATATACATATCATCGCCAAAGAAAAGGTCAAGGAAGAAGTGGACATGGAAGAGATTCCGCTGCTGCTCGATGCGCGGAATATCGAAAAGCAGTTCAAGGTGCGGCGCAGCGGACTCTCCAACCTGTTCAAATGGAAAGCCGATGTGGTGCGGGCGGTAGACAACATGACTATCCGTGTGCGCAAAGGTGCGACGATGGGCATTGTCGGCGAAAGCGGCTGCGGCAAGACCACCTTCGCCCGCTGCGTTGCGGGCCTCGAATCCGCCACCAGCGGCGACCTCTTCCTCGACGGCGAAGCCCTGCCGTATTCCGTCGCCGAACGCTCCAAAGACACCCTGCGCAAGATACAACTGGTTTTCCAAAACCCCGACGCTTCGCTCAATCCGCAGCATCCTGTAGGAGAAAGCGTAGGACGCCCGCTGGTCTTATTGGGCAATGTCTTGAAAAGCGAAGTTGACCGCCGCGTGCGCGAACTTTTCGAAGCCGTCAACCTGCCCGCAGATTATGTCCGCCGCCTGCCGCACGAACTGAGCGGCGGCGAGAAACAGCGGGTGGCGATTGCCCGCGCCTTTGCCGCCAACCCGGAGTTGATGATTCTCGACGAGCCGATTTCTTCTTTAGACGTTTCGGTGCAGGCTTCGCTGATGAACCTGCTGGCAGAGTTGCAAAAGGCGCACGGCGCGTCTTATCTCTTTATTTCGCACGACCTCGCCGCTGTGCGTCACCTTTCCGATTGGATTGCCGTCGTCTATCTCGGACGCATTTGGGAAATTGGCTCCGCCGAAGACGTTTTCTCTCCGCCTTATCATCCGTACACCGAAGCCCTGCTTTCCGCCCTTCCCATTCCCGACCCGGACGTTCATCAGGAAAGAATCCGCCTGCGCGGCAGCGTGCCAAGCGCGGTGAATATCCCGCCGGGCTGCCGCTTCCACACCCGCTGCCCGCGCAAGATTGGCAAGATTTGCGAAACCGAATCGCCGCCCTGGCAAAACGTCAGCCGTTATCACAGCATTTGCTGTCACATCCCGCTGGAAGAACTCCGCGCCATGCAAATCGCCGTTGCCGTCGAGAACGGAAAGGAGCCGCAATGATTTCATACATCCTGCGCCGTTTGGGGATGATACTGCTCACCCTATTTCTGGCTTCTATGATCATTTTTGCCGCCACCCAACTGTTGCCAGGCGATGTGGCTCAGGTCATTCTCGGTCAATTTGCCACGCCTGAAGCGGTCGCCAACTTGCGCGAAGAGCTGGGACTCGACCGCCCCGTTGTCGTCCAGTATGTGGACTGGCTCACCCGCTTTGTGCAGGGCGATTGGGGAAATTCTCTTGTCTCGCGCATGGCCGTGCGCCCGCTGATTATGCAGCGCTTACGAAATTCGCTCATGCTGGCTGGCGTTTCAATTGTAATGTATGTACCGCTGGGGATTCTGCTGGGCGTGATTGCCGCCCTCAAAGAAGACCGCACAGCCGACCAGTTAATCTCCGGCGTTTCGATGGCGTTTGCAGGCTTGCCCGAATTCGTGACGGGCCTGATTTTGATTGGCGTCCTCGCCATTTCATTTGACATCCTGCCGGCTAACTCCTCTATCAAGCCTGGGACTTCCTTCACGGAAGCCTTCCCTTATCTGATTCTGCCTGCCATCACCGTCAGCCTGACCAGCCTGGGCTACATTGCCCGCATGACCCGCTCCAGCACGATTGAAGTTTTGCGCTCCGACTACATCCGCGCTGCCGACCTGAAGGGACTTCCGCGCTGGCAAGTGCTAACTCGCCACGTTTTACGAAACTCGCTCCTGCCCACCGTGACGGTTGTTGCCCTGGGCATCGGCTGGCTCATCGGCGGCTTGATCGTCACCGAATCGGTCTTTGGCTATCCTGGTGTTGGGCGGCTCTTAATTTACAGCATCCAGCACCGCGACCTGATTACCATTCAGGCAATCAGCATGTTAATTGTGACGATTTACAGCGTTTCGAATTTGGTTGCCGATATTCTCTATGGCATCTTGAATCCGCGCATCCGTTTGGGCGGGTGAACCGCAAAGGAGCGCAAACTTGGCTGACCAGACTCACCCGCATAAACTTCAATTCAGAGTCCTTTCAAATACAGACATCGAAAAGGTCTATCAAGCCACGCTGGAATGCCTGGAACGGACGGGCGTCAACGCCCTGAACGCTGAAGCCCGCAAGTTGTTCGCCGAGGCGGGCGCGAAGGTGGACGGCGTTCGAGTGCGGATTCCGCGACAGGTGATTCAGCAAACGCTCAAGACCTGTCCCAACGGCTTCACTCTTTGGGGGCGCGATGGACAGACTGGCATGGGCGTTTTTCCTGGTCAGGTGCATTTCGGCCCCGGACTGACCAGCAGTTATTTCATTGACCCATACACAGGTGAACGTCAACGCTCGCGGCGTCGAGATGTTGCCATAGCGGCGCGGGTGATTGACGCTCTCGAAAACATTGACTATTTGATGGGGCTTGCCTTGCCCGAAGATGTTGCCCCTCAGCGCGCTTCGGTCTTCGAGTTTGCCGAGATGATAATCAACTCGCGCAAGCCGCTCATGGCTTGGGGACAGTCGCTCGAAAACATGGAGGAGATTTACCAGATTGCCGCCGCCGCCGTTGGCGGGGAAGAAGCCCTGCGCGAGAAACCCATCTTTGCCCTGTTTGCGGTTGGGCTGGGCCCGTTGGTCATGCCCGACATCATCATCGCCAACGCTTTTTGGGCGGCAGAACACGGCATCCCGGTGGTTTATCACGGACCGGGAGTATGCGGAATTTCTTCTCCCATAACCGGCGCGGGGACTCTGGTCGTGGAACTGGCCGGATGTTTGGCCGGGCTGGCGGCAATTCAACTCAAGAAGCCAGGCGCGGCGGTTTGTCTCGGCTCTGTCCCTACGCCGATGGATCCGCGCAGCGCCCGCCCGTTGTACGGCTCACCGGAGTTGAGTTTGTACAGCGCCGCCCTATCTGAGATAGCAACCTACCTCCATCTGCCGCTCATGGGCACTTCTGGCGCATCCGAATCGAAGATGGTGGATGCACAAGCCGCCATCGAAAGCGCTACCCAGGTCATCTTCTCGCTGTTGAGCCGCACCACGATTCCACACGACGCCGGATTTTTGGACTGCGCTGACATCGGCTCGCTGGAAATGCTTGTCATGAACGATGAGATTATCGGCATGGCGCGCCGCCTGATGCGCGGAATCGAAGTCAATGATGAGACATTGATGCTTGACCTGATTGACCGCGTTGGTCCCGGCGGCGAGTTCATCACCGCACAAGAAACTGCCAGGAACTTCCGCAAAGAAATCTGGCTGCCGCGATTCATGGATAGACAGCCTTGGAATCAGTGGGAGCAAAACGGCCGCCCTACCATGCTCGAAAACATCCGCACCCATATTCGAACCATTCTCGAAACGCATGTTCCGTATCCGCTGCCCGATGGGGCGCTGGAAAAAATCAATGCTGTTTTGGAGAAGTAACCTATCCAACCAGGAGAATCCCATGACCCTGCAAAGCAACTACGTTACTCGCGAAGCCCCGCTCTTTCGCAAACTATCCGACGACCAGGTAGAGCGCCTGCACCATGCCAGCCTCGAAATTTTGGAGCGCACCGGCGTGCGCCTTTACGAACCGCGCGCTCTCGAATTGCTGAAAAAGAAAGGTGTACCCATCGAAGAAGGCAATCGCGCTTACATCCCGCCGGGCCTGGTGGAATGGGCGCTCTCGGTTGCGCCCAAGCGCACCGTTCTCTGCGACCGCCATGGCAGGCGCGTGATGCCGCTGGAGCGCAATAACGTATTCTACGGTCCCGGCTCCGACTGTCCCAACGTGATAGACCTCCGCACCGGTGAACGCCGCCCCGGCATGCTGCAAGATATTGTCGAGGCGACCATCGTTTGCGACGCCCTGCCCAACATTGATTTCCTGATGTCCTTTTGCATCGCCTCCGACCTGCCGCAGGAAATTTACGACCGTTACCAGATGCGGGCAATGCTCATGAACAGCACAAAGCCAATTCTGTTTGTGACAACAGAATTTGAAGGCTGCGTGGATGACATCAAAATGGCAGAAGCCGTTGCCGGCGGCGCCGAAGCGCTGCGCCGCAATCCGCTCTGCGCCTGCTATATCAACGTCACCCATCCGATGAGGCACAATCAGGAAGCCCTGCAAAAACTACTCTTCCTCTCCAGCAAAGGAATCCCAACCACGTATACGCCAGTTGTGTTGCGCGGCGCAACCGGCCCCGTGACCGCCGCCGGAGCCATAGCACTGGCAAACGCTGGAGAACTGGCCGGCCTGATCATTGCCCAACTAAACGCCGAAGGCGCGCCCATCATCCTGACCGGTGGAGTCAACGATATGATGGATATGAAGACCACTGTGGACGCCTACGCCGACCCTACCAACCGCGTCATGCTGGTGGAACTTGCCCACCGCTACGACCTGCCCATCTTTGGCTTGACAGGTTGCAGCGACTCGAAAATCCCCGACGAACAAGCCGCCGCCGAAGCCGCCTTTTCCATCATTCTAGAAACGCTGGCGGGCGCACAAATGGCGCACGACGTTGGCTACCTCGAAGGTGGCATGACCAATTCCATAGAGCAAATCGTCATTTGTGACGAATTGATTGCCTACACCAAGCAATTTATGAAAGGCTTGGAAATTAACGACGAAACCCTGGCTCTCGATTTGATTCACAAGATCGGTCCCGACGGCGATTACCTCAGCAGCGACCATACCCTTCAAAATTACAAGAAGGATTGGTATCCCAAACTCTTCGACCGCCGCAACTACGACGATTGGAAGGCTAAGGGGGCAAAAACTCTCCGTCAGCGGGCGCGAGAAAAAGCGCTCAAGATTTTAGAAACCCATAAACCCGAACCCCTCCCCGCCGATGTCCAAAAGCAATTGGATGAAATCGTTGGCATTGGGAAGTAATCGTAATTATCTCCCCTCTCCCTTTGGGAGAGGGGGCGGGGGTGAGGGCCTCCCCTCTCCCGCCGAGAGAGGAGACAGGAGTGAGGGCCTCCCCTCTCCCACCGGGAGAGGGGGCAGGGGTGAGGGCCTCCCCTCTCCCGCCGAGAGAGGAGACAGGAGTGAGGGCCGTCCCCTCTCCCGCCGAGAGAGGAGACAGGAGTGAGGGCCGTCCCCTCTCCCGCCGAGAGAGGAGACAGGAGTGAGGGCCTCCCCTCTCCCCCCGGGAGCGGGGGACGGGGGTGGGGGCCTCCCCTCTCCCGCCGCGCGAGG
>DAOUCM010000298.1:0-28491 GCA_034431895.1 Anaerolineales bacterium
GCGCCGACCCCAGCCTGTCCATTGACTGGCTATGGGCCGAAGCGCCGAAAAAAGAGAACCTGGTCATCGTCTCCACCGGCGAGCATGGCATCGAGGGCTATGTGGGCGCGGCCATGTTGAAACTCTTCATCGAAGAATTCGCCCCGCGCCTGAACTCCGAAAACACCGGCCTGCTGCTCGTCCACGCTATCAACCCCTGGGGCATGGAACATCATCGCAAAGTCAACGAAAACAGCGTTGACCTCAATCGCAACTTCGTCTTCAATGGGAACTTCGATCCCTCCATCAATCCCGATTACCAGGCGCTTGGCTTCCTGCTCACGCCGCGCCGTCCCGTGCGCCCCTTTGCCCTGGAAAACCTGTCGTTCTGGGGGCGCGTGCTGCGCGCTCTGCTCACGCTGGGGATCGGGCGCGTGTCTACCGCTACCCTGCTGGGACAATATCACACCCCCGATGGCTTCTTCTACGGCGGGACAAAATACGAAGAAAGCACCGCCGTCCTGATGAATCTGTACCGCCGCGCCCTGGCAGAATACGAGCAAGTCATCCACATGGATATGCACACCGGCTACGGCCCGCGCTACCAGATGAGCGTCATCGTCTCGCCGCTGGAGACGCTCTCCTCGGCAGAATTCAGCCGCAAGTTCGCCTATCCGCTCGTGCGAAAGATAGACGCAAGCGAGTTCTACGCCATCAGCGGCGACATGGGCGAATACGTTTATCGCCTGCGCCAGGCGCACTTCCCAGACAAACGCCTGTTTGCCTGCGACTTCGAGTTTGGCACCTTTGGCGAGTCCCTGCCGGCGCGCATCCGCAGTTTGCGCGCCATGGTGCTGGAAAACCAACTGCACTGGCACGGCGCATTGAACGAAGCCGCCGAACAAGCCGTGCGGCGCGAATTCGAGGCGCTATACTTCCCCTCCGACCCCCGCTGGCGTCGAAAAGCCCTGGCCGACGGCAGACAAGCCTTCGAGGGCATCCTGCGTGCGCATCGCCTGATTTGAACGCCGAGAAATCGAATATCACTTGTCTATCGCCAGGGTGTTATATATTCAAAGCGCGATAAGCCGCGACCAAATGTAGGACAAGCCGTCAGACTCGTCCTACGCCCAATCGATCCCCTCTCCAGGAGTAAAGCCCATGCTCACCATCGAAAAAGTGGATACAAGCAACAAATCGCAGGTCAAGCGTTTCGTGCAACTCCCCCATCGCCTGTACCAAGGCTGCCCACAGTGGGTGCCGTTGTTAGACATAGACGCTTATACGTACCTGAACCGCAAGAAACACCCCTTTCACGAGCATTCAGACGTGGATTTCTTTCTGGCCGTGCGCGACGGGCGCGATGTGGGACGAATTGCCGCCATCGAGAACAAACCGTTCAACCGCTATCACGGCACCAAGAAAGCCGATTTCTATTTCTTCGACTGTGAAAACGATCTGGAAGCGGCTACGGCGCTGTTCGAGACGGTCTTTGCCTGGGCCAGAGCGCGCGGCCTGGACAGCGTGGTTGGGCCAAAAGGCATGGGGCCCTTGGACGGTTATGGCATCCTGACTTTTGGACACGAGCACCGCAATACCATGACCATGCTCAACTACAACCATGCCTATTATCAGCAACTGGTCGAGGCGCAAGGCTTCGAGAAAGAGGTGGATTTCGTCTCTTGCTACCTGCCGGCCGACAACTTCAAAATTCCAGAGCGGGTCGAGCGCATTGCAGAGCGTGTATTAGAGCGCGGTCATCTCGAAGTCAAACGCTTCAAGAACAAGAAGGAAATGCTCCAATGGGCCAACCGCATTGGCAAGGCTTACAATGGCGCTTTTGTCGAGAATTGGGAATACTATCCGCTCAGCCAGCACGAAATTGACTTTGTGGTACAGAACATCATGATGATTGCCGATCATCGTCTCATCAAAATCATCGTCCACGAGGAAGAAGTCGTTGGCTTCTTGTTTGCCTTCCCCGATGTCTCGGCTGCGCTCCAACGGGCGCGCGGGCGCTTGCACCCCCTCTCTTTGATAGACCTGTTACTGGAGATGAAACGCACCCGCAGCGTATCGGTCAACGGCATGGGCATTCTGCCACAATTCCAGGGACACGGCGGCAACGCCATCTTGTACGTCGAGATGGGGCGCACTTTGTTGGATTTTGGCCGCTTCCAGCACGTGGAAATGACCCAGGTAGCCGAAACGACCCGCCAAATGCGCGCCGACTTGAAAAACTTGAACGGCGTCGAATATAAGAACCACCGCGTCTATCGGAAGAAAATCGGATAGTTTGCCGCCTCATTCATCCATTTCCTCCAGCAAGGGTGGCAAATCCGACAAACGAGAAATGACCGCTTGCGGCTGGTAAGATAACTCGCCCTCTTCCTCGCATTTTGCCCGCCGCGTGATCCAGACGCTATACATGCCCAGCCGGTTGGCGCCCAACACGTCGGCCTCCAGCGTATCGCCTACCATCATGGTCCGTTCGGGCGGCAGACCGAAATGTTCCAGCGCCAGGCGGAAGATGCGCCGCGCCGGTTTGCGCACCTGACAAGCCGCCGAAGACAGGATGAATTCGAGGTACGGACGCAGGCCAGCCTTATCTATGAGCGCCTGCACGTTACGGTCATCGGCAGCGTTGGAGAGAATGCCCAGGCGGTAGCCGACCGCGTGCAGAGTCCGAAGGGTAGGCAGGGCGTCTGGCTCAGGGTACCAGTTTTGCTGCGTAACGGCGTACAAAGCCTCCATAGCGGCCAACAGGACGGGGTCGGGGGGCGAAGCGCCCTGTCGTTCCAAAATTTCGCGCAACAGAGAAAGCGTGGTCTCCTCTTTGAGCGTGCCCTGACGGCGATGATAGTACAGGTCGAAGATGGTGGGAAAATCGCCATACGCTCCTGGCAGCAAAGGATAACCGGCTCGCTCCAGAAACTGGCGCATGGCCTGGTCAGCGCGCGCCAGAATGGGCGGCCAGGGATGTTTATCGTAGATGAGCGTGTTCCCCAGATCGAAAAAGATGACGTGGAAGCGTCCCATGCGGCTAATAACCTGAAGTCGGGATAAGCCTTCGAACCCTCCCGCAAAGTACCCGCAGGGTGAAGGCTCGATTTTGCCCATACAATTGCTCTAAAAAGCCTTCGGGACGGTTATCCCGAACTGGCGTTAATAGCCTCGCTGCACGTCGCACAGGTTATAAAGCGGCTGACCGTTGAGATAACGAGCCAGATTGACGGCAAACAAGTCCGTAGCGCGCTCATCGTAATGCGCACTGACGCCGGCGATATGCGGCGTGAGAATAACGTTAGGTTGTTCCCACAGCGGGCTTTTGGCAGGCAGAGGTTCCTCCGGGAAAACATCCAGCGCCGCGCCAGCCAGTTTATGCTCTTGCAACAACTTGAGCAGCGCCGTATGATCCACGATGCCGCCCCGCGAGACATCTACCAGGTAGGCGCCGGGTTTACAGGCCGCCAGAGTCTCGGCGTTCAGCAGGCCGCGCGTTTGGGGAGTGAGCGGCAGGGTAACGACGATGAAATCGCAATCCTTGAGCATAGACTTGACCGCCTGCGCCGGATACAAACGATGCACCAGGTCACCCTCAGGGTCGCCCATTCCTGCGGGGATGTAATCATGGTCGGCCGGCTGCATAGCGTTGAATTTGGTCGCCAAGACGGTAGCACCAAACTCACGCAACAAGCGTGCTACCTGGCGTCCGATGCTGCCATATCCCAAAATGCCCACCGTGCTGGTGCGCAGTTCGCGTGGCAAGAAGCGCGTCCAACGGTCTTTCGGCCACTCCGCTTTCCTTTGCGCCGCCGCCAGAGCCGGCAGTTGACGCCCCAGCGCCAGCAACATCGTCAGCACATGCTCGGCGGTTTGCGAAGCCGCCGCCCCGCTGAGCGAGGTGACCAACAAATCGGGCCGCATCAACAGCGGCACATCCATCACATGCTCTACGCCTGCATAATGAAGTTGAACCCACCTCAAACGTGGCGCCAGGTCGGCCTGCGGCAAGATGCGGTCGGTATACAGCACCTCGCAGCGCCCCCACAAGTCGAACGGAACGTCTTCGACCTTCTTGGCCGCATACACGCTGACACGCAGCCGCTCGGAGACCTCTTGCAACTTGTGAATCAATGCAGCGCCAAAAGGCAACGTGATAAGGACTTCGACAGGAGCAGATGTTTTCGTCATTTGACCACCAAGATCATGCCTGTTGCCAACACAGCCAGCGCCAGCAAACCCCACACCAGCGCGCTTAAACCCCTATTTGCGGCCGGGTAGAGCAAGACCGAAACGGCGCACAATGTCAGGAAAGCAACAGTATGAAGGAATGAAACATCTTTACGCATAACGTAACGCGGGATTTATCCCGCAACCCAAGACAGCATGAATGCTACGCCACAAAATCTTCACAAACGCGATAGATTCTGCAGAGTAATACTATAGCGCAGTCTCTAGCCGCAACCAAAGCAACCAGCGGATAGGAAGCGGATAAGGCGCTCCCATCCGTTCATCCGCTTCGACATCCGTTGCTCACTCCCCTCGCACGAAAGACCGGCGCGTGCACTGTCATTCGCGGACGATAGAGCGATGAGACGATAAACACTTACCATGCAATTTTACAACACAATATCCTTGTCCTCACCACCCAAAATTCCCCACCACGGCCATCAGGCTGACAGACAGAATCAAAACCATTGCATACGCCGCCAGCGCGCGCATCACCTCTCCCTCCTTCCCCGCCATGCCGGCAGTGCTGCATCCCACCACCACCTTGGTCGGTGCCATCACCGAAGCCAACCCGGCTCCCGACGTTTGCGCCGCCAGGATAGACGGAATATGACAACCCAACAATTCGGCAGTGCGCAATTGCAGCGGCGCAAAAACCACGTTGGAATTGGTATTCGAGCCGGTCATGAACGCTCCCAACGCCCCAATCCACGGCGAGACAAAGGGAAAGAACGACCCTGCTGCCAGCGCCAACCCCTGCGCCAGGGCTTCGGTCATCCCGCTATGCTGCATGATGGTTGCCATCGTAATCATCTCCACGATGCCCAGGCTCGAAGGCAGCATTGCCCTCAGCATCCCGCTCAGGATACGCGCGGCGGCCCCCGCCTGATACAACCCATTGCGCCGGTAGACGAAAAAAGAGGCCACACCTGCATACACCAAAATCGCCCCCGGATGCGTGAACAGCGAAATCGGCCGGCTCATCCCAGCCGCTGTGACGAACCCCAACCGTGTAACCGTTTGGGGGAACGGAATCTGAAAGACGACTTGCCCCATCCAGCCCCGCACAGGAGGAACGAGCAAAATAGCCGCCGTCAGCGCAATCAGGATGACATAGCCAGAGAGCGCCGTGAGAAAGGAAGGCCCCCCGCTTCTTTCCACGCCTCGGCCTGCTCCTGACCATCGCGCCACCCACACGCCGACAGCGAGTCCCGCCAACCCGCCTGCAAAAGCGCCTAAATTCCACAGCCCGGCGCCCACCACCACCGCATACTGCGTGACAGCCATGGCACCGCCCATCGCCAAGGCTGGAACGAACAGCCGCCGCAAACCGTCCCAACCGTCAGCCGCCAGCGCCACCAGCGGCCCACTCGACAGACAAGTCAATCCAAGAAAGAGCGCAGAGGAGGGCGCCAATTCACTCGCCTCCCGGCCGGTGGAGGAGATGAGCGCATTGAACGAGGAGCCAAGCGAACCAAACGTCACCGCCCAACCATGCCCTACCGACGGAATCAGCACTGCCGTCAGCGGGCTGAAGCCCAGGCCTACCAACAGCGGAGCCGTCACCGCCACCGGCACGCCAAATCCCCCCGCGCCTTGTAAAAAGGAAGCGAACACCCACCCAATCAACAAAGCCTGCATCCCGCGATCTTGTGTGAGGCCGGGCAACGCCATCCCAATGGCGCGAACCGCCCCAGCCTCATCGGCCACGCGAAAGAGAAAATACGCCGCCCAGATAATGAAAAGCACGTCCAGCGAGAGCAACAGCGCCCTGGAATGTGCATAAGCCAGCACATCACCCTGCGCGCCAAAGCCCAGCGCCGCAATGAAAAAAGCCGCCAGGTAGCCGGCCGCCCCTGCCCGCACCGCCCCCCAACGGAATCCAACCATCAGCGCAAGGATGACCAAAATGGGCAGAGAGGCGATGAACATGAGATGCTGGCTTCCTACCTCCCCCGTAAGGCATCAAGAAGGCTGAGAAGACCGCACGAATTTCGCATACAAGAACACCAGAGCAGAGCCAAGCGCCAGGCCCGGCAGCACAATCAGCCCAGCCTCCGGCCCAAAGGCGCCGCCGGTCCACCATTCCGGCCCATGCACGGTGATGCGCATCAAACGATAGATATCCAGACCGCTGACCGGAAAACCGAACACCGTCCCTTCGAAGAAGTTCCATCCAATGTGCAGGCCAATGGGCAGCCAAAGTTGCCGCGTGGCAAGATAGCCATACGCCAAGAACAGCCCAGCCAGGAAGATACCCCCCGCACTCACCCAAGTAGCGTTCGGGTTGCCCAAATGCAGCAAACCAAAGACAGCGGACGAAAGGAACACACCCCAAAACAGGTTCAAACCGCTGGCCAGCGTTTGCAGGTGATAGCCGCGCGAGAGCAATTCCTCACTCCAACCTACCAAGACGAAGACAACCAAAAAATACACCAGTTGGGTCGAAACGAAAAACGGTTCTTCTACCTGCCAGGCAAAACCGTCCAGAGTCGCCCACCCCAACGCGGTCATCAAGACATAAATCAACCCCATCATGAAAAAGGTAATGACGATGCCGGCCAAGAGGTCCACGCCAGCCCGCCGGTCCAAGGCAAGCCCAATGGAAGCAATCGGGCGGCGATCCAGCCACCTGACGGCCAGGAAAACCGAGGCGGTAACGACCATCCATTGAATCGCCTGTCCAAAGAGCAGATCGTTGGTATCCAGGCCCGCTGCAAACGCTAACCATCCGGCCGGCATCCCGATCAGGACAGCAAGGATGACCATGAAAAGGACTTGCAACACCAACCGCCAGCCGGCGCGCAACCGCGCCTCCGCTGGAGAAATCATAACCCAATGCCAAAACTGTTTCATAGCGCGGCCTCCAACCCCAACCAAAGCGACCAGCGGATAGGAAGCGGATTAGCGGATGAGGCACTCCCATCCTTTTATCCGCTTGACATCCGTTGGTCACTCGTGATCGCTTCTCAACGGGATAACCATCCCGAAGGCTTTTTAGAGTCATTGTATGGGCAACATCGAGCCTTCACCCTGCGGGTACTTCGCGGGACGGTTCGAAGGCTTATCCTGAATTCAGGTTACTTACATAGCGCGGCAAGCCACAACCAAACTGGCGTTGCGCCGCAGTTGCTTGCCCCTGGACACCCACCAGCCTGCCCTGGCGCTTGCCCAGGGAACTGCGGCGCGAACGATGTAAATGTTATACCTCAGCCAATAGTTTCCACAGGGGAGCATCTTGCACTGCAAACGTCACGGCTGTCATTGCTTGTATTTCCAGTTCTGCGCACCCCAAACCATGCTGCCCCATGTACTCACCGTGTAGCCTTCGAGCGTATCGGCAAAACCGTAGCCATCCTGGAAGACATACAAGTAGATTTGCGGCACATCCTTGTGGATTTGCTCGGCAATCTTGCAATAGGCGTCCTTGCGGACTTGCAAATCAAAATTACTGCCCGCCACCTCGAGTGCCGCGTCCACCTCCGGGTTGACCCAGCGGAAATAGTTGCTGCCAGTGGGATTCTCATCGCTCGGGATGTTGGTGGAAGTGTAGGCTTCCTTGTTATAGCCGTGTGGCTCGATGGTAAATCCGCGGTCGAAGAGCAGCATGTCGAAGTCGCCAATCATGCGCGGCGACCGATCTTCATACGTGCCAAAGATAATCGAGAAATCGTAGTTCTGGATGCGCGCCTCGATGCCGACCGCTTTCAAATTCTCTACCACGAATTCCTCCGTGCGCTGAATCGGCTCGAAATTGGTATAACCTTGCAGTTCCAGCGACAGGCGTGTGCCATCGGGGGCATACATGGCGCCCTGCGCAATGCGAATGCCGTCAGGCCCTTCGACCCAGCCGGCCTCTTCGAGCAGTGCTTTGGCCTTTTCCACGTCATACGGGTATGGATTGGGCAGGTCACATTTGTACCACCCATACGCAAACGGATTGGTAGAAGGCGCCACCGTATCTTGCAACACGTCATGGACCAGCGTCTCATAGTCAATGGCATGTGCAATCGCCTGGCGCACGCGCAAATCGCCCAAGATGGGATGCGGCGGCGTCGGCCCCGGATCGCCGTCGAAGGGTGCGCTCAGGTTGAAGTCAATAGCCGTGTTCCAAATGCCCGGCACCAACACCTGTTTGGCCTTACCCTCCAACAGTTTGTTGTAATCGGCCTCGTTTTCGCCCGGCCACAAATGCACCTGCGCCTCGCCTTGCAGCATCATGGCAGTCTGCGCAGCAGGTTCAGGCACAATGCGATAGACCAAGCGGTCCAGATAAGGTTTTCCCTCCTCGAAATAGTAGGGGTTGCGCTCCAGCGTAATGCTCTGACCAGAAATCCATTCCGTCACCACGAACGGCCCGGCGCCAACCGGCTTGCGATTCCATTCCCAGTTGGGCATGTCGGCGGGTTCGCCGGTCGCATGGCGCGGCAGCAGACCATAAGCAAACTGGTCCAGATAGCCGGGGTAGGGCGTGGAGTAGGTCAAGACAGCGGTCAATTCATCCGGCGTATCCACCGCAACGATTTGGTCGAAGGCGGTCGAGCCGACCAATGCGCCCGATTCGGGATTCGAGAGCACCTCCCAAGTGAACTTGATATCGTCGGAGGTGATCGGCTCCCCATCCGACCATTTCAGATTCGGTTTCAGTTTCCAGGTGACGGTCAGATGATCCTTCGACAGGCCGCCATTTTCCTCGGTGGGTAATTCGGCCGCCAGCATGGGAACGAATTCGCCCTTCTCGTTGATGGTCACCAGGCCGGTCATGCTGGTCGCCTCGGCCACCTGGCGGATGATGGCCGCCTCGCCGCCAAAATAGTTGAGCGTGGTTGGCTCTTCGGGGATCAGCAGGGTGACGGTTCCGCCTCCTCCGCCGCCTGTGGTTGCTTCTGCTGGCGCCGCTGTTTCGCCGCTGGTGACCGCTTCTGTCGGCGACGCAGTTCCACCGCCACAGGCGCTGACCAGCAAGCCTAAGACAAGAAACACAATCAACGCTTTCATTTTCATTTTCTCTTCTCCTTTGAATGACAGACACCGGCCTACGATTTGCCGGTGTGGATCACATACGGGTCGAAGGCATCGCGCAAACCGTCGCCGATGTAATTGATGGTCATGACGGTAATGAAAATCATCAATCCAGGGTAAAAGGCCAGCCATGGCGCCTTGAAAACATGCACCTGCGCCGTGGACAGAATACTGCCCCATGTGGGCGTAGGCGGCTGAACGCCAAACCCTAGATAACTCAGGCCCGATTCCGTGATAATGGCGTAAGCCATTTGCAGCGTCCCACTGACCAGGATAGGGCCGATACAGTTCGGCAGGATATGGCGCAGGATGATACGCGCGCTGCCGCCGCCCAGGGCGCGGGTTGCCATGACGAATTCCCGCTCGCGTAACACCAAGAACAAACTGCGCACCAGCCGCGCCGGCCACATCCAGGAAAGAACAGCGATGATGAGGATGACAATCATCACGCTGTTTTTCAGCCAGGGAAGGGGTTGCTCGCGCAGAAAGGCGCCCAGCACGATCAAGACAAACAGAGTAGGAAAAGTGAGAAAAGCGTCGGTGATGCGCATCAAAATCGAGTCTACCCAGCCGCCAAAATAGCCAGACAAAGCCCCCACGATCACGCCCAGCAAAATGGAAAAAAACGTGGAAAGCAATCCCACAGCCAACGACACCCGGCCCCCATACAGAATGCGGGTGAAGATGTCGCGACCAAGTTCGTCGGTGCCAAACCAATGCTGCGCATTGGGCCGCTGGAAACTGTTGGCGGGGTCTTGCTGGGTAGGAGTATAGGAACTGAGGAACGCCAGCGTAGAAGCCAGGATCAAGATGGCAAGCGATAGCAGAGCCAACCCTGCCAGGCGGTGTTTGAAGAAGCGCCGCACAATGAGAAGCGCCATACTTTGTTCGCGGATACCTGTAGAAGTCTCAGTCATACTTCACTTGCGGGTCGAGTATTCCGTATGCCAGGTCAGCCAGGATATTGCAGACGATAATGAGTACGGCGGTAATCATCACCACGCCAAGCAGCACCGGGTAGTCACGCCCGCGCGCCGCATCCCAGAACAAACGACCCATCCCCGGCCAGGAAAAGATGGTTTCTACGAACAGCGCCCCGGCAAACAGACTAGGCAAATCGAGCGCAATCAGAGTCACCAGCGGCAGGATGGCGTTCCGCAAAGCGTGTTTGTAGTACACCAGCCTGTCGCTCACCCCTTTGGCGCGTGCCGTGCGAATGTAGTCCTCGTGCAACACGTCCAGCATACTGGAGCGCAGAAAACGCGAATACCAGGCCGCCCATCCCAGGCTTAGCGCAGTAACCGGCAAGACCATGTGCCAGAGCGTATCCAACCATTCGCCTTCCTTGCCAAGCGTGTTCATACCACCGCCGGGGAAGAGCGGATTGCCATTGAAAGGATTCTTCAGCGTTACGTAGAAAATCAAAATGAGTCCCAAGCCCAGCCAGTAGACCGGCAGAGATTGGCCCATGAACGTGATGGTCGTCGCCGTATAATCGAAAAGCGAATAAGGCTTGCGCGCCGAAAGGATGCCAATCGGCAGCGCAATCAGCAGGGTAACCAGAAACGAGGCGCCAACCAGCAACAACGTGTTAGGAATGCGCTCGGCAATCATTTCCGCCACCGGGCGATGGAACTTGATGGATTCTCCCAGATCGCCTTTCAGCATCCCGCCTAGCCAGCGGCCGTATTGCACCGGCAAGGGATCGTTCAGCCCCAATTTTTCTTCCAGCGCTTCGATTTGCTCGATGGTAATGTTGGGATTGCGGCGCGCAGCCGTCAGCGGACCGCCCGGCGCAGCGCGCACCAGGAAGAACAGCAAGACGCTGATGATGAGCAAGATGGGAATGGTTTGCAGAATGCGCCGCAGGGCGTAAACTCTCATCGCTCAAGCCTCATGAACGATCTTTCCGTTCACCATCGTCAGCAGCGGTTTGACATCAGGGAATTGCTCCGCTGGGATGTGGAAAATATCCTCCGAAAGCAACACCAGGTCTGCCAGGTAGCCTGCCTGGAT
This sequence comes from Anaerolineales bacterium, assembly GCA_034431895.1. Lineage (GTDB taxonomy): Bacteria > Chloroflexota > Anaerolineae > Anaerolineales > Villigracilaceae > JAABUE01. The sequence goes on from DAOUCM010000298.1 coordinate 11,251, forward strand.
TTGACCTTTCTGGTGTTCCTGGAATTCGGCATAAGCCGCATCGCGCGTATAACCGATAAGCGCCTCCTCCAGCGTCAGGCAATGATCGAGGTCGTCGGCACTCCACTTCTGGCGATTCAGAGCCGCATACAATCCCAACATCGGATTGAACGGCGCAACCGTCCAGTCGCTGCCCAGCGCCAGCGTTGCGCCCGCGTCTTTGAGTTGACGCCAGGCAAAGGAGAGCGGCCACCGCTTTTCGCCTGTGCGCGCCAGCCAGACATCGGCATCTTGCCCCGTCAGCGGGGCGTGGAGAGGCTGCATGGAGGCGATGACGCCCAACTGCTTGAAGCGCGGCATATCGTCAGGATGGATGACCTCGATATGCTCTACGCGGTGACGACTATCGCGCTTACCGTTGAGTTTCTGCACGGCTTCGTAACCGTCCAGCGTCCGCCGCACAGCCCCGTCGCCGCAGCAATGGACAAAAATTTGCAGTCCCAGCCGATCGCAGGCGGCGGCCATATGCGTGAACCGTTCCAGGCTCCAGATTCCTTCGACCCTGGCGTCTGGCTCGTCGGCATAGGGAGCCAGGTTCAAAGCGGTGTACGATTCCCACACGCCATCCATGAAGAATTTGGCTGCCCCGCCGCGCGCATATTCCCCCTGGACATTTGCCATTTCTGCCGCTTCGGCCAGGTTCTCCTCGGTATGTTCCGGCTTGACCCAAAAAGGGACGTAGACGCGCAGCAGCATCTCGCCCGCATCTTCGACAGCCGCATAGGTCATCATCTCTTGCATATCGCCGTTCATGTTGTGGACGCTGGTCACGCCCGAAGCGGTAATCTGTTTCATCGCCAGGCCGAGCAATTCCCGTTTGCGCGCCTCGTTTGGCTCCGGCACCAGGCGATGCACGGCGTCCATGGCGCTTTCCCGCAATTCACCGCTCGCCACCCCATGTTCATCACGGACAATGATGCCGTTGGAACCCAGATTTTTATCTTCGTACAACACACCGGCCATTTCCAAAGCCTTGGTATTGGCCCAGGCGGTGTGGCCGTCATACGCGCCAATATACACCGGTCGGTCGGCAAGGATAGCATCCAATTCCTGACGGGTGGATACAATGCCGTATTGAATACCCCGCCCTATCACCCAGGGCAAAGTGCGATTCTCGGCGGCAAAATCGAGCAGGATTTGTTCGAGTTCGGCGCGGTTTTTGACCTCCCGCAGTTGGGCTGTGCCAAGCCAGATACTTCCCCAGAGAAGATGGAAATGCGAGTCGATGAAGCCCGGCAGGAGGGTTTTGCCCTGCCCGTCTATGACCCGCGTCCCTGCGCCGCACCAGGCCTGGACCTCGGAATTGCTCCCGACAAACACAATGCGGTTTCCGCTGACGGCGACCGCCTGCGCAACTGGCAGGGCAGAATTGCTGGTAAAGACATGCGCATTCGAAATGACCACATCGGCACTGGGCGACATGCAGCCTCCTTGTTTTGTCAATTGGACTGGGCTTGCACGATATTGTACCGTTTTTGCACAAAAAGAACAAAATCGCTTAGATTTTTGTCGTTTTCAGAAGAAAACGCCCATAAAAACGCAACAAACGGCCAAAATAGTTATAAACGATATAGACAGGTTCGTCAAGAAAGACGCTCGCTTCTGCTATGGCTTTCTCAAGAAAATGTATATATCACAACTGTTTTCAAAATGTCGCTGCGAGCCGCTCTCTGGCGAAGCAGTCTCCCGTTCGACGGCCAAAACTGACCTTGAGGAGATTGCTTCAGCGGCACAAACCGCCGCTTCGCAACGACATGGCTATTTTGTCAAGCATTCTTGAGAAAACCATGAATTCTGCCGGGAAGTTCCAGGCTTCAGGAGACGTTGTCCACGCACTTCGCCAACAGACTCAATTTTTGTATGCACACGAGCAAAATCTGGAGCATTTGCAGTGCACAGCGTCGAAGAACAATCTATAAATTCGCGTCCCCATCGGGTATAATTTTCATCAGTATCTTCTCAATCATCTGTGGTTAGCCAAATGTCTTGCTTTTTGCCCGCATTGTGCGCGGGCGCGCATATGCAAGAATTTGCTTCTCCGTTCTTTGCCGATTTATGGAGACGATGCCTTTCACAGGCTCATCTGGAGGTGCAGCCATGACAGTTATCAAATCGCTCAACTGGGAACCCACACCCGGTATCGGTTACACCGTTGTGCGCCGCCCTGACGGCGGGATGCACTACACGTTTACGGATCTGACCGAAAAGACCGTTCGACACTGGCAGGAATTTGCGCACGAGCATCTATTGGGCGCAGACCGGCTGACGCGCAACTTGTACGATTTACGCCAGGTCAAAGAAGTGCCTGAAATGGCCGTGCGCGCCGCCGTAGAAGTGGACAGCGACCCGTCGGCCCGCAACATTCGCGTGGCAGTGGTAGTGGCTGACGAGCAAGTCGCCGAGGCTATCCGCAAAATCGCTGCCCTGGCCTTGCCAGAAGCCTCTGCCGCCATCAAACTCTTCACCGACATAGACGAAGCCGAAGCCTGGCTCAATCGTCCGCTCGACCAAATCGTGTAACATTCGTCGTTTCTGGAATCCGACATCCAGGAGTCCGACATCTCATGGAGTTGAACAAAATAATTCGGTAACCTTCCTTGCGGCTCCCGCAAGTCGTATCCCCAGGCCCTGTATCCCCAGGCTCTGTATCACCAGGCTCTGCCTGGTCGAACCGACCAAAGGTCGGTGGTACGCAGGATGCACACAGCGTATCCCCAGGCCCTGTATCACCAGGCTCTGCCTGGTCGCAGCGACCAAAGGTCGGTGGTACGCAAGATGCACACAGCGTATCCCCAGGCCCTGTATCACCAGGCTCTGCCTGGTCGCACCGACCAAAGGTCGGTGGCACGCAGGATGCACACAGCGTATCCCCAGGTTCTGTATCCCCAGGCTTTGCCTGGTCGCACCGACCAAAGGTCGGTGGCACGAGAGGACGGCAATAATTTGTTAAACTTCATCAGAGGTTGACACAAGGGCAACTCCTAGACTGACCTGAGATGATAGAGAATGAAACCCCTTCACATTGGAAATCATACCTTTGATTGGGGCGCCCGCACGTATGTGATGGGCATCCTCAACGTCACACCGGATAGTTTTTCGGGTGATGGCATTCTGACCAAAGGCGATGCCGTCAGCGTATCCATAGCCCAGGCGCGCCAGTTCCTGGAAAGCGGCGCCGACATCCTGGATATTGGCGGCGAGTCTACCCGTCCAGGCAGCGAGGCGCTGACCGCCGAGACGGAAATGGAGCGCGTCTTACCGGTCATTCATGCGCTGGCAAAAACCTTCCCCGATGCCCTGCTCTCCATAGATACCTACAAAGCCAGCGTGGCCGAGGCCGCCATTCAGGCCGGCGCGCGCATGGTCAATGATGTATGGGCCTTGCGCGCCGACCCCGACCTGGCAACGGTGGTCGCCAAGGCTGGCGTGCCGGTCATCCTGATGCACAACCGCAGCAACCCAGCCAGCGTGGAAGTGCGCGCCCAACTTGGCAACGCCTATATCGGCGCAGAATACGACGACCTGCTGGTAGACATTCAACGTGAGTTGTTGGACTCTGTCCGCTTGGCCCAACAAGCCGGCGTGGCGGATGACCGCATCATTCTGGACCCGGGCATTGGCTTCGGCAAAACGGTGGCTCACAATCTCGAACTGATCCGCCGCCTAGACGAGATTCGCGCCTTGGGCTACCCGGTGCTGCTGGGGCCTTCGCGCAAATCCTTCATTGGCTACACGCTCGATTTGCCTCCCGACCAGCGCGTGGAAGGCACCGCCGCTGCTGTATGCGTGGGCATCACGCGCGGCGCTGACATCGTGCGCGTCCATGATGTGGAATATATGGCGCGGGTAGCCAAAATGACCGACGCGCTGGTGAGAGGATGAAACCATGAAACAAGACCGTTTCTTGATGGGCATCTTGGTAGGCATTAGCGTTCTCATCGTCGTGGCGCTGGTACTGTTCTTTGCGCGGCAGGGAAAACAAGAATATCTTGCAGAAGATACGCCGCAGGGAGTGGTGCATAACTACACCCTGGCCGTGTTGAAAGGCGAATACGAAAAGGCCTATGCTTATTTGGCCGAGGCCGAGCATAAGCCCACCTACCAGGCTTTCCGCCAGGCTTTCTTCGACCACACCATAGACCCCAACAGCGCCGGCTTGGAAATTGGCGAGACCGAGATCAACGGTGATGAGGCTTACGTCACTGTCTACATCATCTACAATCCCTCCGAGCCATTCTCTGGCGGCTATCGCAACACCGAAACGGCGCTGCTCGAGCGCCAGGGCGGGGAATGGAAACTCTTGCAAATGCCCTACGCCTTCTGGGCATACACCTGGTATCAGGCTACGCCCGAACCGCTAAAGTAGGCCTCCATGAGCACCATTCGCCGCCTGTACTTCTATCTCGTAGCCTTCATCAGCCTGGAAGTGGTCACCTGGGGCCTGATTGGGCTGCTACGCACCATGGTCTCATCTGCGCTGGTAGACGTAGTTGGTGCGCTCGCACGAGCGTTGGCACTCGTCTTGGTGGGCGCGCCCATCTTCCTATTTCACTGGCAGTGGGGCCAGCGCGCTGCCGCCAGAGATGTGGAAGAACAGTCGGCCAGCCTGCGGGCCGCCTTCTATTATGCGGCGCTGCTTGCCGCCTTGATTCCGGTCGCGCAGAACGTCCTGGCGCTGGTCAACCGCGCCTTGTTGCTGTTGGCCCATGCCGGGCCTCTGCGCGCGCTGGTGGGCGCCTCCCAATCCTGGCAAGACAATCTGATTGCCATTGGCGTCAATGGCCTGCTGGCGGCCTGGCTGTGGAACGCTCTGAGCGCGGCTTGGAAGACCCTGCCCGAAAGCGAAAACTTCAGCGATGTGCGCCGTCTATACCGCTATTTGTGGCTGCTCTACGGTCTAGGGATGACGGTCTTTGGCGCCCAACAGACGCTCCGTTTCGTCTTCGACATCCCGCAAGCAAATTACTTGATTGCGGGGGCAGGACAGCGCTCCTTTTTCAATGGACTGGCCCTGCTGCTGGTGGGGACTCCGCTATGGGTCTATACCTGGCGCATCTGCCAGGACGCCTGGCAAGGATCCTCGCTGCAGGGGGAGGGCGGTGAACTGAACTCGAATCTGCGCCTGGGCGCGTTCTACCTGCTGACCCTGGGCGGGGCAATTACGACATTGTCAGCCGGCGGGACGTTGTTCGATATCCTGCTACGCCGCCTGCTGGGCGAGACGATGACGGCTTACGAATTCACCCGCAGCATTGGCGGTCCCCTTTCATTGGGTATGCCGCTGGCTGTGGTTTGGGGCTACTTTGGGAACTGGTTGAGCCGTCAGATTGACTCTGATGAAGACGCAATCCGCCGGGCAGCCAAGAGGCGCTTTTATTACTATATCCTTTCGACGCTGGGGTTGGGCACGGCCTTTCTTGGGCTGTCGTTCTTGCTTTCATTCATCGTTGATCTGCTGGTCTCCTATCAAATTTGGGGAGAGGCGCTTCGTTCCCGCCTGGCTGCTGCGCTGGCAACACTGGTGGTCGGTTTGCCGCTCTGGCTGGCAACCTGGCGGCCTATGCAGGCTGAAGCGCTGCAAGACAGCCCCATAGGCGAGGAGGCTCGCCGCTCTCCCATCCGCCGCGCCTATTTATACCTGGCGCTGTTTGCAGGTGTGATTGGCGGCATGGCGTCAGCCGTCTGGTTGGCCTACACCCTGTTCGAGGCCCTGCTCACCGGGAATACCCAAGCCAATTTCCTGCCCAATACGCTGAATGCAGTGCAATTGTTGGCTCTGTTCGTCCTCTTGCTGGCGTATCACCTGCGCTGCTTGCAGCGTGACGGGGCGCAGATGACGCAAACCCTGGAGAGGCGCCAACGCGCTTTCCCGCTTGCTGTGCTAGAGGGGAAAGACGCTGCGCTTGCCAAACAGGTGCAAGCCGCTTTGCAAAGGCATGCGCCTCTTTTGCCGCTTTCACGGCATACCATGAACGACCTGCCTCCAGCCTCACAGCATTTCAAGGCGGTCATCCTGCCGGCCTCGCTGGCTGTGAATCCGCCTGCGGCGCTGGGCAGGTGGCTGGAAACCTTCGAGGGAGAGAAAATTGTGGTAACGGAAGCAGTTCCCGGCTGGGTGTTGAGCGCGTTGACGCCGGAGCAAGCCGCGCACACGGCGCGTCAACTCGCGGAGGGGCAAAGAGTCCAGTTGGCGCGTCCGTCCAACGCATGGAATACCATTCGAACCGTTGCTGTCGTAGTGCTTGGATTACAACTCTTGTTGGTGCTTTTGAGCCTGGGAATTTCGTTGTTGGGAGGATAAGGCTGTGATATACTTTTGCCACCCTTGATGCAGGAGAGGAATTTGCCATGAAAGTCACTGTCTTACAAGAAAATCTTGCTCGCGGGCTAGGGATTGTCTCGCGCGCTGTTTCGCCGCGCAGCACTCTGCCTGTATTGTCCAATATATTGATTGCCTCCGATGAGGGCCGGCTGCGGCTTTCGGCCACCAACCTGGAGATGGGCATCACGTGTTGGATTCCTGCCCGCATCGAAGAAGAAGGTTCGATTACCGTGCCAGCGCGTACCTTTGCCGATTTGGTCAATACGCTGCCCGGAGAGCAAGTAGCCTTGACCCTCGACCTGCAAACTCAGACGCTGAACGTGCGCAGCGGCACTTCTACCAACGACATCAAAGGGATAGATGCCCAGGAATTCCCGCCTTTCCATGCTCCCGAAATGGAAGAGGCCCTGCAATTGAATGTGGCCGATTTCAAGGAGATGGTGCAACAGGTGGCTTTTGCCGCCTCGGTGGATGAGGCTCGCCCAGTGTTGATGGGTGTGTTGTTGAACGTGCAAGGCGACCGTCTCGAAATGGCGGCTGCCGACGGCTTTCGCCTGTCGGTGCGCACAGCCACGCTCAGTTCCCCGGTGCAGCAGCCGGTCAACATCATCATCCCGGCGCGGGCATTGAGCGAATTTGCACGCATCGCTTCTTCGAGCGATGGCGATCACGCCGTCTCGATGTTCGTGCCAAAGGGACGCGGACAGGTCATCTTCCGCATCAAGGATGTCGAACTGGTTTCGCAACTGATTGACGGCACCTTCCCCGATTACCAGCAAATCATCCCGCGCTCGTACAAGTCACGCACGCTGATTTCTACGGCTTCTCTGCTCAAGGCTTGCAAGCAGGCAGAGATCTTTGCCCGCGAAGGTTCGAACGTGGCGCGGCTCGACATCAAAGCGGCTGAGGGCGACATGAAACCCAGCGAAGTGGAAATTTCGGCCACTTCTGAGGAGACCGGTAAGAACGAGACCATCGTAGAGGCTACTGTGGATGGCAGCAGCGTGTTGATTGCCTTCAACGTCAAGTTCCTGCGCGAGGCACTCGAGGTCATCAAGACCCCCAATGTGGCGCTGGAGACCTCTGCGCCGAACGCGCCGGGCGTCCTCCGGCCGGTGGGCGACGATCATTTTCTGCATGTCATTATGCCAATGCATCTGGGATGACAGAAGCGCAGCAAGCGCCGATGGAGATTCCCATTGTTCATTCCGCGCTCCGCAGAATATGACATAAGTACTATTAGACAAACCATTTAATCAAAAAAGAGCCAAACCTTACAAAATTGTAGGGTGTAGAAAGCCGATTGTCTTGTAACAGGAAAGCAGTTTCTGTATAATGAGCGTAACTCTGGGTATGCAGAGAATTCTAAAAGAAAGGAGAAAGAAGCCATGTTGTTCTCGAAGAAAGAAAAGGGCCAAGGTCTGGTGGAATACGCGCTGATCCTTGTTTTGGTCGCTATCGTTGTTATTGTGGTTCTCACCGTCATGGGCCCGATGATCGGCAACGTGTTCAGCACCATCAACGACAGCCTCGGCGCCGCCAGCGGCGGATAATCCTCCTGTACGCATAGACAAAACGTCCCGCAGATTGTCCAAGAGTTCTGGACATCCCTGCGGGATCGTTTTTTGCGGCGCCAAATTAGTCAACCACCTAATAAAATTGTAAACTAAAAAGGGCAAAACCTAACAAAATTGTAGGGTAAAACAGGCTTGCACATATTGTAAAAAAATTCGTTTTCTGTATAATGAGCATAACTCTGGTTCTCCAGAGAATTCTAAAAGAAAGGAGAAAGAAGCCATGTTATTCTCGAAGAAAGAAAAGGGCCAAGGTCTGGTGGAATACGCGCTGATCCTTGTTTTGGTCGCTATCGTTGTTATTGCGGTCCTCACTATCATGGGCCCCATGATTGGCAACGTATTCAGCACCATCAACGACAGCCTCGGCAACGTGTAATCGTGCGCTCTCTAACAATTGCCCCGTCTCGCAAGAGGCGGGGCTTCTTTTTTTGCTTGTTGCACCTGAATCGAAACGAGAATGCCTGGAATTCAACGGGAACTTTTGGAGAACTGAAGGCGTCTATATCCCACAAATCACATTCGAAGGAGAGGATCGTATGCGTACCCAAACCATTGTTTTTGTCGCCATAGTCATTACAGCGCTACTTGTAGGCGCTTGTGGGCCGACCACCATCAACCAGGCTGCGCCGCCAGCCGTGCGCTCGTTGAACGTGAATGGTACCGGACAGGTGTATCTCACCCCCGATATTGCCTATATTTACATTGGCGTCCACACCGAGAAAGCCAATGCCGCTGAAGCCGTAGAAGCCAACACGGTCGAAACGCAGAAGGTGATCGAGGCGCTCGAACAGGCAGGCGTAGAAACAAAAGACATCCAGACCACCAATTTCAGCATTTGGCCGAACACACAATATGGACCCGAAGGCCAACAAATTGGCGTGAACTATGTGGTAGATAATTCCGTCTACGTCACAGTGCGCAATCTGGACAACCTGGGCAGTTTGCTGGATGCAGCCGTTTCTGCCGGCGCAAACAGCATCAACAGCATCCAATTCGACGTAGCCGATAAGAGTCAGGCGCTCAAACAAGCGCGCGACGCAGCCCTCGAAAACGCTCGCACGCAGGCCCAGGAATTAGCCGCTGCGGCTGGAGTGAAACTGGGTGACATTCAAAGCATCAGTTTCTATGATTCTTCGGCTGCGCCTTACATTGACACGTTTGGCGGTAAAGGGGGTGGCGGCGGCATGGAAGCGGCTGTCGTGCCGATTCAACCAGGGCAGTTGACCTTGATGGTCACGGTCAGCATGACTTACGAAATCAAGTAAATCTATCTTCTCGAAAAAGGGGACGCGAGATGTTTTGGGCGCGCTGCACACGTCCAAAACGCCTCGCGTCTTAATGGATAAATTGCTTTTTTGTCAGCCCTTCACCGCTTTCACAATGCCGGCCACATGCTCAGGCGTGGAGCCGCAGCAGCCGCCTACCACCCGCGCCCCCAAAGCAATGTATTTCTTCGCATACGCCCCCATTTGCTCCGGCGTGACATCGTAAACCGCCCTATTCGTCTCCGCGTCCATGCGCGGCAAGCCGGCGTTAGGTTTGACCCATAGCGGAAAGCCCGCTACAGCCGCAGCATATTCGGCGATCACCTTCTCCATATTTTCCAACGTGGTACCGCAATTGGCGCCCACCAGCGCCGCACCCATATCTCGATATTTGGTCGCCACTTTTTGGGGCTTGACGCCCATCATCGTGGCCACCCCGCGGTCATACGAGAACGAGACAACGATGGGCAAATCGGTCACAGAGCGGGCAGCCTGGAAGGCCGCGTCGGCCTCCTCGAAAGCGAACATGGTCTCGATGAGCAGCAGGTCCACGCCGCCCTCGGCCAGCGCTTGCGCCTGCTCGGCGTAAGCAGCGGTCACTTCTTCGGGGGTGAGCGGGCCAAAGGGCTTCATCAAGGCGCCGGTAGGGCCCATCGAACCGGCTATCAGGACATCGGGTCGAGAGGCGGCGGCCTTGCGTGCCAATTCGGCAGCGCGCAGGTTAACTTCGGGGGCGCGCTCGGCATACTTCGATTCTTTCATCCGCAAGCGCGTGCCGCCAAAAGTACAGGTCAGGATAATATCCGAACCGGCTTGCACGAAAGCGGTTTCCAATTTCAAGACGGTGTCGGGATCGTCCATCACCAGGGTTTCGGGCGGCGTGCCGGGCTTGATGCCCATTTTTTGCAAATTGGTGCCGGTGGCTCCATCGGCTACCAGGATTTCGCCAGCATTCAGTCTTTCCAGAAATTTGTTCATGTTTTCTCCTCAAGTCAGTTTTTTTGCCAAGGGGTCTATTTCCCGATTGGGGAGCAAGTGCGCGATATGTGGAAAAGGATCGGTCATGTGCGGAAAGTTCAAGGCCAGCATGAACTGGTTTTGGAACTGTGGGTCGGTCGGCAATTCATAACGGCGCAGGGTGCGCGCCACCTCGCCCGCTTCGCGGCGTTTATCCATGTTCAGCAGGGCAATGCGCGCCCCATCGCCGGCGGCGTTACCCACCGCATATACATCTTCCAGCGGCAAGTCGGGGATCAAGCCGATGAGCATGGCCTTCGTCTTGTCAATATAACTCCCAAAACCACCCGCCAGGATGAGTTTGTCGGGGCGTTCCAGGCCGGCAGCCTTCAACAACGTGCGCGCCGCCACATACAACGCGCCCTTGGCCAATTGGATCTGGCGAATGTCCTTCAAGGAAATGGGGATGTCGCGCCCGATGGATGTTTCTGCCGCCCAGGCGATGACATACTCCGGGCCGTTCTCCCCTTGCCGCACGCGCCTCGATTCCACCCCGCGCCTGAATCTGCCGCGACCGTCCACGATCCCCACCCGAACCATTTCCGCTACCGCGTCAATGATGGCCGAACCGCAAATGCCCTTCGCCTTGCCCTTGTTCCATTCTTCCTGACCGACGATCTTGTAGCGCGGCTCCAGGGTCTTCTCATCAATCTCGACCCGTTCGATTGCGCCCGGCGCGGCGCGCATCCCAAACTCGATATGTGCGCCCTCCAAAGCCGGGCCGGTGGGCGTGGACGTACAAATCAGCCCATGGCGGTTGCCCAACACCAGTTCGGCGTTGGTGCCAACATCAATGATGAGCCAGTTCTCGTCTTGTTTGTGCGGCTGCTCGGCAATCAACACACCGCTGGTATCCGCGCCGATGAAACTGGCAATGGTCGGAAGGACATGCACATTGGCAGCGGGGTTGACCAGCAGGCCCAACTCGCGCGCTTTGAGGTCCACAGCCTTGTGGATGGTGGGGACATACGGCGCGCGCCCTAAATGTTTGGGTGGGAGGTTCAACAAGAGATGATGCATCGTGGTATTGCCTACAAGAACCACCTCTAAAATATCATCGGTGGTGAGGCCGCCTTTTTCCTCTGCCTCCGCCGACTTACTGATCTGCCGATTGGCCGATTTGACCGCCTGCTTCAACAACCCATTCAACGTCCCTATGACCGCCTTATGCAGTTTCTCCAGGCCCTCCGGTTCTGCAATGGTGTATTGGATGCGCGACATGACATCCTCGCCATACACAATTTGCGGATTCATCTCCGACTCGGCGGCCAAGATTTCGCCCGTTCCCAGGTCGCACAGATAGAGGGCGATGGTGGTCGAGCCAATGTCTACCGCCACGCCATAACTGGTCTCGACATAACCGGGTTGCACGCGGATGACTTCCCTATCCTGCCACACGCTGACGGTCACTTTCCAGTCGCCTTCGCGCAGCGCATCGGCCAGCCCGCGCAGGCAGTGATAATCAATGGTCAAATCGGTGGCTTTCGGCAAGTCTGTCTCGCCGCGCCGCACCAGCGACATAGAGACTTCCAACCCGCGCGATAAGCGTTCCCAGTCTGCAAAGGGCTGCTCCAGGTCGGGCGGCTTCATCTCGACCAGATATTTCCGAATCGAGGGCTTGATCTCGATTTCGCGCTGAGTAGCCGATTTGCGAACAATCTGCTTGTTGCCGCGGCTTTCTTCTGGCACCTGCACCAGCACGTCTCCCATCACTTTTGCCTGGCACGAAAGCCGCACCTGACCCACTTCCCAGCGGTTGGCCTGCATCATCTTGGGGCGCCGCCGGAAGAAGTCTATCTCCTCGGCGCTGGGCGGAGAAAGATGCTCCCGCTTCGAGGTGATGCCGTAGCGTTCGAACGTCCCCTCCTCGACAACGATTTTGCACTTACCGCAGGTGGCGTTCTCGGCGCAAATCGATTCGATTTCCACGCCCAGTTGGCGGGCGGCTTCGCGCAGGCTCATGCCTTCGTCCACATATCCGCGCCGCCCAGAAGGTTGCAGGATGACAAGGTGTTGTTTACTCATAGGCTGATTTCATCGGTGGTCCAGTACTTCGGCGATATGAACCACTCTTTGCGGCTTTGCCTGCCGATGTAATCCGCCGGCAATGTGCATGATACAACCCGCGTCGGCTGCCACCAGCGTGGGAGCGCCAGATTTTTCCAGGTTGCCTATCTTGCGTTGCAAGAACTCTGCCGAGAGCTCGGGATGTGTCACCGAGAAGATACCGCCAAAGCCACAGCAGTCTTCGGCTTCGGGCAGTTCCACGATTTGTGCGCCCCGCACATGGGCTAACAACGCTCGCGGCTGGCGGGCGATGCCCAGGCCGCGCAAGAGATGACAGGAAGGATGATAGGTCAAAACGCCGTCCCAACGCGCGCCAACATCGGTGACGCCCAATACATCTACCAGATACTCGGTGAACTCAAAGGTGCGCGCAGCCAACGCTTGCGCGCGTGCCAGCCAGGATGGATCATCGGCAAACAATTCGGGGTAATTGTGGCGAATCATGTGGGCGCACGAACCCGAGGGGGTGACGATAGGGCAGACTTCCAAAGGCTCTGAAGATTTCGGAAGCCTTTCGAAGGTCTCGATTATGCGCTGCGCCATCTGGCGGGCATCTTCGCGCAAGCCAGCGTTGAACTGTGGCTGCCCACAGCAAGTTTGGCCGGCGGGGATGTCCACACAAAGGCCGAGGCGGCCGAGAACGCTCAAGATGGCCTCAGCAGTTCGAGGGTAGAAAGAAGCGGTCAGGCAGGTGACAAAAAGTTGGACGGTGTGCATACGCCTATTCTAACTCAAATCCCAATTCCACAATCCCAGTTGTCGAATTTGCTGGTATGATTGCGGCGTTATGACCGAATTTCATACCCGTATTCCCAACCATTTCGACCTGCCCCGCCGCATCCAGCGACTAGGCGAACTGGCCTACAATCTCTGGTGGACGTGGCAGCCAAATGCCCAACGCCTGTTCTCGCGCATAGACCATGACCTGTGGGAAAACTTGTCTCACAATCCTATCCGCCTGTTGCGCAGCGCAGAGCGCGCCCGTATCAATGGCGTTGCACAGGACCATGAGTACCTGGCATTATACGACCATGTCTTCGAACTGTTCGACGCTTATCTCACTCATGCGGACGCTTGGGCGCATCGGACTCACCCGGAGTTGCTTCACAACCCGGTCGCTTACTTCTCGATGGAGTTTGGTCTGCACGAGACCCTGCCGATTTATTCGGGCGGTCTAGGTGTGCTGGCCGGCGACCATTTGAAAGAGGCCTCTGACCTGGGCCTGCCGCTGGTAGGCGTGGGGTTGATGTATGCTGAGGGCTATTTTTCCCAGCGCATCAGCGAGGATGGCTGGCAAGAGGCCTTGAACAACCCGTTGAATTTCGATGACTTGCCGGTGCTGCCCATTATGGAGGAGACCGGCCTGCCATTGACGGTAAGCGTGGAACTGCCCGAGCGCACCGTGACGCTGCGCGTGTGGGAAGTGCGGGTGGGGCGCGTTCCCCTCTTTTTGCTGGACTCCAACTTAGAAGCCAATATGCCTGAAGACCGCACCTTGACGGCGCGATTGTACTGGAGCGACCTCGACCGCCGCATCATGCAAGAATTGGTGCTGGGGGTGGGCGGTGCGCGCGCCTTGCGTGCCTTGGGCTATAACCCAGCGGTCTGGCACATGAACGAAGGCCACGCGGCGTTTCTCACGTTGGAGCGCGCGCGCGAACTGGTGGCGGCCGGGCATTCTTTCGAAGACGCCCTCGCTCGCACGCGCGAGCAGAACGTCTTTACCACCCACACGCCTGTGCCGGCCGGCAACGATGAATTTCCTCTCTGGCTGATAGACAAGTATCTCTCTGCCTTATGGCCGCAGTTAGGGTTGAACCACGACCAGTTCGTGGACCTGGCGCGTAACCGACAGGCTTGGGGCGAGTCGTTCAGCATGGGCGTGCTGGCGCTGCGCTGCTCGGCCGGGCGCAACGGCGTGTCCGAACTACATGGACGAGTTGCGCGCCGCATGTGGCATTTTTTGTGGCCTGAGCAGCCGGAAGACGATGTGCCTATTACCTATATCACCAATGGCGTGCATACGGCCAACTGGATGGCGCGCCGCTTGCGCGTGTTGTACGATCAATATCTTGGCGCCGACTGGCTGGAACGTCTCGACGACCCGGCCCTGTGGATGAAAATCGAAGACATCCCAGACGAGGAGTTATGGGCGGTGCGCACGCACTTGAAGCGCAAATTATCCTTTCGGATGCAAGAATGGGTGCGCGCGCGTTGGTCGAAGGGCGGTTTTCATCCGGTGCAGGCGCTGGCCTCTGGCGCGTTGATTGACCCCTATGTGCTGACGATTGGCTTTGCGCGCCGTTTTGCCACCTACAAACGCGCCAGTCTGATTTTATACGATGTGGAACGCCTGCTCAAAATCATCAACCGTCCCAACATGCCGGTGCAGATTATCTTTGCAGGCAAGGCGCATCCTGCCGACGAGCCGGGCAAGCAGTTGATTCAGCAAATCTACCGCACGGTCAAGCGGGCCGAAATGGGCGGGCGGCTGGTCTTCCTGGAAGATTATGACATGAACATCGCCCGATACCTTGTCCAGGGTGTGGATGTGTGGCTCAACACCCCCCGCCGCCCGCTGGAGGCTTCGGGAACGTCGGGCATGAAAGCAGCCCTGAACGGCGGCTTGAATTTCTCTGTCTTAGACGGCTGGTGGCGTGAGGCCTATAACGGCAAAAACGGCTGGGCCATTGGCGAGGACAAGGATCCACAAGAGCCCCAACTTCAAGACCAGGCTGACGCTTCCAGCCTGTATGCCATCCTGGAAAACGAAATTACGCCGCTTTTCTACGATCGCGGCGCCGACGGCATCCCCCATGATTGGCTCGAGCATGTCAAGAATGCTCTGCGCACCATCACGCCGCAATTCAGCACGCGCCGCATGGTGAAAGAGTACGTAGAGCGATTGTACGTTCCAGCCGTCAAACAACCTGAAACGTAAAAGCAAGATGAATCTTGCAATACTCTTCTTGTAAGGCGTTGAGATGGATTTTTTGCTTTCCCTCCCTGCCTGGTTGGGAGCGCTCGGCATTTTTGCCTTGCGCGTGACCGATATGACCTTCGATACTCTGCGCA
Organism: Anaerolineales bacterium; assembly: GCA_034431895.1. GTDB lineage: Bacteria > Chloroflexota > Anaerolineae > Anaerolineales > Villigracilaceae > JAABUE01. Next base: position 26,613 of record DAOUCM010000298.1, read on the forward strand.
TGTTGTTCGTGGTGCGCGGCAACAAAGGACTGGCCTGGATATTGGGCTTCCTGCAATCGGTGATTTTCGTGATTGCATTTTCATCGGTGTTGAGCAACTTGGATAACCCGCTCAATATCGTCGGCTATGCGGCCGGCTTTGCCACCGGCAATGTGGTGGGCATCCTCATCGAACAACGTCTGGCAATTGGCTATACCCACATCCAAATTGTTAGTTCACGGCGCGGGGTGGCGCTGGCCCAGACTTTACGCGAAAACGGTTTTGCAGTGACCGAGATCCCGGCACGCGGCAAAGACGGCACGGTCAGTATGTTGAGCGTCAGCGTGCGGCGCAAGCAAGTCGCCGCTGTCGAAGAAATTGTCCATGCCACCGACGCCGAGGCTTTCGTGACTACCGAGGATGTCCGTCCAATGCGGCGCGGTTTCTGGAGGGCATAGCCATTATCGGCCAATCGTTCTTTTATCCAAAGACGAACTCGCCGTTCTTGTAGAACAGTTCGCCGTCCACCAGGATCTCGCTGTCGGTGCGCATGTCACAGATCATGTCCCAGTGGATGGCGCTTTTGTTCTTCGAACCGGTCTCTGGATAGCCAGCGCCCAGCGCCATGTGGAAGGAACCGCCAATTTTCTCGTCGAACAAGATTTGGCCAGTGAATTTGTTGATTTCGAAGTTCGTGCCGATGGCAAATTCGCCCAGGTAACGCGCGCCGGCGTCGGTTTCGAGCATCTTCAGTAAGAAGTCCTGATTCTTGTCCGCCTTGGCAGATTGCACGCGCCCGTTGGTAAAGGTCAGTTCGATGCCCTCCACCGACACGCCGTTGGTGATGGCGGGATAGGTGAAACGCACCCAACCATTGACCGAGTCTTCGACGGGGCCGGTGAAGATTTCGCCATCGGGCATGTTGTGTGTGCCGCATGAATTCATGAACGTGCGCCCCTTGACAGACAGGGTCAGATCAACATTGGGGCCGCGCAACACCACCTGGCCGCGGCCTGTCATCCAGTCCACGGCTTTTTGCTGAGCCATCTCGACCGAATCCCAATAGGCAATGGGGTCATCTTCGTGGGCGTGATTGGCGCGGAAGACGAAATCGGCGTAGTCCTCCAGACTCATCTCCGCATCTTGGGCATAGGCTTCGGTGGGATATTGTGTAGTGACCCATTTGAACGTGCCCTCCGCGCCGCGCCGAAACTGGGCCTCGGTTATGGGGCCCAGGCCTTTGTTCCGCTTTTGGATGCGCGCCGGGTCTATGTTGGTGGTAGAACGGGTGTTGGTAGACGAGTGAATGCGGATGCGGCCCTCGAAGTGATCATAGGCATATTTCAGGAACGTAGGGACAAATTCCAATTGCGCATCGTTGGCATGTGCCAGATACAAGTTCTCCTGGCTGAAGGGCATCGTGCCGGGCAAGGCAATCAGGGGGTGGGGGATGCCGCCCTTTTCCATAATCTGAATGTAAAGTTCGCGGATGAGCGGCTCGGCGGCGGTAGTTGCTTCGATGACGACTCGGTCACCCGGCTGGACGCGCGTACAGCGTTCGACCAAAATTTTGGCAAAGTTGCGGATACGTGAATCGGTCACACCAATCTCCTCGTTGAAAGTTGAATGGATTATATCTCACATTCTGCTCCTTGAACCAAAAAGGCTGGAGAGCGTCACGGTTTGGGGACATTGCCCCCTGATAATGCATCTGTTGGTAAAACTTAATGTATTTCTCAGGCCATACCGTCAACGAATTTTTTTAACGAATACATCAAGGAAATAAACGACCCATACGAGTCAATGCACTTTGAAAATCGAATAAAGCTTCCTGAACGGAAGAGCAGGCCAGCGCATAGAAACGGATAAATACGATAGGCTAGTCCTCCATCATCATTGA